>CAMLEO010000137.1 GCA_946478975.1 uncultured Steroidobacter sp.
GTTTTTTTCCATCGTTGAACAGCCTGGCAGCGACGATATAAAGCGACCGGAAGCTGATCGTCCCGCATCCGACCAGCAAAACCAGGATCAGCAGCTCGTCCAGCACTCGTGGCTCGCGAAGGAATGAAGCCACCTGCATCGGCAGCATCAATGCGCCGATGACGAGAGTCACGGCGCAAGGCAGGAAGCAGACGAGAAGTTCCGCCGCCAGAAAGCGCCGCGCCCACCCGTGCATCTTGTGACTACCCCGACGTTGCGAGTTTCATTGCCGTCGAATACTACCCGAGCCGACACATTGCTGCGTCGATCGCGATCCCGGGAACGTGCGTCCAAACCCTGATTTGCGTTTCCGGTGCAGGCCGGTCATTGACAATGGTCTGCTTGGATTGCAAACATCGCTCGCATCACAAACGACCACGGACGGCGAACAATAATCTGCATCCTTCCGAGCTCTCTTCCCGTCGGTCATGGACAGATGTTGCGCGCTACTGAGATTGATCCACTGTAAGGAGAGCAGGGTGCGCTCGAAACGTCTGGCCGTCATCCGAGCGGCCGCATCGATATGCCTGTGCATGATTGCATGGATAGGAACGGTCGATGCCGCGGGATTCGATTCAACTTATCGAGTGTATCGGGGCGACTTCAATGCCGATGGGCGCACCGATTTGTATATCGCGACGTCGCGAAGACCAACATTGGTCGCTGTCGATGACATTCCTATCGTCATTGCACCGCCGGTAAAAAACGTCGTCCTGCAGTCAAAAACTGATGGCACCTTCACGATGGTTTCGGAGTTCACGCCCGCACAGCGCAGCGCGTTGGCCGCCTGGCAAGCCGCGGACGTGCAGTTTTCGGTTCGAGACTTCGACATGGACGGGGCGGGCGACCTCGAATTGTTCGATCTCGGCGCGGTCGTGCCGGGTGCGATGGAGCAGATTGTCCTGAGCAATCCGCTCGGCACGGGCGCGCCCAGGAAGCTCATTGCAAAGAACGCGAAGTTTCAATCGTTCTTCAATGACTTACTCAATGCCAAGATCCGCCCGAATTACTTCGCGGACAATGTGCCCTATAGGGTCAAGAGCAGTCCCGAACCCATCTCGCGGTCCTATTACGGCAGCATTGTGAGCGCCGGCAGTTCTGCATCGACTTTGTTCGTGCTGTCGCGGTGCCAGCTGACGTATCCGGGAGGGCGTTGTTACCTGACGTCGCTCGACCCCAGTCCTTGTGTCCAGTCGGGATCGCAGTTCAACGATCGCAACGAGTACATCGGCGAAGGGACGCGTGACGTATGCAACGACTATGCGCACGTGTTTGTCTACGTGCCTGGCTCGGTCCAGCTCGAGCCGGATTACTCCGTGTTCGATGCGGACGCGAGAGAGACGGCGGAGATCTTGCAACGATTGCAGAGCAACTGCACGGTGTTCACGCCCAGCGCCGACACTGCCCGGATCAACGATATCGTGAGTGGAGTTCTTGGCACGCAAGTCGGAGTGTCATGGGGCGTCAAGCTGTGGTCGGATCGCGCGCCTCATCCACCCGCACCAGGCGATGAGTTGTTCAACACGCTGGATCCGACCTTCCATCATTACGACGTGTACAAGCGTGTTTGCAGTATCGGGGAAGCCAACTGTTCCGTTGGCGCAGTCAGGTCGCTGGCGCTCAATTACACGCATCCGAGCCTGCAGATTCAACCGAAGCCCGCTGTCTTGGACAACACCACCAAGCTGATTGCTTACATACCGTGGTTTTTCTGGCAGATCAAAACGCCCACGGCGTATGTGAAGGAGCTCGGCCCCATCACTCAGCGCGGCGTTCAAAGCGGCTACTGGAGCGAAGGAACACAAAATATAACCACCGACGAACATCCCATGTACCCCGGCACCATCACCCGCAAGGTTTTCCAGGAGGGCGACGATGTCGTTGTCCGTACGCATGGCATTGGGATCAATCGGGCATGGTGTTGGCGGGAGCCGTATGGCTTCTCTCCGGGGCTGGCAGGGATACGCATCACCGCGTCGCAGTTGAACAGTCTCTTTGGGGATGACGCGTTCAGGACGGTGGATCGCGTATTGGTGGACAGGTGGCGCACGCAGAATGGTAATCCGGCACCGGCTGCAGCGGCTGGAGTGCCGGCGATATCCCTGAAAGCTCAATGATTGCTACTACAGGAATATTCGGTATGGATATGCCGCTACCGGAGTCTTAGTCGAGCCACCCACTGGCCGCCGAGGTGCAACCGCTGCTTGTGGTTACAGTCGCAGCGACGGCCAGCAGGTGCCTCATTTTCCCTTGCGCGATCCGCCGTCAACTCATCTCGTAAACGGCACCGGCGTCAGCCGCCCGAAATTGCCTTGCTTGGTCGCAGCCAGGTACGCAGCTACTGCGTACGCGGCGACGGCTTGATCGAGTGCTTTCGCATCGACCTTCGACAGCGTGTCGTTCATCGTGTGATGCACGTCGAAGTACAGATTCATATCGTGCGTCAGATCGAGCACCGGCACGCCGAGCGAACGAATCGGGCCGAGGTCCGAGCCGCCGTCGGCGGCGTTTTCGCCGGCCTCGATGCCGAGCGGCTGCAGGACATTGCGAATCTTTTCCAGCGAGCCGAGCGCGTCGGGCGCGATTTGCGATTCGAGCCGCCACACCGGGCCGATGCCCGCATCCGCTTCCATGGCGACGACGTGTTTCAAATGCTCATCGCCGATGAGTCGCGCATATTCCTTCGCGCCGGAGAGCCCGAATTCCTCGTTTGCAAACAGCACCACACGAATGGTGCGTGCGGGTTTGCGCTCCAGCTTGGCGATCAAGCGCGCGGCCTCGATCACGATGGCCACACCAGCACCGTCGTCGAGCGCGCCCTGGCCCAGATCCCAGGAATCGAGATGCGCGCCGAGCAGCACGATTTCGTTATTGCGCTCGGCGCCGGGGATTTCTCCAATCACGTTCGCCGACCATGCCGGCGGCAGATCGCGGGCTGAAGACTTCAAACGCAGGCGCACCTGCTTGCTGGTCTTGAGCTGCCGGGACAGCAGATCCGCATCCGGATTCGACAGCGAGAAGGCGGGAATGCGCGGCGCGTTCAAGTCGTAAATCATGCGGCCGGTGTGTGCGAAACGCTCGTCGGATGTGCCGACCGAGCGAATGACCAACGCGACAGCGCCGAGATTGGCAGCAATGCTCGCGCCTTGCACACGATTCTTGACAGTTTTGCCGTAGCCCGCGCCGTCGCGCGCTCGTTCCATGCGCTCGCTGAGGAACACGATCTTGCCTTTCATCGAGCCGGGCTGAAGCTCGTTGAGTGCATCGAACGACGCGACTTCCGCGACCTGCGCTTCAATGCCTTCTTCGCCTGTGCCGCTGCTGCCGCCGAGCGTGGCCGCGACCAGCGGTTGAGCGGGCGAGCCGAGCAGGGTGACTTCAGTGGTGCCGCGAACCCAGTGTGGAACCAGCACGTCCTGGCTGCGCACGCCGCTGAAGCCGAGTTTGCCCAGGCGGTTCATGGCCCAGCGGACCGCGGCTTCATCGCCGGGCGAGCCGGCCGAGCGGGGGCCGACTTCGGTCGACAGCGAGCTCACATGGTCATAGGCGCTGGTGCCTTTTAGCGCACGGTCGCGCAAAGCGGCCGCCGTTGAGAGGTCAGCTTCGCTCCAGCCGGCGCTCGCGTCGGCGCCCTGGGCCGCAGCCGGGCCGGCTTGGAACTGAACGGCAAGTGCCAGCAAAAGCGCTGAAAACAGCCTCGTCGCGCCTCCCGAACGGCCGGCGTGCCGAAGCGGCGAGGGAACCCAATCGAGCATCGGAAACTCCTTAATGATGACCACCGTTGCGTCCCCTGCGGGCACTCCGGCGGGTTATGTAGCGTTGTCGTATACTGCCGCTCACGCACTCCGTTCAGGCAACGGACTGCGGGCCGGCGGAGTCGACGTTGAGCGCTTGAGAGGTCATGGGAAAGGACATCGAATTAGCCATCCTGTTTGCCGACGTGGTCGGCAGCACGCGCATCTACGAAGTGATGGGCGACCTGCGGGCCCGTGACATGATCCTGACCTGCGTCGAGATCATGCGCGCCGCCACGGAACAGAATCATGGCACGGTCATCAAGACCATTGGCGACGAAATCATGGCGACGTTCCCGACCGCCAACGATGCCATCAACGCCGGCAGCCGCATGCAGCACGACATCCGCATTCATGCCGAGCTGAAGGTGGAAGGCCAGCCGATCGCGATTCGCATCGGCGGCCACTTCGGTCCGGTGGTGCTGGAGAACCGCGACATCTTCGGCGCCGCGGTCCATACCGCCAATCGCATGACCAGCCAGGCCAAGGCCGGGCAGATCATGATCACCAGTGCCATGGTCGAGCGTCTCGCGCCGGAGTGGCAGTCGGCCGTGCGCCAGATCGACGTCGCCACGCTCAAGGGCAAGACCAGCGAAGACGAGCTGTTCGAAGTGTTATGGCAAAAGGAAGATGCCACCAGCATGCTGCCCGCGATCGCGCTGGGCGCCGCGATCTCCTCGCGGGAGAAGCAGCGTTCGCGTCGCCTGCGCCTGCGCTTTCAAGGACAGGAGATCGTCGTCGACGAAAGCCGCGCCAACATCGCCATCGGTCGCGCAGAAGAAAATGACATCATCGTCAAAGGCAATCTGATTTCCCGCCTGCACGCCAAGATCGAGCTGGTGCGCAACAAGTTTCAACTCATCGACCAGAGCACCAACGGCACGTTCGTGACCACTCGCGAAGGCGAAGAAGCGTTCGTCCGCCGCGACTCCATGCAGCTCAAAGGCGAGGGCATGATCGGCTTCGGCCGCGTGCCGGAGCCGAACTCATCGCTGACGATTCGTTACGTCTGCGAAGAATGAGCCTGGGCGCTCCTTGACTGACTTCAAAGTTCCCGCCGGCGAGGCGGGTTAGAGTCGGACCCCTGTTCTGGCAAGCACCTCATCAAATGCGCAAGGCACTGCCGTTTCTCGCACTGGCGCTGGTCGCCGCCTCGGGCTGCAGCCGGTTCGCTCCCGACGCCGGTCATGAATTGGTGCTGGTCAAGAAGCCCTGGTTCTTCGGCCACGGCGGCATCGAGCCCGAGCCGGTGCGCACCGGCTCGACCTTCGGCGCCGTCACGACCAGCGGCATCGATGTGAACATGCAGCCGGAGCGCTTCGAAGCCGATATTCCCGACAGCATGACCTCCGACGGCGTGCCGATCTCGTTCCATACCATCGTCACCGCGCGTGTGACCGACTCGGTCAAGCTGATCCGCGATTTCGGGCCGAACTGGTACGTCAACAATCTGGAGCCGTCGTTCAAGACCATGGTGCGGCAGGCGGTTCGCAAACACGGCATGAACGAAACCGCGATCAGCTCGGAAGCCATCGACCAGATCGACAACGAGATTCGCCAGGGCCTGGAGAAGTTCGTGGCCGACAAAGGCCTGCCGATCGAGCTGATCACCGTGACGGTCGGCAAAGCCAATCCGCCCGACTCGGTCAAGAATCAACGCATCGAAACCGCGGCTCAGCAGCAGCGCATTCAAACCGAACAACAGCGCAAGCTCGCCGAAGACGGGCGCAAGGCCGCCGAAGAAAGTCGCGCTGCCGCCGACAACGCCTATCGCGAGGCGATGCATCTGTCGCCGGAGCAGTTCCTGCAGCTGGAACACATCAAGATGCAAGCCAGCGTCTGCGGCCCCGAGGGCAAGGGCACCTGCACGTTCATTCAGAACGGCGCCACGCCGGTGTACAACCTCGGCCGGTAATCGCAAGCTCGGCAGCGATTCGGCAACGATCGCCGGCTCCCCGCTGCGCGGCTCGACGGCCGCTCATGTAATTTTATATTTCTGCAATGTGACTTCTCGGTTAAAGAACACAATCGCAATCCAACTGTCGTACAACTGCAATATTCGCTCCCCACACTGCGCGCGAATTTTCTTACAGGGTATTGGGGAGCGACTCGATGAGAACGTTGCGTTGGATGATTGCGAGCGCGGTGGCAGTGGCGCTTGCGGGCTGCGGTGCCGATGAGATTTCCTCGGCGGGTGCGGGTGGCAATATCACAATCAACAATCCGCCGCCGACCACGACTCCGCCTTCGAACGATCCTCCGCCGAGCACGGGTGTTCAGCCCGCCACCGGCTGCCCGACCATCGCCGATCCGGCGGGGCTGCGCGATGACGGCACGATCACGGGGCCGACTGGCACGTATCGCGTTTGCGCTTTGCCGGCGACTTTCACGCGCAGCGCGAGCCTGTCGCGCGTGGCCGGTTTGCTGTACGCCATCGACGGTCGCGTCAACGTCGGCACCGATCTCGGTCCCACCGCGACTGCGGGCGAGGCGTCCGTTACTTTGACGATTCAGCCGGGCGTCGTGCTGTTTGCGAAGACCGGTACTTCATGGCTCGCGGTCAATCGCGGCAACACGATCCAAGCCGTCGGTACGGCGGCGTCGCCGATCGTTTTCACCAGCCGTGACAACGTGCTCGGCCTTTCAACGGACGATTCGCAGGGTCAGTGGGGCGGCGTGGTGCTGATGGGCCGCGCGCCGATCACGGACTGCCGCGCTCCGGGTGCAACTCCTGGCACCGTCGCTTGCGATCGCGACACCGAAGGTGCGGTGGATCCGGCGGTTTACGGCGGCGCCACTCCCGAAGACAACAGCGGCACGATCGATTACGTGCAGATCCGCTATTCCGGCTACGTGCTCTCCAACAACAACGAGCTGCAGTCGCTGACGCTCGAAGGCGTGGGCACGGGCACCAAGATCGATCACTTCCAATCTCACAACAGCTCGGACGACGGCTTCGAAATTTTCGGCGGTCGCGCCGGCCTGCGTCACGTTGTGGTCACCGGCGCGGACGATGACAACATCGACGTGGACACCGGCTGCAAATGTTCGCTTCAGTATGTCATCGCGGTCCAGAAGAGCTCCGGCAACCCGGACTCGATGATCGAGCTCGACTCGGCCAACTCGCTGGAAGATCAGACGCCGCGCACGTTCCTCAAGCTCGCGAACTTCACGTTCGTCCATCGCAATCCGGCCACCGGCAACCAGGCAGCGATGCTGTTCCGTGGCAAGGCGGATGCGAGCCTGGTGAACGGCGTGGTGACCAGCCCGATCGCGTGCCTGCGTTTGAACGGCAGCAACATCCTCACCACCGATGCGGCCACCGACAAGATCGGTCCGCCGGTGTTCAACTCGGTGGTCATGCAATGTGCCACGCCGGCTTTCGTCGGCACGAGCGGCGTCACTGCCGACCAGGTTGCGACGGCGTTCAACGCGGGTGCTAACAACAACGCTGCGTTTACTACGACGCTGACGGGCACATTCGTCAACGGTGCGAATGAAACAGCCGCGGTAGCGACGGATCCGAAGACGGTGGATGCGTCGTTCGATACCACGACCTACGTCGGCGCGGTCAAGGATGCCAACGACACGTGGTACTCGGGTTGGACCTGCAACTCGGCGACCGCGAACTTCGGTACCAGCGGTACGGCCTGCACCTCGCTGCCGTCGCTCGCTCAGTAACTCCACGTGCCTCCGGCGGCGGGTCGCGATCACGGGTCGCGATCCGCCGCAGCGAAGTTTCGAACATCCTCCAGAAGGGTAGGAATAAACATGGCCAAACCACGCACTTGGGGCATGGTGCTCGCCGCAACCGCGTTCTCCACACAAACGTTTGCTCAGACGCCCGTCGAAGTCGACGCGTCTCAGCCGGCCGCCGCCGATGCTGCGGCTCCCGCGGAAGCGGGCGCTAACAAATCGGTCGACGTCGCGATGCCGGGCGGCATTCCCACAGTGACGGTGGTGGGGCGCCGTGAGCGCGAGGTGCAGAGAGAAACGACGCAAGTCATCACCGTGCTGTCGAACGAAGACATCGCCAGAACTGGTGAGGGCGATATCGCGGGCGCGCTCGGACGCGTGACTGGCTTGAGCGTGGTGGGCGATGGATTTGTTTACGTGCGCGGCCTGGGCGATCGTTATTCGCTCGCGCTGCTCAATGGCTCGCCGCTGCCTAGCCCGGAACCCATGCGTCGCGCGGTACCGCTCAACCTGTTCCCGACGGACGTGGTTGCTTCTTCGCTGGTACAGAAAACGTATTCCCCGAACTTCCCTGGCGAGTTCGGCGGCGGCGTGATCAACCTGACGACGCTGGCCATTCCCAAGCAGTCGTTCCTGGATGTGAATCTCGGTGTCAGTGGCGATACCGAAACGACTGGTCAGCTCGGCTATGACTACTATGGCAACAAGTACGACTGGACCGGCTATGGCAATCGCGACACGCCGTCCGCGCTTGCGGCATTCTTCGCCAGCCGTCAGCGGATGAGCGCAGGCGGCGTGGATACGGGAGCGATCGCCAGTCAGCTGGTCAATCGCAACAACGGCCTGGTGCAGAAGGTCGATGAGGTGTCGCCGAACTATTCTGGAAACATCACTGGCGGCAACACCTGGCAGCTCGGCGATTCCGAGCTCGGCGTGATCGCCACGGCCGGTTTCAACAACAGCTGGCGGACTCGCGACAACATCGAGCAGAGCCCGGGCAGCGCCGATCTGTCGGTGGTCGACAAGGACTACCGCAATGTTTCGACCGAGAACCACGCGGTCGCGAATGCGCTGCTGGGCGTCGGTTATGAGTTCGGCGAAGGCAACACGCTGCGCTGGACGAATTTGTATATTCACGACACGCTGAAGCGCACCAGCCTCGCGGAAGGCAAACAGAACAATCAGCGGGCCGGCGCGGATTACCGCGAGCAGACCACTGGTTTGTATGAACGCGAATTGCTGAGCACGCAGCTGACCGGCGGTTTCAATCTCGAGCCGCTGCGGATCAGTGCGCGGGGTTCGTATTCGTCGTCCAAGCGTGAAGCTCCGTACGAACTCGGCATCGGTTATGTGCGCACCAACCAGGCGGCGAGCCCGTACGGTGCGTATTTCATCAACCGCCTCGACAACGGCCAGACCGGGCATGCGGACATTGCGTTCTCGGATCTTGATGAAGACCTGTGGTCCGCGGGTCTGGATCTCACGGCGCAGGTCATGCCGCACCTGGTGTTGTCGGCTGGCGCAGATATCGCCGATACGCAGCGCGATTCCACCCGACGCGCGTTCCAGATCGTGGCGCCTTCGAGTTTCCCGAGCGGCGTCGCGATGTTCCGGCCCGATTATCTGCTCAGCAGGGCCGTCATCGACGCTTATGACATCGGCATGGTCGAGACGACGGAAACAGACCCGGCGTTCACTGCGACGCTGCGCACGGAAGCGGGCTATGCGCAGTTGCAGGCTGAGTTGTTTGCCGGGCTCGAACTCAGTGCCGGTGCGCGCTATGAGCGGGGCGAGCAGGATGTTCGTTCGCGGCAGGTGTTCGATGTGCTGACGAACTCGGGTGCCGCGACCAGTCTCGACAACGATTACGTGTTGCCGTCGGCCACGCTCACATACAAATTCCACGACAACATGCAGGTGCGCTTCAACGCCTCCAAGACCATCGCGCGGCCGCAGTTCCGCGAGCTGATGTATCAGCTCTATTACGATCCCGAGGCGAACCGCACCTATCGCGGCAATCCGCTGCTCACGGACAGCGAGTTCGTCAACGCCGAAGCGCGCTATGAATGGTACTTCGCGCCCGAGCAGCGCTTCTCGTTCGCCACGTTCTACAAGGACATCGACAAGCCGATCGAGGCGTACACCGGCTTCACCGACAACACGCCCGAGACCAGCTTCGCGAACGCGCCGAAGGCCGTGCTGTACGGCGCGGAACTGGAAGTGCAGAAATACTTCCCGCTGGAAGAATGGTTCGGCGACGGCTTTTTCGGCTCGCGCCGCTTGGTCGCGATCGGCAACTACACTTACACCGACTCACAGATCGACGTGAAGGCCGGCGACACCGTGCGAGTATTTCCCACAGGCACGCAGTCGGCGAGCAACTATTTCATGGATGACAGCCAGCTCACCGGCCAATCAGACCACCTGGTCAATCTGCAGTTCGGCCTGGAGAGCCCGAGCCGGTTGTCACAGCAGACCATCCTGCTGTCGTATGCCAGCGATCGCGTGACCAGCCGCGGCCCCGCGGGCCTGCCGGACATCTACGAATCGCCGGGCCTGCGCGTCGACTTTGTAGCGCGCGAGGCGTTTCGGCTGTTCGAAACCGACCTGGAAGGAAAGCTGGAAGTGCGCAACATCTTCGGCCGCGACTACAAGGAATTCCAGGAGCGCGGCGGCAACGTCGTGTACTACAACAAATATGACGTCGGTACGACGTTCTCCGCGTCGGTGACGATGAGTTTTTGAGGTCTGTAACTCAGCGCCGCAATCTGTGTTCTTCAGTCAGTGTCAGAAGCCCAATCCGATCGACTGCCTGATGGGAGCACTTCTCTATGAACCGTATGACCAAGGGAAAGCACGTTGCGCGCACTCTGGCCTTAGCCCTGCTGTTGTTCGGGGTCGGCGCCTGTAGCGCAGGCGAGTCGGGCGGGAGCAGCGGCATCGAGGCCAGTCTCAAGGTCAGTGGCGAGGCGACCGCACGGGATGTCGGCCTGCCGAGCTACCCGGGAGCGAAGCCGTACCAGGAGCCCGGCGACTCCAGTTCCGGCGCGAACATCGGCGTTTCCACGTCGGTGTTCGGGCTGAAAGTCGCGGCCGTCAAGCTGGAGAGCGACGACCGGCCGGAACAGGTGGCCAGCTTCTACCACAAGGCGCTGTCGAAGTATGGGAGCGTGCTCGACTGCGGCGAGGCCTCAGCGAGTGGCAAGAGCACGGGGAGCGATGGGTTGAAGTGTGAACCCACTGATACCGACGGCCACAGTCACGTCTACAAGGTCGGAACCGAAAAGAATCAGCGAATCGTCGCCATCAAACCGCACGGCAAAGGCACGCGCTTCGATCTCGTGCATGTGGACGTGCGCGACTGAAGCGAAGCGCATAAAAAAGCGGCGACGCCTTCCGGCATCGCCGCCTTTGTTTGCTACTGAGCTGAGCTTACGCCGCGCTAGCCGCCGCTAGCTTCTCTGCCACGCGCTTCAATTCATCGCGCAGCTGGCTCGGCACACGGCTGCCGAACTCATCGAGATATTTGCCGATGGCATCGACTTCCTGGCGCCAGGCGGCGGGGTCGATGGAGAGCAGGGTTTCCAGCGTGGACGAATCCATGTTCAGGCCGCTGATGTCCAGGTCCTGCTTGCGGGGCAGGAGGCCGATCGGTGTTTCCAGCGCATCGACCTTGCCTTCGCAGCGGTCGGCGATCCAGCGCAGCACGCGCAGGTTTTCGCCGAAGCCGGGCCACATGAATTTGCCGTTGCGATCCTGGCGGAACCAGTTGACGTGGAAAATCTTCGGCGCACGTTTGGCTTTCTGGCCGAGCGTCAGCCAATGTTTCCAATAGTCGCCGAAGTTGTAGCCGGCGAACGGCTTCATCGCCATGGAGTCGCGACGAACGACGCCCATCTGGCCGACCGCAGCAGCGGTTGTTTCAGACGCCATGCCCGCACCGACCAGCACACCATGTGCCCAGTCACGCGCTTCATAAACGAGAGGTGCGACTTCGCGACGACGGCCACCGAACAGGATCGCGGAGATCGGCACACCTTCGGGCGCATCGGCGAGTTGCGAGTAGATCGGGTTCTGTCGCGCTGAAACGGTGAAGCGCGAGTTCGGATGAGCAGCGTGGCCGCTGCCAGCATACGGCTTGCCCTGCCAATCGAACGCCGGCGCGCCGTGCTCCATGCCTTCCCACCACGGCTGATTGTCATGCGTGACCGCGACGTTGGTGAAAATGGTGTCGCGCTGGATCATGTCGTAGGCGTTGCAGTTGGTCTTGCGGTTGGTGCCGGGCACGACGCCGAAGTAGCCGGACTCGGGATTGATCGCGCGCAGCTGGCCCGATGCGTCTACGTGCAGCCAGCTGATGTCATCGCCGAGCGTCCAGATCTTCCAGCCGGGCATCGAAGCCGGCGGCACCAGCATCGCGAGATTGGTTTTGCCGCACGCAGACGGGAAGGCCGCGGCGATGTAGTACGTCTTGCCTTCGGGGCTTTGCAGACCCATGAGCAGCATGTGCTCGGCGAGCCAGCCTTCTTCGCGCGCCTGCCAGCTCGCAATTCGCAGCGCGTGACACTTCTTGCCGAGCAGGGCGTTGCCGCCATAGCCCGAGCCGACGCTCTTGATGGTGAGCTCCTCGGGGAAGTGCATGATGAAGCGGCGGTCGGGATGCAGATCGCCGATCGAGTGCAGGCCTTTGACGAACTTGTCCTCACGCTCGATCCGGCGCAGCGCCGGCGTACCCATGCGCGTCATCAGGCGCATGTTCACGACCACATACGGGCTATCGGTGATCTCGACGCCGCAGCGGGAGAAAGGTGAATCGATCGGCCCCATGCAGTACGGGATCACATACATCGTGCGCCCGCGCATCGCACCTTCGAACAAGCCATCGATTTTTCGATGCGCATCGTTCGGGTCCATCCAGTGATTGTTCGGACCGGCGTCCTCCTTGCTCTGCGTGCAGACGAAGGTCAGGTGCTCGACGCGCGCCACATCGGACGGGTTCGAGCGATGCAGATAGCAATTGGGGTGGGTGTCCTGGTTGAGCTTGATAAGATCGCCACTTTCGAGCATCGCGTCGATGAGGCGAGCGTTCTCGGCGTCCGAGCCGTCGCACCAGTGAACGGCGCTTGGCTGAGTCAGGCGGGCGACTTCTTCAACCCAGCGTTTGAGCGACGCATTGGTGGTGGGCGGCGTAGTCATTAGATCAGCAACCTCCGGCAGTGATGCGCGTACTCGCAGAACTGCCAGACGCGACGATCGGTTCACTAAAACTCATGGAGCTATTAGCTCGGCTGATTATAACCAGCGTTTTCCGCGCCGCATTCCCTGTCGGTTTTTTTGACGTAAGTGTTGCGCTTTTTACCCAATCGATTTACAGAAGCAGCTGCAGAATTTCGTTCAACTCGATGAAAAGGCTTGGTTTAATTCTCGCGATCATGACAACGTTCGCCACCGCCGTACTCGCCTCTGAGCCGGTGGAGTTGCGCACTGAGCTGGTCGCCGAGGTCAGGGAGACCCTGAACGTTCAGGACCGTCCGGTGTACCGAATGGTGCCGGCGACGCGCCTGTCGCAGGGCCAGGTGGTCTACTACACGGTGCGAATCACCAACCCGACGCCAGTGTCTGCGAATAATGTGGTCGTGAGCCAGAAGGTGCCGGCCAACACCGCGTATGTGGAAGACTCAGCGGTCGGCCCGGGCGCGGAGATCGATTTTTCCATCGACGGCGGAGTCACGTACGGCCCGCCCGAGAATCTGAAGCTCGACGACGGCACACGCGCTCCGCCGGAGCGATACACACACATTCGTTGGCGCTTGCGGAATCCGCTCGCGCCCGGCGCGGTTGCCCTGGCGCGTTTTCGCGCAGTATTCAGGTGACGCGGTTGACGCAATATTTCTGATGCAAGACTTCGAAGAAATCTTTGGTGCCGAGGGGCCGCTGGCCACAGCGATTCCGGGCTTTGCCACGCGCGATGAACAGATCGCGATGGCCGAGCACGTGTGGCAGGCGCTGCGCTCGCAGGGTCGGCTGATCGTCGAAGCGGGCACTGGCACGGGCAAGACGTTCGCGTATCTGGTGCCCGCGTTGCTCTCGGGACGTCGCGTGATCGTTTCCACCGGCACGCGCAATCTTCAGGATCAGCTGTTTCATCGCGACCTGCCGACTGTCGCCGCCGCGATCGGTCGTCCGTCGCGCGTCGCCTTGTTGAAAGGTCGCGCGAATTACTTGTGCGTGCACCGCCTGGAGCTGGCTGAACAGCAAGCCGTCTCGCGAGGATTGAAACGTGAAGTTGCGGTCGCGCTGTCGAAAGTGCGCGCGTGGTCGAAGGTCACCAAAGAAGGTGACATCTCTGAGCTCGCGCAGCTCAGCGATGGAGATCCGGTGTGGCCGTGGGTGACGTCGACGCGTGACAACTGTCTCGGCCCCGACTGCCCGTCGTTCGACCAATGCCACGTCGTGAACGCGCGGCGCAAAGCTCAGGCCGCCGACGTCGTGGTCGTCAATCATCATTTGCTGATGGCGGACCTGGTGTTGAAAGAGGAAGGCTTCGGCGACCTGCTGCCGGGCGCCGATGCCATCGTCATCGACGAGGCGCACCAGCTGCCGGAAGTCGCCGCGAACTTCCTGGGCTTCACGGTTTCGAGTCGGCAGCTGCAATCGTTGGCGCGCGACCTGGCGAGCGAACTGTTGTTGAGCGGCCCGCAGGAGCAGGCCGCATCGTTTGCGCAAACCATCGAGCGACAGCTGGTCGATCTGCAACACGCGCTCGGCGCAGTGCGCGATCGATGTGAGTTCAAGGATTGGCCGTCGCTGGTGATCGAATCGCTCGGCAGCTTGAAAAACTCGCTGAACGATTTGTCTGATGCGCTCACCGAAGCAGCAAAAGACAGCACCGGACTGACGAACATCCGTCGCCGCAGTGTCGAGCTGACCAATCGCCTGCAATCGATGATGGAAGAAGAGGCGGCCACCAAAGAGCCGAGCGTGCGTTGGGCACAGATGACGCAGGGCGGGCAGGGCGTGTCGTTTCATCTGGTGCCGCTCGATGTGGCTGAGCAACTCGGCAAGCTGGTTGGCGCACACGCGGCTGCCTGGGTGTGCACGTCGGCGACGCTCGCCATCTGCGAGAGCTTCGATCATTTTGCCCAGCGCATCGGCATGCGTGATGCGCGCACGGCGCGATTCGGCAGTCCCTTCGATTACGAATCGCAGACGATGATGTATCTGCCCAAAGGCCTGGAGCCGCCGTCATCGCCGAGGCACACAGCTAGCGTGATCGACGCGGCATTGCCGGTGCTGCGTGCCAGTGGCGGGCGGGCGTTTCTTTTGTTCACCAGCCATCGCGCGCTGCGTGACGCGGCGAATTTGTTACTTACGAAGCTCGGTCCGGCGTTGCCGTTTCCGGTGCTCGTGCAAGGCGAAGCGCCACGCGAAGTATTGCTGACCAAGTTTCGCGAGCGTGGCAATGCCGTGCTGCTCGGAACCAGCAGCTTCTGGGAAGGCGTCGACGTGAAAGGCGCGGCGCTGTCGGTAGTGATCATCGACAAGCTGCCGTTCGCGGCGCCGGACGATCCCGTGCTCAAAGCTCGGCTCGAAGCGATCGAACGTCGCGGCGGCAATCCGTTCTTCGAAGAGCAGATTCCGCAGGCGGTGATTACCTTGAAACAAGGCGTCGGCCGCCTGATGCGCGACCCGAACGACTTCGGCGTGATCATGCTGTGCGACGAGCGGTTGCGCACCAAGGGCTACGGCCGGATCTTTCTCGACAGCCTGCCCTCGATGCCACGCACGCAAAACCTGGTCGACGTACAGCAATTCCTGCATGAGCGCCTGAGCGCCATCGGTCTCGCACCGGATCCGGATGCGATGAATACGTCGACCGCGGTCGACTGGTAACTTCATGCGCTTACTTGCTATCGATACTGCCACTGAACGCTGCTCCGTTGCCCTGCGCGTCGACGGGCAAACCATCGAGCGTTCGATCGAGCTGCCGCGCGGTCACGCAGATCTCGTGCTGCCGATGGTCGAAGACGTGTTGAAAGAAGGCGGACTGCAACTGCGAGAGCTGAACGGCATTGCTTACGGACGCGGCCCGGGTGCGTTCACCGGCGTTCGAATCGCGGTGGGCGTGGTGCAAGGTCTCGCATTCGGCGCCGAGCTGCCGACCGTGGGAGTTTCCAATCTCGCAGCGGTCGCGCAGCAGGTCGCTCAGGAAGGCGACCGAGTTCTGGTTTGTATGGATGCTCGCATGGAGCAGGTGTACTGGTCGGCGTTCGCGCGCGAGCCCGGTAGCAAATTGGTCACATCGCTCGCGCCGGAGCGGGTCGATGCGCCGGCTGCGGTGATGGATGGAAATTACACGGTGCTCGCCGGCACCGGGTTCAAAGCGTATCCACATCTCACGTCGCGGCTCACGCGGCCGGATCGCAAGATCGCTGAAACAGCGTTGCCAAGAGCCGCTGATATCGCTTTGCTCGCCGAAGCAGAATTCTGCGCCGGTCATGCCAGGCCGGCGGCGGAGGCCGAACCCGTGTACGTTCGCGACCAGGTTGCGCATGTAAAGAGCCCGTAACACGGTCGCAGCTTTCGCTCGGCCCGTCACGGGACTGTAATAATACGTTGTTGTAATGTGCCGCGAGGTCACCTTGCAAACGTCAATGGCAACCAAGCAGATTCTGATCGTCGAGGATGAGCGTCCCATCCGCGAAATGATTGCGTTCGGACTGCGGCGAAGCGGATTCGAAGTCCGCGAAGCCGCCGATGTCAGCGCCGCGCGCGCTGCCATCGCAGATCAACGGCCAGATTTGGTGTTGATCGACTGGATGCTCCCGGATATGAGCGGTCTGGAGCTCACCCGCGCCTTGAAGCGCGACAAGGAGACGCAGGAGGTGCCCGTCATCATGTTGACGGCGCGTGCCGACGAGCAGGATAAAGTGATGGGCCTCGACAGCGGCGCCGACGACTACGTCACCAAGCCGTTTTCGCCTCGCGAGCTCCTGTCCCGCATCAACGCGGTGCTGCGCCGGTCGAGCAACGGCAGCGGCGAGGAGCTGATCGAGGCGGAAGGCCTGGTGCTGGATGCGGCCGGCCACCGCGTCACCGTGGGTGACCGCACTGTGCAACTGGGGCCGACGGAGTATAGGTTGCTGTCGTTCTTCATGACTCACGCGGAGCGGGTGTACAGTCGTGCCCAACTCCTCGATCGAGTGTGGGGCGGCAATGTTTATGTGGAAGAACGAACGGTCGATGTGCACATCCGCCGCCTGCGCAAGGCGCTCGAAGCTTTCAACTATGACCGTTTCATCCAGACCGTACGAGGCTCGGGATACCGCTTCTCAACGCGCGCGGAGTAGGCGTTGAAAAAGATATTCAGCGCCTTTTCGCCCTCGGGCTGGCAATCCGTTTCCCGGCTCGGGATCGCGCTGTTCCTTGCATTCATTGTCGGCTTGATGACGGGGCGCATCGCGCGGGTCATGGCGATCACGCTCGGTGTGTATTCCGTCGTGCAGCTATGGAATGTGCTGCGGGTGGAGTACTGGCTGCGACATCGACGCGTCGAGTCGCCGCCGGACATCAGCGGCGTATGGGGTGAAGTGGTGACGATCATCAGCCGCATCTATCGACGTAAACAGTTTCATCGTGCGCGCGTGACGGCGCTGCTGCGTGAGTTCCGGCGCTTGACCACGGCGATGCCCGAAGGCGCGGTGCTGCTCGGGCCGGATCACGAAATTCTCTGGTTCAACCGTCGCGCCGGCGAGTGGCTGCGGCTGCGGCGCAAGCGTGACGTCGGCATTCGCATCGAGAACCTGGT
>CAMLEO010000138.1 GCA_946478975.1 uncultured Steroidobacter sp.
TGAATGACGCCGGCGGGGCAGGAAATCATTTCCCACGGTCCGAGCTCTTTGCCCACGCGGCGGCCGTCTTCATCTTCGATGAACACGACGCACCGGCCTTGCAGGATGAAAAACACTTCTTCGACTTCGTGAGTGTGCGGAGCGTTGCCCTGGCCGGGCGGCACCAACATGATCGACAGCGTGAAGTTGCCTGCGGGCACGACGTTGCCATCGTTGTGCTTGCCGGAAGCGCCGGCGCCGACGAAACGATGCTGCGCGCGGCGATAGCCATCGATGTTTGCATCGGAGAACGCATTCCAGTCCGGCACGCGATCGGCGAAGCGCGCGACGTAGCGTTCCATGATGGTTTCCAGCGGCACACCAACCAGCTCCGGCGGCCGAGGATGACGGGCAATGGCCATGGCATGTTCCTCTCAGGCGGTGGCGTTCGCTTCCCGAAGACTGTCGATCAAGCAAGCGCGACGAATGAACGCATCGTGCAGCTCGGGATCATTGGACTGGCGACGAATGTGATCGAGCTTGCGCGCCCGCTCGACCGGATCTCTCTCGCCCAGCGTTTGTTTGTTTTGAATGCTCTGTGCCTGCACGTAATCGACCTGCGCCTTGCGACGCTGGCGCGTGTAGCGATCGAACAGCGCCTGATCGTCGGCGCCTTCGAACCAGATCGCGTGCAGCTTATCGGCGAGATTGAGCGCATCGTGAATGCCGCCGTTCATGCCCATGCCGCCGACTGGATTATTCACGTGCGCAGAATCGCCAGCTAACAGCACGCGCCCGCGATTGAACGTGGCCGCGACGCGCTGATGGACTTTGTACAGCGCGATGGTCGCGATCTCATAACTACCGGGCTTGGGACAAAACTTTTGCAACCGCGCCTCGACGGCGTCGGGCGACAGCAGCTCTTCGTCGGTTTGTTCCGGCCGCGTCGGGCTCACCGCGCGCCACATGCCTTCACCTTCCGGGCCGCGCGCTTTGAACAGATTCATCCACTCGTCGGGATCGGAGAAATAGTTGCGATTGCTGAGCTGCGGCCGCAGCGCGAAGAAATCGAATCGGGTGTCGATCTTCAAGAAACGTTCCGGCCAGGTGAAGCCGTCGAATTCGATGTCGGCGAGCTTGCGCACGGTGCTGCGGCCGCCGTCGCAGCCGACCAGATAACGGCCCGAGATAATTTCAGTGCTGCCGTCTTCGAGCGCTAGTGTGACATCGACGTGATCGGCGTTCTGAGCAAGCGCAATCACACGAGTCGAGGTGCGAATCTCTGCTTCGGGATCGTTGCGCAATCGTTGCAAAACCGTGCGCACGATTTTGTACTGCTCCCACTGCAGCACATAGGGATGATCCGGCCGGTCGCGCATGGCTTCGATATCGAAACGTCCGACCAGCTCGCCGGTGACGCGATCGATGTAATTGAACACGGGCGAGACCAGGCCCTGTTCAAGTCCATCTTCGAGCAGCCCGAGCTCGTCGAGCATGGCCACAGTCGGTGGATGACAGGACGCCGCGCGACAGTCGATCTCTGGCGTCGCGAGCGCCTCGATCACGACGACGGGAATGTTTCGTTTACGCAGCGCGTAGGCGAGCACGGCTCCGATCGGCCCCGCGCCCGCGATGATGACTCGCCGAGTACCCATGGCGAGGCAGTGTAGCTGGACAGATTTTGTATGACAAACATAGAGTCATACAGGACGAGGGCTACCGACGAGCTGGGGCACCTGCGGCGGCGGCAGCAGCGGCAGCTGGAGCGGCGGCTTGCTGCTCCTCTTGCTCAAGCTTGGCGACCACCGCTCGGCGAGCCGCGCCCAAGTGTTCGCTCATGGCCTTCGCAGCGGCGTTGGCATTGCCGGCCTGAATCGCTTCCATCAGGCGATCCCATTCGTGGATGCCTTCTTCGAGCCGGCCCGGCTCCGCCATCGAACGCATGCGCAGGTAGTTCACGCGCGTCAGCAGCTGGCGCGCCATGTCGGCAATCACCTTGCTGCCCGAGCCATTGAGAATGGTCTCGTAGAACTCGCCGGCCATGATCGCCAGCTCGCGCACGTCGCCCTTGTGAATGACTTTGCGCAGGTCCTTGTGGATCCGCTGCAGCTTCTTGATGGCATTTTCATCGGCGGCGGCCACAAAGCGCTTCACCGCCATTGTTTCCAACATCTCGCGCAGCAGATAAATGTCTTCGGCGTCCTTGGACGTGATCACCGCGACTGTGATGTTTCGGCGCTTGCCGACTTCGATCAGGTTCTCGGCCTGCAGCTGGCGCAGGGCCTCGCGCACCGACGTGCGGCTCACACCCAACGCTTCGCACAGCTCGCGCTCCACCAGGCGATGACCCGGCGGATACAGCCCGCGGCTGATGGCGTTACGCAGCTTGTCCAGCGCGTGCTCGCGCACCAGTGTCGGGTTTTCAACGATTCGCAGATCGTGGTATTCCAAGGTCCGCCCTCAACTAAAACACTCTGTCATCAGGAGGCGCATTTTACGCCAGGACATGCCGCGGCATGCGGCGCGCGTCCCAACTGAGCCTCAAGAAATCTAGTATCCATCACGGCAGAGTCCCGCGATTGGCAGCGCGCCGCCGAGCCGTGCGGATTGCAGGATACTGTACGCTGTCAGGGCCGAAGTTTTCGGATTATCGGCCGCGGCACGCGCGAATATATCGAAGCTGAAGTAGCCAAACGCGCCGCGCGCTTCGATGCGGCCAAGCGGGTCAGTGACGTTGCGTGAAGACACCAAGCGCACGCGGGTGGCGTCCATTCCTAAACCTGCCAATGCGATAGCAACGCCCACGTTGACGTTTTTCGGATATGCCAGCGCCGCTTCGCGCGCCGTGCCGACGAAAAACGCGCGCTCTGTTTCCGAATGATCCAAGTCCAGTACTCGCTCGGCGGCTGTACCGCGCCAGGCGTGCGGCGGCTTGAAGGACGGGTAGGTAACCTCATCCAAACCCGCAAGCCGCGCGGCAAGCAGTCCATCGAGGCCTGCGATTGCCCCCGAGGACAGGAGCGCGCGGCCGCCGCCCTGATCTTCGGCATCGATCAACTCAGCTCGAACCTGGTCATCGGCGAGCGCACCGACAGATGAAACGATCACGTCGATGCCTGCTCTCAACAAGGGCGCGGCATATTCCTTCACCGCGGAATGACCTGCGCATTCGAGCACGACCTGCGGACCTGCATCGATCAGCGCCTGAACATCATGAACTGCGTGGGGCGCCGCACGGCCGGGCCGCACGAGGACCGCGGCAAGTGAGGAGTTCTCGCCGAGCTTCGTCAGTGCGGATACGACTTCGTGCCCGATGGCCCCGAAGCCGATCATTCCGAGCCGTAGGTCAGGTCGGATCATGGGTGTCCAAATCTGCGGGTGGGCTGGGCTGTTTGATAATATTGTATGACCGTATTACCTTAACTGCATCCTGAATTCCTCGGATCGACCCTTCGCATCGAACATGGGGTATCCCGGTGGGTGTCCAAGAACGTGTTCCTGTCGCCATCCTCGGCTCCGGCAATATCGGCACGGACCTGATGATCAAGATCCTGCGCACCAGCCGGGCCTTGGCGCTGAAGGCGATGGTCGGTGTCGATCCGCAATCGGAAGGGTTGGCGAGGGCGGAGCGGCTGGGCGTGGCGACCACCGCGAAAGGCATCGAAGGCCTGCTCGTCATGCCGGAATTTCAGGACGTTCGCCTCGTGTTCGATGCCACTTCGGCAGCAGCTCACCGGCAACACGACGCGGTGTTGCGAGCTCACGGCAAGATTTCGATCGACCTGACCCCGGCCGCGATCGGTCCGTTTGTGATTCCGCCGGTGAACGGCGACGAGCATCTGGGCGCGGTCAATCTGAACATGGTGACCTGCGGCGGCCAGGCGACGATTCCCATCGTGGCAGCTATCGGCAGAGTCACGCCGGTGTTATATGCAGAGATCGTGGCATCCATCGCGAGCCGCTCGGCCGGCCCGGGGACGCGAGCAAACATTGACGAGTTCACTGAGACCACGGCACGAGCCATCGAACAGGTAGGCGGGGCGCGGCACGGTAAGGCCATTATCGTGCTGAACCCCGCTGAACCTCCGCTGGTGATGCGCGATACGGTCTACTGTCTCACCGGCAACGCCGACGAAGCCGCCATCGAGGCGTCGGTGCAAACGATGATCCGCGAAGTACAAGGCTACGTTCCGGGTTATCGCTTGAAACAACGTGTGCAGTTCGAGCGCGTCGGCCCGGGAATCAAACTGCCGCTTCCGGAACTGAGCCGCGACTTCGCCGGGCTCAAAGTCAGCGTGTTCCTGGAAGTCGAAGGCGCGGCGCATTACCTGCCCGCGTATGCCGGCAATCTCGACATCATGACTTCCGCAGCACTGCGCACCGGCGAGCGCGTAGCTCTGAATCTCCGCAAGGAGATCGCCGCATGAATCCCAACGGCAAGCTTTATATCCAGGATGTGACGTTGCGCGATGGCATGCATGCCATTCGTCACCAGTACAGCATCGAGCACGTGAAGGCGATCGCGCGAGCGCTCGATGAGGCGCACGTCGACGCCATCGAAGTTGCGCACGGCGACGGCCTCGCCGGCTCATCTTTCAACTACGGCTTCGGCGCACACACCGATTGGGAATGGATCGAAGCCGTCGCTGATGTGATCAAACATGCCAGGCTCACGACGCTGCTGCTGCCGGGCATCGGCACCGTCCACGACCTGCGGCATGCATACGATCTCGGCGTGAGATCGGTGCGCATCGCTACTCATTGCACCGAAGCCGATGTTTCTCAACAGCACATCGAGTTCGCACGCAATCTCGGCATGGACGTGGCGGGCTTTTTGATGATGAGCCACATGATTCCGCCCGAGCAGCTGGCCGCGCAGGCGAAGCTGATGGAATCGTATGGAGCACATTGTGTGTACGTCACCGACTCCGGCGGAGCGATGACAATGGATGACACCGCCGCGCGCTTCCAAGCCTACGATCGGGCGTTGAAGCCGGAGACTGAGCGCGGCATTCATGCTCATCACAATCTGAGCCTGGGAGTGGCAAACTCCATTCTGGCGGTGAAGAACGGCGCGATTCGCGTCGATGCGAGCCTCGCGGGCATGGGTGCCGGCGCTGGCAACGCACCGCTGGAAGTTTTCATCGCCGCGGCCGACGTTTACGGATGGCAGCACGGCTGTGATTTGTTCAAGCTGATGGACGCGGCGGAGGACCTGGTCCGCCCGCTGCAGGATCGACCGGTGCGCGTCGATCGGGAAACCCTGACGCTGGGCTACGCAGGCGTGTACTCGTCTTTCCTGCGTCATGCAGAGAAAGCCGCTGCCACCTACGGGCTCGACACGCGCGCGATTCTGGTCGAGCTGGGCCGGCGACGCATGGTCGGCGGCCAAGAGGACATGATCACCGACGTGGCGCTGGACCTGGCGCGGGCACGTGACGCCCAAGCCGATCGGCGCAGCAAACAAGTTGTCTAGGGAATATTATGGCTGCCAATCCGAAGCCCGCCGTTGCTCCTAGCCAGGAATATCAAACGATCCGCGCCGACCGCCTGACTCCGACCATCGGCGCCATCATCTCCGGCATCGATCTCGCCCAACCGTTGAGCGCAGCTCAGCTCGACGATCTGCACCAGGCGCTCGCGGATCACCAGGTGATTTTCTTCCGCGATCAGCGCCTCGATCCGCCGTCGCTCAAACGTGTCGGCCAATATTTCGGCGAGCTGCAGATTCACGCGTTGCAGGGCCTGCCGGACCATCCGGAAGTGCGCAAGCTGCAGGCCGATGCGAATTCCAAGCACGTTGCCGGCGAGGAATGGCACACCGATATGTCGTGCGCGACCATCCCGCCGATGGGCAGCATTTTGTATCTACACACGCTGCCGACGATGGGCGGCGACACGGTGTTCGCGAGCATGTATGCCGCGTATGACGCCCTGTCGGATCGCATGAAGGCGTATCTCGAAGGGCTCACGGCCACTCACGACGGCAAGCTCGCGTTCGGCCGCTTCAACCCGGACGGCAAGTTTCCGATCGCCGTGCATCCGGTGATTCGCACTCATCCAGTCACGGGCCGCAAAGTATTGTTCGTGAACAAGGGCTTCACCGCCCGCATCAACGAATTGCCGCCGGCGGAGAGCGACGCGATTCTGCAGTTCCTGTTTCATCACTGTGAGAACGCGTATTTCCAGGTGCGCTTCCGATGGGAGCCGCATTCGGTGGCGTTCTGGGATAACCGCTGCACGCAGCACCTGGCGATCTGGGATTACTTCCCGCAGCTGCGCTCGGGATTTCGCGTGCAGATTGCGGACAAGGGCGGACCGAAAGAGTCCGCCTGATCAGGTAACGGACACGGCTCCGCCGCGGCTTCGCTCGCCGTACGGCCGCAGCATCAGCACGAGCACGATCGCGAGCAAACACAGCGGCACGCCGAGCCCGAGAATCGATTTGTATGAACCGGTGAGGTCATACACGGCGCCGAACGCCAGCGGGCTCAAGCTCATCGCCACCATCACCGCCGAGAACATCGCGCCGAAGATCTGCGCGAAGTTCTTCAAACCGAAGTAACGACTGGTGAGATACGCCAGCATGTCGACCTCGGCGCCGAGGCTCAGGCCCAACAAGATGGCGGCCAGCGTGAACGCCCACAGCGACAACGGCGCAGCCAACATTCCCAATCCGATCGCCGACAGCGTAAAGAACACGAACGCAATTCGGCGCGCGTCGTAACGATCCACCAGGAAGCCGATCAGCAATCGGCCGCCGAACGCAGCCCAGCCGAATGCCGACGCCAGCAGCGTCGCCTGCGCCACCGGAACACCGCGATCCTGGAGCATTGGCACCATGTGCGGAATCAGGCCGTACAGCACGAACGCGAGTCCAGCGAATATTGCGATCAAACTCCAGAAATCACGTCGACGCATGGCTTCAGCCAACGTGTCGCCGCTCGCCGCCGGTTGAGCCGCATGCTCGTCGCTCGATGCGCCGTCGGGATGAAGGCCGAACGACTGTGGCTTTTCATGCAAAAGAAACACGATCATGGGCAGCGTAAACAACAGCATGATCATGCCGAGCCCGAAGTAGCCGCCTCGCCAGCCGCCGTGTGACACGAACTCTTGGGTGATGAGCGGGACGTAACCGAAGCCGAGTCCGGTGCCGCTGCCAGCAATGCCAATCGCCAGTCCGCGCCGGCGATCGAACCAAGCGGTGAGCACTCGCATGTAAGGCACGCTGTTCGTGCCCACGGCGATCGTGCCCATCGCGACGTACACCGCGATGAACTGCCAGTACTGAGTGATGCGTGAGGCGGCGAGCAATGACAACCCGAAAGTGATCACAGACGGAATCAGCACGCGCTTCACACCGAAGCGGTCGACCAGACGCCCCATGAACGGCAGCGAGAAGGCCGTGCATAACATCATCACCGAGACCGCGGTGCTGATGGCTGTGCGGCTCCACCCAAACTCCTGGCCCATCGGCCCGCCCATCAGGAACAGCGACGACAAACCGAACGCCGCGGGCCCGGTGGAAATGCCGAGCAAGCACACCACGACCGTCAGCCAGCCGCGATAGAAGATTTTGTTTTCGGACATGAATTGCCCAACAACCGCCTACAACAAAACGGCCGCCCCGCCCTCGGAGCGGCCGCCATCATCACATGCCGTGAACTAGAAGCGCGTGGAAGCTCTCAGGCCAATCGTTCGTGGGCGCGTCGTGTACACGCGATAACCGTCGCCAGTCACGCGCAAGCCGATCTGCGGCACTTCATCGGTGACGTTATCGACGAATATACCGACGTCCCAGGCGTCGAATCGCACACCCGCGCGCAAGCCGACCAGGAAATAACTATCGAGCTTCTGATAATCGTCCGACTGGCTGTTGAAGTTCGTGTACGACTCGCCGCGATAATTGAAATTGGTGCTGGCGTAACCGGTCAGCGACGACGAGAACGGCACTTCATATTGCACCTGGCCAGCATACGACCACTTCGGCGTGTACGGAATTCGGTCGCCGTCGAAACCTGAGGTCTGCGCCGTCGACGGCATATCTTCCGACAGCCGCGAGTCGGTATATGTCGCGCCCAAGTTGAACGACAACGCTTCGGTAGGCTGCGCATTGATCTGAAGCTCGAAGCCGTTCACGTAGCTCTTGCCGGCATTGGCGATGTAAACAAACGTGCCGCCCGGGTCGGTGACCGAGATCTGCTGATCAGACCAGTTGATTCGGTACAACGCCACTTCGGTATAGAACATGCGGTTCAGGAAGTAGCTCTTCGCACCGACTTCATAACTCCACAACGTATCGGACTCGTACTTGGCCGGCGCGGTCACACCTTGCTGAGCCGCCGCGTCGGAGTCGTTTGCGCCGCCGGGGCGGAAACCCGAAGCGATGCGGCTGTAAAGCGTGGTGTCGCCCGTGAGCTTGTAGGCGAGCGCAAAGTTGTAGCTCATCTCGTTCTCGCTGGTGTCTTCATCCAGCGAAAGTACGTCCGCCGTCTGCACCGGCGTGAACACCGGATGACGCAACGCCTGCGTCGTAATCGTTCGTTGACCGATGTCTGCCGTGTAGTAGCGCAGGCCGACCGTCCCGGTGAGCTTCTCCGTGAACTGATAATTCGTCTCCGCGAACGCCGCGAACTGATCGATCGTCACAGTACCGGTCGCGGAGTTGATGTCATCGCGAGCAAACCCGGACGCGACGCAATCGACATGGAAATTACAGCGCGCCTTGCCGGTCGTGCGATCGGCAACGAGCGCAGCGTTCCGCGCCTCAGATTCCTGCTCGGCATAGAACACGCCGGCGACGAACTGCGCCGGCCCCTGGAACGCCGAGGAGAACCGAAACTCCGAGGTCAGGTTGGAAATATCCTGGTCCTGGTGATACGCGAGATCGACGCCGAGATGGAAACGATTCGCCGTCGGCGTGCTGTCTCGTGACAGATACAGCTGGCGATCCATGTACGAGACCGTGCCGGTGAACGTGCCGAAGCCGGCGTCGTAATCGGCGACCGCGCTGAACAGCTTGATCTCGTCGTCGAACGGCTCCTGCGTCGGCGAAATATTCCGATATGCGCCGCGTCCGAACTCGAAATATTGCGAGCCGTCCGCTTTGCTCTCCTGATACAAACCCATCAGCGTCAGGCTGAGCGCGTCGGTGAGCTTGGAGCCCAGCGTCAGGCGCGTGCCCCACACGGTTTGATCGTTCACGTCTTGGTGCAGAACGCCGTTACGCTCCTGCTCGATATATCCGCCGCCGGTGTCGCCCCACGCGACGGCGCGCAAGCCGACTTTATCGGCAACGAGCGGCAGGTTCGCAACCGCTTCGCCCTGAAACAACTCATTGCCGTCTTTCACGCTCGCGGCCGAACCGGTGAAGCCGAACGACTGCTGCGAGAGATCCGGTTTGTTGGTGATGAAGCGCACCGTGCCGCTCATCGAGCCGGCGCCGAACAGCGTGCCCTGCGGACCCTTGAGGATTTCGATGCGATTCAAATCGTGCAGCTGGATGTTCGGCTGATTGTCGCTGCCGCCGTCGAGGCCGAGGCCGGTGATCACCGCTTCGTCATAGTACAAACCGACGGTGGGCTTGCCAGAAGAGGCAATGCCGCGGACGATGATCTGATTGTCGCCGACGCCGCGATTGTTGACCTGGATGGATGGATCCAAGCGCGTGAAGCTTTCAAGGGAGAACGACTGGCTGTCGCGAATGGCATCGCCGCTGACGGCGGCGATGGCGGCGGGCGTGTCCTTCATCGTCGTTTCGCGCTTGGTCGCGGTGACGACGAGCTCTTCGAGCACCGGCTCCTGCTGCGCGTTTGCGACTGTGGCTGCTGCCGTCGCCGCGAGCGCAAGCGCCTGTCCCATCCGGCGCGCCATCCGAGTGTTGCTGACTCTCATGCAAGCTCCTCAAGGTTTTCGACGCTGGTCTTCCAACTCGAAACAGGCCACGGTGCAACTCGTTTGCAACTTGCATACCACCAGTCAAACAGTTCATACGATGGTATTTTTGTATGATGTATGACGATCATAGATACCATGATGGCGCTGATTCAAGTCTCGGGCACGCGCGAATTGGTGCAAGCGTCGTGTTCCATGCACCGAATTCGGCCCCGGCGGAAATGCCGGCCCAAAGGAAATCTTCATCCAATCGCGAAGCGAGGAAAGCCCGTGCAGTCCACGACGATGCTCCATGCTCGGTTATTCCACGTCCTGTTATATGTGGCGCTGCTTGCGTCGGGCAGTGGTGTTTATGCCGCCGGGGTGGCGGCCCCAGCGGCAGCACTGGATGCTCGGATCAGCGGCGCAATGCAATGCGAGAAGCTGATCGACGAAGACTTCAAGAACTCGGGCATCGCTCCCCTCTCCGTGGTCTCGGCCAAGTTGGTCCCGGCCAGCAACGGTACCGACGAATACTGCGCCGTCAATGGATATATCCAACCGCAAATCCAATTCGAAGTGCGGCTGCCGAGTCGCGAATGGAACGGTCGCTACTTTCAGGTCGGCTGCGGCGGCTTCTGCGGCGTCGTCGGCATCAACAATTGCGCCGACGCGTTGGCGGCCAACTATGTCGTCGCGGCCCATAACATGGGCCATGTCGGGCTTCCCGTCAAAGATCCCGTGTGGGGCAGCGATCCAGCGCTGCGCGAAGACTACGGTGGACGCTCCACTCATCTCATGGCAGTCGTCGGTAAATTGATCGCGGAGCGTTACTACGGCAAGCGACCCGCTCGTTCATATTTTCGCGGCTGCTCCACCGGCGGTCGCGAAGGCTTGAGCGAAGCGCAGCGCTATCCGGAAGATTTCGACGGCATCATCGCCGGCGATCCCGCGTTCCCCGGCCGGCTCGGCGCCATTGCGAACAATTGGGATGCGAGACATCTGCTTCGCGACGACGGCTCGGAGATTTTCACGCCGGCGAAGCTGGCCGTGCTGAATGCAGGTGTCATGCGAGCGTGCGACAAGCTCGATGGCGTCGCCGATGGCATTTTGATGGATCCGCGAGTTTGTAACTTCGATCCGGCGAAGCTTCAGTGCAAGAGTGCGGATAAAGATGATTGTCTGACGACAGACCAGGTCGCTGCAGCGAAGGCTTTATATAGCGGCCCCGTGAACAGTCGCGGCGAGAAGCTGATGCCGGGCACCACGCCTTACGGCAGCGAGCTGTCATGGAGCGGCGCGGGTCGTCGTTCACTTGCGGAAGGTTACTTGCGGTATCTTGCGTTTCCGACCAATCCGCCGGCGGATTACAACTATCGCAGTTTCAATTTCGATACTGATGTGGAAAAGACGGAAGCGATGGCGCGGGTCTACGATCCGGTCGCTCCGCATGAAGCACCCGATCTGCGTGCATTCGAACAGCGAGGCGGCAAGCTCATCGTTTATCACGGCTGGGCCGATGCAGGCGTGTCACCGATGGCGCTGCTCGACTACTACGCGAATGTGACATCCCGCCAGGGCGGCCAGGAGAAAGTGCGAGGATGGTTTCGAGTATTCATGGTCCCCGGAATGTTTCATTGCCGCGGCGGCAATGCGCCCAACACGTTCGAGCTGCTGCCCGACCTGGTGAAGTGGGTTGAACAGGGCCAGGCGCCGGAGCGGGTTGTCGCCAGCCAAAGCGGCCCGAACGGCGTGATGCGCACGCGGCCGCTGTTTCCTCATCCCGCGTTCGCTCGTTACACCGGCAAAGGTGACGTGAACGATGCTGCCAATTGGGTGAGCGCGTCGCCCAAGAAAGCAGTGGACGACCACATCGATTGGGTTCGCGCGCCGAAGTAGAGCGCGCCTTGCTTAGCTCCTGAGGCGCGGCCGGAAGTACTTGAGTTCTTCCGGCCGGCGCCGCAGGTCATATATCTCTTATCGGGTGACCAGCACCTTCTTCACCCAGCCACCGCCATTGCTCGACTCGACCTTGAGGTAGCCATCCTTCTCCTCACCCATGAAGATCATCTCTTCACCCTTGCCCAAGGTCGCGACCGTCTTCGACGTATCGCTCGGCGATGAATACATTTTCAAGTTGCCGATCTTCGGCACGATGGTGTCGCCCTCGTTATAAACAGCGCCACCCTTGGTCTTCTTGCCCGCTTCATCCGCGAGCGTGCCGACGTCACGCTGCAAGCTCGGCTGGCCGCGCACCGACTTCACGATGTTGTTGTAGTTGTCCATGAGGCTGGCCGCGATCACCTTGCCTTCATTGGTCTTCGTGTAACCGCCGAGGGCACCCGCCGCGCTGCTGCCGAACAAAGCCGCGCCGAGCTTCAGATCAGCCTTCTTGGAGCTGCCTTCCGCGGAAGCGACCTGCACGCCCGAGCGCGCATCGGCGACCAGCATGCTCGTCTGCGCTTCTTTGAACTTCAAACCACCGGCGACCGCGCCGAGCATTCGCCCGCTGGAGCCACCGATCAAGCCGCCGAGCGCGCCACCAACGCCGCCGGCGTCATTCTCAGAGAACACGACGGCCGGCGTGAGCACGAAGTCCGCGCTGACCATCTGACCGCCGCCCATGTTCGAGCCCTGGCGCAGCTCGCCGGACTCCTGCAGCGCGCGTTCCTGCATCATGTTCTGCATACCGATGCCGCGCTCCACGACGATGAAGCAGTTCGACTGCTGCACCATCATGCGAATCAAACCCGTGGGCGACTGCAGGCCGTAATGAGAGAGCGACTGCGCGACGTAATCCTGCGGCTCGACCACGGCGAGCGCGCCCATCGGCTTGTCACAATGTTCGAGGCCGTTGTCCCCTTGCGATCCGCCCGGGCCGGCGGAGCCCTGCACTTCGCTGCCACCCTCACCTTTTCTCTGGCCCAGCACGCCCTGGGCGGGCACGGCCAGCGGCAGACAGACCAAGGTCAACGCAGCGGCAACGCTCGCGCGCACGCTCAACGTCTTGGCCGAACTCGACTTCATAAACATTCTCCCCGATGGATGAAGCTGGGCGGACCCGATGCTGCCGCCGATCTGAACTGCTTGATTTACAGCGATTTACGTGAGTGCCAGAGCCGGCGGCGATCTGAGCACGCGGCCGGAAGGACGGTCAAGCGGACGCATCGCAGACCGGCATCGCGCCTCTGTCTGGATGGCTTGCCTGCCCGCTTTACGCATAGTGGCCGCATGATTCCGCCGCCCGCCCGCGCCGGTAAATGCAACTTCAGTACATTGCGACTGGGGGTGCTGCCGCCGCGAACCGGCGGGCAACAACGAGGGCCGGGATTCGCACCGCATTGACGCAGGTGGCTTCCTCTGTAATATGGCTGACATTCCTTCGGGTTGTATTCAACTTGCTCGCGGCGTCCTGGCCCGGCCGGCCATGCACGCGCCGCTGTCCTTGCGCGAAACAGCCCTACGAATCAAAGATTTAGACCGTTGGTCGCGGGCGACGATGCCTTCGGCCAAGCGCCGCCAACCGCGGCGGCGGTCCCGCGCCGGGCACCCCATGGGATGCAGCATTGATAAAAATGCCGACTCCAGGAGAGGTCCGCTGCGCGGGGATAGGCATGCCCGTCGCCCGAGCGGGGGCATGACCGACGAATTTCCCGATGATGGTTAACGGTAGGCCAACATGAATATCGGCACTGAAGGGGCCTCCAAGGAAGGGGCCGAAAACGCGCGCACTCCCTCGACGATCAATGGGGGGCGCACCACCCGTCCAGAGAAGCAGGGTCTTTACGATCCCGCTTACGAGCACGATGCCTGCGGCGTCGGCTTCGTAGTCGATATTAAAGGTCGAAAATCGCACAAGATTCTGCAGCAGGGCCTGCAGGTCCTGACCAATCTCGATCACCGCGGCGCTTGCGGCGCGGAGACCAACACGGGTGACGGCGCGGGCGTGCTCCTGCAGATGCCTCACAAGTTCCTGGTCGCAGTCGCCGGCAAATCGCGCATCACCTTGCCGGAGCCCGAGCACTACGGCTGCGGCATCGTGTTCCTGCCGCGCAATCCGACTCTGCGTCGACGCATTGAAGAAGCGTTCGAGAAGATCGTGCAGTCCGAGGGCCAGACGGTGCTCGGCTGGCGCACGGTGCCCACGAACAATTCCTCGCTCGGCGACACGGCGAAGTCGTGCGAGCCGTACATGCGCCAGGTGTTCATCGCCCGCAATCCGAATCTCGCGGATGCACTGGCGTTCGAGCGCAAGCTGTATGTGATCCGCAAGCGTGCATACAGCGAGATCCGCACTTCGACGATGGAAGGTGCCGCGTCCTGGTACGTGGCGAGCCTCTCTTATAAGACGCTCGTCTACAAAGGCATGCTGCTCACCGAGCAGCTCGGCCCCTACTTCCCGGATCTGCAGGATCCGCTGATGGAGACCGCGATCGCGCTGGTGCACTCGCGCTTCAGCACCAACACGTTCCCGAGCTGGGATCGCGCCCATCCGTATCGTTACATCGCTCACAACGGCGAGATCAACACCGTCCGTGGCAACGCGAACTGGATGCACGCGCGCGAAGCGCTGTTCCAGTCCGAAGCGTTCGGCGACGACATGGAACAGATCCTGCCGATCATCAACCCGAACGGCAGCGACTCGGCGATGTTTGATAACACGCTGGAGCTGCTGGTGCTGGCCGGCCGCTCGCTGCCGCACGCGATGATGATGATGATTCCCGAGCCGTGGTCTAATCATCAGACCATGGACGACGCCAAGCGCGCGTTCTATCAATATCATTCTTCGGTGATGGAGCCGTGGGACGGCCCGGCCGCGATCGCGTTCACTGACGGCGAACAGATCGGCGCGCTGCTGGATCGTAACGGCCTGCGTCCGTCGCGTTATTACGTGACCAAGGACGATCTGGTCGTGATGGCGTCCGAAGCCGGCGTGCTCGACATCGCGCCGGAGAATGTTTTGTTGAAAGGCCGCCTGCAGCCGGGACGCATGTTCCTGGTCGACACCAGGCAGGGCCGCATCATCGAAGACGAAGAGATCAAGAAGGCGATCACCACCGAGCGTCCGTATCGGCAGTGGCTGAACGAACATCTGGTGCACGTCGCCGATCTGCAGCCCGCACCCGAAGTGCCGGCGCCGGATCACGACACGCTGCTGCAGCGTCAAATCGCGTTCGGCTACACGTTCGAAGACGAGCGCATTCTGCTGGCGCCAATGGCACAGAACGGCGTCGAAGCGATCGGCTCGATGGGCAACGATACGCCGCTCGCGGTGCTGTCGAACAAGCCGCGCCTGCTGTACGACTACTTCAAGCAGCTGTTCGCTCAAGTCACCAATCCGCCCATCGATTGCATTCGCGAAGAGATCATCACTTCCGCCGAAACGCGCCTGGGCTCGGAAGGCAACTTGCTGAACCCGCAGCCCGCGGACTGCCGTCGTTTGGAAGTGAAGTGGCCGATTCTCACGAACGAGGAATTCGCCAAGGTCCGCCGCATGGATTTGCCGGGCCTGCGCGTCGGCGTGCTGCCGAGCCTGTTCCGCGTGACGCGCGGTGAAAAAGGCCTGGTGAAGTCGATGGAAGAAATCCGCCTGATGGCCCGTCGCATGATCGAGGAAGAGGAAGTGAACGTCCTCATTCTCAGCGATCGCGGCGTGAACAAAGAGTTTGCGCCGATTCCGGCGCTGCTCGCCGTCGCCGGCCTGCATCACTATTTGATTCGCGAAGGCCTGCGCACGCGCGTGAGTCTCGTGATCGAGACCGGTGAGGCGCGCGAGGTTCATCACTTCGCGCTGCTGATCGGCTATGGCGTCAGCGCGATCAATCCATACGTCGCGTTCGAAACCATCGACGGCATGATCCGCGACGATCGGTTGACCAACATCGATCACAAGACCGCCTGCAAGAACTTCGTGAAAGCCGCGACCAAGGGTGTGATCAAAGTGATGGCGAAGATGGGCATCTCGGCCATCCAAAGCTATCGCGGCGCTCAAGTGTTCGAAGCGGTCGGCCTGCGCCAGGACGTGATCGACGAATACTTCACCTGGACGGCGTCGCGCGTCGGCGGCATCGGCATGGACGTGATCGCGCAGGAAGTGCTCGTGCGTCATCGCGCCGCGTTCCCGGATCGCCGCGTGAACAATCACACGCTGCCGGTGGGCGGCCAGTACCAGTGGCGCTCGGACGGCGAATATCACCTGTTCAATCCCGAGTCGATCCACCGGCTGCAGAAGTCCGTGCGCAACGGCAGCTTCAACCAGTTCAAGGAATATTCGAAGCTCATCAACGAGCAGGCGACCAACCTGTGCACGTTGCGCGGTCTGCTGGACTTCAAGTTCGGCGACGCCATTCCGCTGGAGGAAGTCGAGCCGGTCGAAAACATCATGAAGCGCTTCAAGACCGGCGCCATGTCGTACGGCTCGATCAGCAAGGAAGCGCATGAAACATTGGCGATCGCCATGAACCGCATCGGCGGCAAGAGCAACACCGGCGAAGGCGGCGAAGATCCGGAGCGCTTCAAGCCGCTGCCGAACGGCGATTCCAAGAACTCGGCGATCAAACAAGTCGCGTCCGGCCGCTTTGGCGTGACCAGCGAATACCTGGTGAGCGCCAACGAGATCCAGATCAAGATGGCGCAAGGCGCGAAGCCGGGCGAAGGCGGCCAGCTGCCGGGCACCAAGGTGTATCCATGGATCGCGAAGACGCGTCACACCACGGCCGGCGTCGGTTTGATTTCACCGCCGCCGCACCATGACATCTACTCGATCGAAGACCTCGCCGAGTTGATTCATGACCTGAAGAACGCGAACCGTCGCGCGCGCATCAGCGTGAAGCTAGTGGCGGAAGTCGGTGTCGGCACCGTCGCTGCTGGCGTCGCGAAGGCGCATGCGGACGTGGTGCTCGTCAGCGGTCATGACGGTGGCACCGGTGCGTCTCCGCAAACATCACTTGCGCATGCAGGTCTGCCATGGGAGCTCGGCCTGGCCGAGACTCATCAAACATTGGTGATGAACAACCTGCGCAGCCGCATCGCTGTCGAAACCGACGGCCAGCTGAAGACGGGTCGTGACGTTATCGTCGCCGCCCTGCTCGGCGCCGAAGAGTTCGGCTTTGCGACCGCGCCGCTAGTGGCGACGGGTTGCATCATGATGCGCGTCTGTCACTTGAACACCTGCCCGGCCGGCATCGCGACTCAGGATCCGCGGCTGCGCGAGAAGTTCGCGGGCAAGCCCGAGCACGTCGTGAATTTTATGCGCTTCATCGCCATGGAGATGCGCGAGCTCATGGCTCAGCTCGGCTTCCGCAGCGTCGAGGAAATGATCGGTCGCGTCGATCGGCTGGAGCCGCGCAAGGCTGTGAATCACTGGAAGGCGCGCGGTCTGGACTTCAGCAACCTGCTGTATCAGCCGGATTCGAGCCCGGATGCGCCGCGCTTCAAACAAATG
>CAMLEO010000139.1 GCA_946478975.1 uncultured Steroidobacter sp.
CGATAGCCTCGACAACCTTTCTTTCGCCATCTACATAGACGGCCTCTTCGACCTGTTTTGCGGAAGAGACCAACGCGCTCTTTCCCATGCGTCGCATCTCGCGCGCCAGCAACGATCTGGGCGTTCCGGTGAGATGAGCAAAATCGGCCCACTGGAACGGCGTGATCTGCGGCAGCAGGAATTCATCGCCGTACGCCATCGCCAGTTCGTGATCGATGCTGTCGTACTGAGCCACGCTGACGAGATCGTAGAAAGGCGCGAGCCACAAGCCGTCGCGCCGGCAGAAGAAAGAGACATTCTTGCCGTGCGCATCGCTATTGCCGATCAAATAGTTGAACAGCGCCCACCGCAACAGAGCGAGTCGCGTCACGGCCTTCTGCACCGTGTATTCAGCTAGCGAAAACAACCGCGGGAAGTTGACTCCATCGCGAATCTGACGCACGTCCCGGCCGGATCCGAAGTTGCGCTCATATTTGTATGAGACGGGGAAATTGAGCGCCTGGCACGCATCGATGATGTGCAATCGTCGAACCAGCCCCGCCTCTTGAATCCTGTCGAATCGATCGACGACGAGCACAGGCTCAGGCAGCCGCAGAATCGATACACGCGCAGCGACCAGCCCCAGGCGAGCCGCGAGCGACATGCAGAAGTGCTCGTTGGCCACGAGCATCGGCAGCCGCGTTTCAGCAGGCTCGGGCTTCAGGATATGCGTGGATGCCAGCTCGCCTTCGACGAGATAGAAGCGGCCGCTGTCCTGATACACCGCGAGCTTGTCTTGATAGCCGGCGATCGACATGCGAACCCGGCCGTCCCACACCATGAATGGGAGTTGTGCCCGCTCATTGATTCGCTGTCGAAGCTCCTCGCGACCGATTTCGCGCGTCGTCGAGCGACCAGAGGACAACCCGGCGTTTTCCCGCAGGAACGAGAGCGCGCCGGATGTTTCCTGCCCCAATTCCCGAATCAATCCATAAATGTTGTTCTTGGAGACCTGGTTGGTCGTTGATACCACATCAAGCGCTCGACCTTCGGGCAACAGATTCTCTAGAAAGCGACGGACGGTGCTCGAAGCAGCGGGCTGCCCCAGCATCGATATGTGCGGCGAGATCGAGTAGGAATCCGGAAGCGAAGCCCACTCTGGGGCGTACTCGAACGAGAAGACTTCATCCAGCGATTCGTAGCCGAGCTCGCCGACCTGATGGGCTCCGTCGAATACCTTGAGCGCATGGAAAGTCATGAGCCATCCGCGGCCTGCGACTTGGGGAGGATCGCCATGACCAACCCCAAACCGTCCAGCACTTTGAGCAAACGGTCGCTGCTCACTCCGGAATGACCGTTTTCCAGGCGCGAGAGCAGATCCACCGAAACTCCGCAAAGGGCCGCAGCGTCGTCGATCCGCAGCCCGCTCAATCGCCGCTGGGCGCGGATGAGCTTGCCCAGATCCTCCACCGAGTGGACGAGTGTTTCGGAATTTCGGAAACTGGCCATGCTTGGGCTGGCTAACCCACCTCAATTTCGGAATTTCAGAAATATAGTCCTCCAGAGCCAAGCCATGCAAGGCCGTTTCTGAAATACCGAAACAGCCGGGACTCGCTCTCCGAGTACGGCGCGAGTTGGGCAGCCATTCGTTCCAGCGTATCTTTGCCGGCGCTCATTCCTTTGAAGGATGGATCATGTCGATTGCCCTGCCCGACGCCGACTACATTGCCCGCACCGTCCGCACCGCCCTTGAGGAAGACGTGGGGACGGGTGACCTCACGGCTCAGCTGATTCCGGCGGATCGGGTCTCCAAGGCGACGGTGATCACGCGTGAGGATGCGACCCTGTGCGGACGGGCGTGGTTCGACGAAGTGTTTCGGCAGGTCGATGCGCGGGTTCAGGTCACGTGGAAGGCGGCGGATGGCGATCGGGTGCGGGCGAATCAGCTGTTGTGTGAGCTGTCCGGGCCGTCTCGTGCGCTGCTGACCGGCGAGCGCACGGCGCTCAATTTCCTACAGATGCTTTCGGCAACAGCGACGGAAACCAGCCGCTACGCCGAAGCGCTGAAGGGCACGCAGTGCCGGGTGCTCGATACCCGCAAGACGATTCCCGGGCTGCGCCTTGCGCAGAAGTACGCCGTACGCTGTGGAGGCGGTACGAATCACCGCATCGGATTATTCGACGCGATCCTGGTGAAGGAAAATCACATCGCCGCTGCCGGCTCGATTGCCGCTGCCGTCGCCGAGGCTCGCAAGCTCAGCAGCAAAGTGATGCTGGAAGTCGAAGTGGAGACGCTCGATCAACTGCAGCAGGCGCTCGATGCCAAGGTCGATCGCATCCTGCTCGACAACTTCTCTCACGAAAACATGCGAGCCGCTGTGCGCATCACCCGCGCGCATGCGAACAAAGGCATCGAATTGGAAGCGTCAGGAAATATGTCGATGGAAACGCTGCGCACGGTTGCGGAGACGGGCGTGGATTTCATCTCCGTCGGCGGCCTCACCAAGCATGTAAGAGCCGTTGATCTCTCGATGCGATTCAGCTGAAGCGCTTCAGCCGCCGCGCCTTGATGCGCTCGACGAGCGTGGCGCTCACGGCGCCAAGAGCGATCAGGATCAGGATGGCTCCGCCATGTGCTACGAGCACGTGCGCGTAATCGCCATCCCAGCAGATGAGTCGAACACCCGCATCTGCCATCAATCCCACACCCAATCCGCACAGCGCACCTGTCAGTGCAGGCCGATTGGGTAATGCGCGAGAGACGAGCCAGGCCGGCGCTATCAAAGCCGGCACGGCAAACGTGACGGCCATGACGATGCACTCCCAGAACCATTGAACCCAGAGTGCGTGAGGCGTTCCCGCAGGACTGCGCAACGTCGCGTTGATCAACACGAAGCCAAGCCCCGCAGCACACAGCAATCCCATCAACTTGCGTCCAGACAATTCTCGCCCGGGCACTGCCTCGCGAAAACCTTCAGCCAAGATCACCAGGCTCAGGATTGTTTCCAATGCCGACAGCCACCACGAAGGCCACGGCGCCAGCGCGTTGTGAGTTCGCCAGTTCCAGAGCTCGGGCACTCCGATCAGCAGCGCGATTGCGATCGGCAGCAGCGCCAGCGCGCGGCGCTCCGGACTTGCGAGCGGCCGCACCGGTTTCAGATCGCGCTTGACCGCATCGAACAGTGCCGAGGGAATGTGAGATTCGTTCATCGGACTGCCTTTCCGGTCACGCTCAGTGCAACCCGCAAAGCCCGCGTGGCACGACTCGAACGCAATTTCGCGGCCATCACCGTGATGCCGAGACGAGCGGCAATCGATTCGAAGCTGATGCCGAACACATGATGCAGCAGCCACGGTTCTCGCGTACTCGCAGGCAATGCGGTGAGCGCGTTTTCAACATCGAGTGTTTCGGCGAGCGGCACGGCACTCATCGCCAATTCGTTCTCGACATCCCAACCGGCCGATTCGCTCGGTTGCGAGCGGGCCGTCCGCCGGCTGCGCGCCAACACGTTTCGAGCGATGCCGAAGACCCAGGGGCGCACCGGCAGCGGCGGCGTATAGGAGCGTCGCGAGCGGTGGATTTCCAGGAATAAATCCTGCGTCAGATCGCGAGCCACGCCGCGATCGCGATGAGCCCGTGCGAAATAACGGCAGGCCTCCTCGGCCAGGATCGCGAACAGCTGCTGGAACGCGCCGGGATCGCCCGCTTGACAGGCGACCATCAGCTCGATCAGCTGACACTCCTGCGCCTGCGTCCTCGATAACGGCTCCGCCATGCGACGAGCGTAGCACCGGCGACGCACAGCTCGAACGACAATATTTTTCTGCGGCCATGACACCTTTCGCCCGCGCTCGTGAAATAACCACGGAAAGCCCGCCATCGCAGGCGGCGCGGAGAATGCGACGATGCCACGGAGTGTCGAGGCGCAGCGGAAAGTGCTGCTGAGCGTATTGATGTTGTTTGCTTCGAGCACGCCGGCAGCGGATGCGCTTCAGGACTGCCCCGACTGCCCGCGCATGATCGTGATTCCCGGGGGAACATTCACCATCGGCTCGCCCGAGAACGAACCGGAGCGGAAAAAATCCGAGGGCCCGCGCCACGAGATCAAAGTTACATCATTCGCCATCGGCGAGACGGAAGTGACTCGGGGTCAGTATGCGATCTTCGTGAAAGAAACGCAGCGCGAGGCGCATGGCTGCTTTACTTTCGGCTTCAACCATCCCGCCAGCCTCGTGTTCAGCGATCAACTGACGCAGGAGCAGATGGACCCTCACGCCTCGTGGCGCAATCCCGGTTTTGAGCAGACAGATAAACATCCGGTCACGTGCATTTCGTGGCAGGACGCGAAGGACTATGCGCAATGGCTGGCGCACAAAACCGGCCGCGCCTATCGCCTGCCCAGTGAAGCGGAGTGGGAATATTCCGCGCGCGCGGGCACCACCTCGACTTTCACCTGGGGCAGCGACGAAGAAGATGCCTGCCGGCATGCAAACGTCGGTGACCCGAGCCTGCTGCGCGCGAATCCGATCCTTCGTGAACAGGTCGAGACGGCGCTGCGCACTGGACAGTTGAACTTACGATTCGTGCATTGTGACGACGGCAGTCCGTACACCGCAGCCGTGGGCCGCTACCAACGCAACGCGTTCGGCCTGTACGACACGATCGGCAATGTTTGGGAGTACGTCGCAGACTGTCGGCAGGAATCTCTACCCCAGAGCGGGCTCGCGCAGGTGGAACCCTCGTGCGAGTTTCGTCGCGTGCGCGGCGGCTCTTGGGACGACTCTCCTCCAGAGCTGCGGCCGGCTCGACGAAGCCGCGTCAAGCCGGATGTGCCGAGGAATGATGGGGGATTTCGGCTGGCGCGCGATCTGACGGCCGCCGAGATCGCAGGTCACTTATCGGACCATGCCGCGAGCTCGTTGCCGGCGGGATCCTCGAAGTGAAAGCGCCGCCCGCCAGGAAACGAAAAGATGTCCCGCGTCAGCTTGCCGCCAGCAGCAGTGACTTTCTGGCGCGTGCTGTCGAGATCGCGCACGTAGATGACAACCAGCGGCTTGCTCGGCCGATGGGCAGGATCGGCATTGATCCCGCTGGCCAATCCGCTGCCTTTGATGTCGACGTAATCGTCGCCCCAGTGCTCGTACGACCAGCCAAACGCATTCGAGAAAAATGCCTTGGCACGCTCGAGCGAGGCGATGTCGTCGGCGGGGAACTCGATGAAATCGATGTGATTCCCGGTTTTCGTCGGCACGATATAAATCAGAATGCGGCTTCGCTGCCAGCGGCGAGCTTCATCACTCGCTGCGGGGTTGCGATGCCATAGCCTTGGGCGTAGTCGACGCCCAAGCTGCGGAGCATTTCGATGATCTCGACGTTCTCGGCGAACTCGGCAATGGTCTGCTTGCCGGTGAGATGACCGATTTCGTTGATCGAGCGCACCATCTCGCGATCGATCGGATCGTGCAGGATTTCTTTGACGAAGCTGCCGTCGATCTTCAGGAAGTCGACCGGGAAATGTTTCAGGTAACCGAACGAGGACAGGCCGGTGCCGAAGTCATCGAGCGCGAAGCGGCAGCCCAGATCCTTCAGCGCGTGAATGAAACGATTGGCCTGCGAGAAGCTCGCGATCGCCGCGGTCTCGGTGATCTCGAAACAGATCTTCGAAGCATCGATGCCGCTGCGATGGAAATGATCGATGACGAACGGCAGGAACTTGTCGTCGCCCAAACTTTGACCCGACAGGTTGATGGAGCACAGCTCCAGCTTCTCGCGCTCGTCCGCTTCGGACACGAGCCAGCGCAGCGCATGCTCGATCATCCAGCGATCGATGTTCGGCGTGAGGCCGTAGCGCTCCGCCGCGACGATGAACTGATCGGGCGCGACGATCTTGCCCGCCTCGTCCCGCATGCGTAACAGCAGCTCGTAGTGCAGCCCGGTGCCTGCATTCTGCTGCAACGGTTGAATGACCTGGCGGAAGATTTCGAAGCGACCGTCTTCGAGCGCATTGTTGATGCGCGCGGCCCATTGCATTTCGCGGCGGCGACGCATCAGGTCGATGTCATTTTCCTGGAAGCTGTAGATACGATTGCGACCGCTTTCCTTGGCCGCCGCGCAGGCGCTGTCCGCTGCTGAAATCAGCGACGCGACATCTTCGTTCTCCGGCGACACCGGCACCACGCCGATGCTCGCGCCGAGACGGAACGTGCGCTCTTCCCAAACAAACTTGTAGTTGCGGATCGCCTCGCGGAGCATCTCCGCGTTACGCACTGCTTCTTCGAGCGAGCAGCTTTCCAGCAGCACGCCGAACTCATCGCCGCCGAGCCGCGACACGGTATCGCGCCAGCGGATCTTCGATTTCAGCAGCGCACCGACCTGCCCCAGCAACGCATCACCGGCGCTGTGACCGCAGTTGTCGTTGATGATCTTGAATTGGTCCAGATCGATGTGACACAGCGCGTACGAGCCTTCACGCGCCTTCGCGCTCTTCAGCGCTCGCTCCAGGCGCGACTCGAACTCGCGACGATTCACCAGGCCGGTGAGAATGTCGTGGCTCGCGTGATAAGAGAGCTTGCGATTCAACTCGCGGCTCTCGCTCACGTCGTGGAACACGAGCACGCCGCCGGACACATTGCCCGCGCCATCGCGAATCGGCGATGCGCAGCTTTCGATGTAAAGCTCATTGCCGTCGCGACGGATCAGCAGCGTCGGACGCACGGATTTGATGGCTCGCGTGCGACGAATCGCGACCGCCAGCGGGTTCTCCAGCGGCTCGCACGTTTCTTCGTGGAAGCTGCGGAAGATCTCATCGATGATGCGGCCTTGCGCATGCTCCAGGCGCCAGCCCGTCAGCTGCTCGGCCACCGGGTTCAAATATTCGATGCGGCACTTCGAATCGGTGGTGATCACGCCATCGCCGATCGATTGCAAGGTGATCTGCGCGCTCTCCTTCTCCTTGAACAGCGCCTCTTCGTAGAGCTTGCGCTCGGTGACATCGAGATCGACGCCGACGATGCGACGCGCGCGGCCCAACTCGTCCAGGCGAGCCTTGGCGCGACTTTCGACCCACAGCCACACGCCATCGCGATGACGCAGCCGATGCACGCTTTCAAACAACGGCTCTTTGCCAGAGAGATGATCGCGTAGCGCGCTGCTCACGCGCACCATGTCATCGGGATGTAACAACTGCTGCCAATCGACCGGGCCCACATCTTCGTCGCTGTAGCCGAGCATCGCTTTCCAGCGCGGCGAGAACCAGGTCTTTTGCGTGTCGACCTCGAAGTCCCACAAGCCGTCGTTCGCGCCGTGCAGCGCGAGCTCGTTGCGCTCTTCGATCTGGTGGAAGTGACGTTGATAGCGCAGCCGCTCGATACCGCTTGCGTAGCTGGAACCCAGCAGCTTCAGCATCAAATGCAGATTGGCATCCCATGAATCGCGCGGCAGTGTGGAGCACAACGCGATGAACGCCTGCACGCGGCCTTGAATGGCGACGCCGACGATGAGCGATGCGCCGATATGCAACGACGCCAGGCGCGCCGCTTCCGGCGCGAGCTCGCGCCGGGGACGACTGGTGTCGCGAATCTCGATGATGCGCAGATGGCCGAGCTTGCTGCGCAAATACGGCAACCGCTCCAGCGGCTCGCCGTGAAATACGATCGGATTGAAGGTCGCGAACAGGCTGCTCGCCGAAACCACGTGCTCGATGCTGTTACCGGTTTCATCGAAGGTCGCGATCAGGATTGCGTCGAGCCCACCGGCCTCGCGCAGCGCTTCGAGGTTATGTCGCAACAGCGGATCGTCGCGCTCGGAGGCGAGATTCTGAAAATCGATCGCCGCCTTGGTGAGCAGAACATCCAGGCCCACTTTCGCGCGGCGCGAGCGAGCGGCGAAGAGCGTATCTCCGCTCGGCGTGCCCACCAGATGTTCTGTCGGATTACTTGCCACGAGTTGCGCGGTTCGACGATGCGTTAACGTCAAGCACGCAGACACGCGGACTCAACGACCCTTCACTCTTCTTCTCGCGGATCGCGGTGTTCTCGCGAACTTCCCGCTCCGCTGACTGATTCGCCAAGCAGGCCGAGACAGTCATTCAGGGCGTCCTCCCAGGCCAAGAACGTCGTCGCACCGATGAACGAATAATGAATGGCGACGCGACGACCGGGCGATTGTGGCACAGCAAAATATGCGATGAAAGTCACAGACAATATCGAATCGGCGTCAGACGCCGATTGGCGACATAATTTCTTTCATCCTTTGCATAGTCTGACCGCCCAAGGTCAGATTATTGACTCATTCGTTTTGCGGGGTTTCCCGGATGTTGATATGCGGCGGGCTCCTCACGATCAGCCAGCGCACACCAAACAAATCGACGATGCCCACCCACAAACGATTCCACAGCCCGTATTTTGAAGTGCCGCGCGTGCGCGGACGGTGATGCACGGGTACTGAGACGACGCGTGCGCCGGCCCGTTGATATAACGCCGGCAAAAAGCGATGCATATGGTTGAACCAGGGCAGCCGCATGAACGTCGCTCGATGCATCAGCTTGATGCCGCAGCCGGTGTCGGGCGTGCCGTCGCGAAGCAGCCCACCGCGTACTCGATTTGCAACACGCGAAGAAATTCGGCGCAGCCAGGTATCTTTTCTTGTTGTACGGTTGCCCATCACGAGCTTCAGCGACGGCTCGGCGCCGCGCACGGCCTGGATCAATGCCGGAATGTCGGCAGGATCGTTTTGACCGTCGCCATCCAGCGTCGCCACCCATTCGGCACGCGCCGCTTCGACGCCAGTACACACCGCCCGGCTCTGCCCGCTGCGCTGAGAGTGCTCTAACAGTCGGATCTCGGGAATGCGCGCACGCTCCGCCTGAATGGCGGCGACGGTGCCATCGGTGCTGCCGTCGTCGACAAAAATGATCTCGAACGGTCGATGATCCGCGAGCGCGGCCTGGATTTCCCGGGCCAGCGGCCCGACGCTTTCCGCCTCGTTACAGACGGGAATGACGACAGAGATGTTCATGAGCGCGCGGATTATAGGCGAATTGGCTGAAATTCATGCCGCCCGGCGAATCGGGTGGGGTTTGACGCGCTGGCCGGCCACTGCCAATCGCCTTATCCTGCCCTCATGAGCGAGCACCGGCAGGGTTGTTCCGGCCACGCGCATGCGCATGGCCATCCGCCAGGGGCGGACCACCACCAGCACGATTTTTCCGACCCGCGGCCGGATCAAGCCCATTCGCATGGCTCTGGCCAACACGATCATGGTCAGCACGATCATGACGGGCACGATCACGACCACACCGCCGGCGCGAGTGGCGGAATTTTAGCGGCTGCGTTCGGGCTGACCGCGATCTTCATGCTGGTCGAGTTCATCGGCGGCCTGCTCGCAAGCTCGCTGGCGCTGATGGCCGATGCCGGCCACATGCTCACTGATGCCGCCGCACTGGCGCTCGCCTGGGCCGCCGTCCGCATCGCCTCGCGGCCGGCGGACGCCAAGCGTTCGTTCGGTTACCAGCGGCTGCGCGTGCTCGCGACGTTCGTGAACGGCTGCGCGCTGCTGTTCATCGTCGCGTGGATCGGCGTCGAGGCCGTGCAGCGCCTCCTTCATCCGGTGCCGGTGAACGCGAACGCGATCCTGTGGATCGGCACGCTCGGCCTGGCCGTGAATTTGATCGTGTTCGCAATGCTTCGCCGGGGCGACTCGCACGACATGAACATTTCGGCAGCGACGCTTCACGTGCTCGGCGATCTGCTGGGCTCGGTCGCGGCCATCGTCGCGGCAATCATTATTTTGTGGACCGGCTGGCTGCCGATCGATCCGCTGCTGTCGTTACTGGTCAGCGCGCTGATCGTGAAGAGCGCCATCGCGCTCGTGCGGCGCTCGGCGCACATCCTGATGGAAGGCTCGCCCGAGTGGCTCGATCAAGGCGAACTGCGCCGGACGCTCGAACAACGGATTCCGGCGATCCGCGACGTGCATCATGTCCACACCTGGTCGGTCGGCCCGCATGAAACATTGCTCACCATGCATGCGCAGGTGAACGGCGCGGCCGATCAGGCGATGGTGTTGAAAGACGTGAAGGCGCTGCTGGCCGAGAAGTTCGGCATCACGCACACGACGATTCAAATCGAAGTGGAAGATTGCGTCGACGACGATTGCGGCGAGCAGATCACAGCTCGCGCTGGGCGATCTTGAACGTCTCGTGCAGGCGCCGCTCCAGCTCCTTCTGCGCCAGCGCCATTTCTTCGTCGGTCATTTTCTTGGCCGGGAAATACGGCTCGCCGATCGCAATGTTGATCTTGGCGAATGGCCAGGGAATCACAAATTTGTCCCAGGTCCTGAGCAGCTTCGCGGGCTTCGCGGCATAAGCGACCGGCACGACGGCCTTACCGCTGATCTGCGCAGTGAAGATCGCGCCGGGCTTCGCGACGAAGCGCGGACCGCGAGGACCATCGGGCGTGATCGTCGGAGAGATCAGTTCCTTCACGATCGCTTGATACACACCGCGAACCGCGCGCACGCCAGTGTACGACCCGGAGCCCCGCACCACATGCGCTCCGTACAACTCGGCCAGCATCGTCGGCGCTTGCCCGTCGACCGAAGGTGAAATCATGAAGCCCGGCTTCATGCCCTTGATGCGAGACGAACACATGAAGCGCGCGCACATCAGCAGATGCTGATGCCAGAACACCGGCACCACCGCGCCCTGCTCTTTCAACAATGCTTCGAGCCGGTCCAGGCCGATGAATTTCTTGCGGCTGGTCCACCACAGCACTTCGAGAATCAGCGCGCCGAGATACACCGCCAGGCGATAAACAAACATTCGCGAAGGCGTGAGCTGACGCTGCGACTTGGTGCGAACGCTGGCGCTCTTATTGGTGTCACGGGCCTGCGCGGGCCGCGCTGAATCGTCCGGCACGATCGCTCCTATTCGCCCTGCTGCAATTGAGCCTTGAGCTCGAACTGCTTGCCTTCGCGCCAGACCGTCAGTCGCACGGTGTCGCCCGGCTTGTGATCGTCGAGTCGAGCCGCGAGCAGTGCGCCGCTGTCCACGTCTTTGCCGTCGACCGCGACGATGACATCGCCCGGAATGATCGAATCGCGCGGCCCCATGCGCACCCCGCGCAAGCCCGCTTGGGCTCCGCTGCTGCCCTGTCTGACTCTGAACACCGCGGCACCGGAGACGCCGAACTGCCGGGCGATCGCGCGACTCAACACATCGTCGACTTCGATGCCGAGGCCGGGCGGCGCGTAGCTACCCTTCTCGATGAGCTCGGGCACGACGCGATTGATCGTATCCACCGGCACCGCGAAGCCGATGCCGGCGCTCGCACCGGAAGGACTGAAGATCGCGGTGTTCATGCCGATCAAGCGGCCGGCGCTGTCGAGCAGCGGCCCGCCGGAGTTGCCCGGATTGATCGCGGCATCCGTTTGAATCAGATGTTGAATGACGCGCTGGTCTTCGCCGGTGAGCGAGCGATCGAGCGCGGAGACGATGCCAGTGGTGAGCGTCCAGTCGAGACCGAACGGGTTGCCGATGGCAAACACTTTCTGCCCGACCTGCACGTCGTGGCTGGAGCCGACCGGGATCGGCAGCGGCGCATTCTTGGGCGTCTTGATCCGCAACACCGCGATGTCGTGCACTTCGCTCGCGCCGACGAACTCCGCTTCGAAGTCACGACCGTCCGCGAGCTTCACGATCGCCTGGCTGCCGCCCTGAACCACGTGCAGATTGGTGACGACGTGCCCCTGCTCGTCCCAAATGAACCCGGAGCCGGTGCCTCGCGGCACGGTCATCACGTTGCGTGTCCAGTAGTCGAGCACGCGTTCCTGCGTGGAGATGAATACGACCGAGCCCTTGGCCGCTTCGAACAAGCCGATCACCGCCTGCTCATCAGCCATCAGCTCACGACGCGGCGTGACCGCCCGAGGCTCAGCCTCGACTCGGATGCGATGGTAGGTGTCCTGGGTCAGATACCAGGCGCCGTAAACGGCGAGCGCGAACACCAGCAGCCGGAACACAGTCCGCAACGGGCTCACGCGAGAAGGTTGGGCCGAAGTCATTCCTTGGTATTGGATCGCGGGAAATGGTGCCGACTCGCGGAATCGAACCGCGGACCCACGCATTACGAATGCGTTGCTCTACCAGCTGAGCTAAGTCGGCACTTAGGATCCCGCCGATCGGCGGGGTGCGAAGTATAGGGGAAGAATTTGCGAGGGAATAGCCGCGCGTAGAAGGAACAGGGTCAACCCGCCGCAGCGGGGGGTTTCTTCCGCAGCCGGATCACCACTTCGATGCCGTCCGCCTCCATGCCCTCGGGCAATGTCGGGAATCGGCTGAAGGCGATGTCGTTCGGGTCGATGTCGTGCAGCTCGCCGGTTTCCAGGTCATGGAAATGGTGGTGCGGCACCGTGGTGGAGTCGTACACCGAGCGCTCCGGATCCAGGTGGATCTGCCGGACCAGCCCGCGCTGGGCGAGCACCTTGAGGGTGTTGTAGACCGTCGCCTTGGACACTCGCTCACCCCCGCGGCGAATGGCGGCGAGGATCTGCTCGGCCGTCATGTGCGTGGGCGCGGACATCAGAATTTCTGCCACCCGCACGCGCTGGTGGGTCGGCTTCAGCCCATGCAAATGCAGCTGCTGGGCAATCCGATCTCGGCTCGGCGGGGCTTCTGGGCTCTCGGAAATCACAGCACAACCGTGACAACTACAGTCACGGTGAGCATACAACGGCATGCGGCCGCTGGCGAGAAAACTGCGAAAAAGGCCAGAAATTCATGCTTTCCAGCGCCCCTCCGCCCGCTACGTTGGACACAGTCCAGCGAAGGAGCGCATATGTGCCGGGCCGCTTTACAACCTGCAGGATTCACGCTGCTCGAACTGGTGATGAGCGTCTCGATCCTTGCCATCCTGGGAGGGTTGGCGACGCCCGCGTTCATCGGGATGTGGCAGGACGCGCAACGAACCACCGCCGTGAATGAATTCGTTCACAGCGTGTTCCTCGCCCGCAGCACTGCCATCCAGTCGGGCCGAACGGTGACCATTTGCCGCTCCACCGATTCGCAAACCTGCAGCCATCGGCTCGACGACTGGCAGGCAGGCTGGATGGTGTTCATCAATACGGACGACGATCTGCCGCCGGTGCGCGATCCCAACGAGCGCGTGTTGGAGGTGTTTCAGACCTGGCGCGGCGGCGACATCGTTTCGAACCGGATGTCATATTCGTTCAGGCCCCACGTCAATCGCGTCGTGAATGGCACCCTGGTGTTTTGCGACCGGCGCGGGTCTTCGTACGCACGCGCGGTCATCATCAACACGCCCGGCCGGCCGCGCGTGTCGTCACGCGACAGCAACGATCGGCCTTTACGGTGCCCGAACGGATAGCCATCATGCACGCCGCATGCATGGAATCACTGCGAACCCGCGCCGCGCCGGAAGGATGCGGGGCTTCAATATCGTCGAGGCGTTGGTCGCGCTGCTGGTGATCGCCGTCGGCATCGTCGGCGTCGCTGCGCTGTATTCGGATCAAACTCACATTCCCGCCGACGCGCGCCTGCCGCTGCGCGCCGCCGAGCTCGCCGAGAGCATGGCCAAACAGATTCGTGCGACGCCCGAAGGTCGCGACGGATTCGCCACCACCGTCGGCGTGCTGTGCGATCGAAACAAGAAAACCAAGTCGCCGTTGGATCGAGCGGCGATCGAAGCTGCATGCTGGGAGAATGAAGTCGAGAACTCGTTGCCCAGCGGGCTCGGCTCGATCACTCGCGATACATCATCGAACCCGGCGAGCTACGTCGTCGCCGTCAGCTGGTCCGCGCCGGAGACCGGCGCGGCTTCGTACGTCACGCGAGTGGAATTCAAATAATCAGGTTCGCAGGCGCGTCGCGGTCGAGGGACCTGCGGCGCGCAGTTCGCGAGGCAAACTGAAGACGACGTTTTCGACCTGACCCAGCAGGTTCTCCGGCGCGTGCCCGCCCCACTCACGCAGGCGCGCGACGACGCGTTCGACCAGGACTTCCGGCGCCGAGGCGCCCGCAGTCACACCGACGACCCGTTTGTTTTCGAACCATTCGCGCTGCATATCTTCCGGGCCGTCGATGAGATAACCGGGAATGCCAGCCTTCTCGGCGATTTCACGCAGGCGATTGGAGTTGGAGCTGGTGGGCGAGCCCACGACCAGGATGATGTCGCAACGTTCGACCAGGCGCTTCACCGCGTCCTGGCGATTCTGGGTCGCGTAGCAAATATCTTCTTTACGCGGCGTAATCAGCGTCGGGAAGCGCTTGCGGAGCGCATCGACCACGCGCTGCGTGTCGTCGACCGACAGCGTCGTTTGAGTCACAAACGCCAGCCGCGCCGGATCTTTGATTTCGATCTGCTCCACATCCTCGGGCGTTTCGACCAGCACGATGCGACCGCCGAACTGCGTGTCGAACTGGCCCATCGTGCCTTCGACTTCGGGATGGCCTTCGTGGCCAATCAGGATCACTTCGCGGCCTTCACGCGCATACCGCGCGACCTCCATGTGAACCTTGGTCACCAGCGGACAGGTCGCATCGAACACTTTGAGCGCACGCCGACGCGCCTCATCCTGAACCGCACGCGCGACGCCGTGAGCGCTGAAGATCACCGTGGCGTCGTCGGGCACTTCATCGAGCTCTTCGACGAACACCGCGCCCAAGCTGCGCAAACGGTCGACGACGTAGCGGTTGTGAACGACTTCGTGCCGCACGTAGATCGGCGCGCCGAACAACTCCACCGCCCGCTCGACGATGTCGATCGCACGATCGACGCCGGCGCAGAAACCACGGGGATTGGCGAGAAGGATTTCCATGATCGTTACTTCGTGGGCGTTTCCGGCGTGCTGCCCGACGGGCGCTGCTCGTGATGATGGCCGCTTTCCAGGAACGCATCGATCAGCAAACATGCAGCGCCGATCGAGATCGCAGTGTCGGCGATGTTGAATGCCGGGAAGTCCCAACTGCGCCAGTTGAAATAAATGAAGTCGACCACGTAGCCGTGCATGACGCGATCGATCACGTTGCCGAGCGCGCCGCCGAGCACCAGCGCGAGGCCAATCGCAAGCATCGTTTGATCCGAACGGATCCGCCGCAGCCAGAGCATCAACGCGAGACTCACGACGATCGCGAGGCCGATGAAGAACCAGCGCTGCCAGCCCGAGGCCTGCGCCAGGATGCTGAACGCCGCACCGGTGTTCTCCAGGTACACGATGTCCAGGATCGGCAGCAGCGAGATGCTGTCCTGAAGCTTCACGGTGCTGATCACCAGCGCCTTGCAGGCCTGGTCGACGACGATCACCAGGAACGACAGCCACAGCCAGTTGCTGCCGCCGCGCGTCGGAGTGAACCAGACTTTCGCCAAAGGATTGGTCATTACATCACCTTCACGTAAAGCGGCGCACTTCGCCCGGACCTTCCACATTGGTCACGCAGCGGCCACACAGTTCCGGGTGGCGCGAGTCGTGTCCCACATCTTCACGCTTGTGCCAGCAGCGCACGCACTTGATCGCGGCGGTCGGCTTCACGACGATCCAGGCCGAGTTCGCCTCGCCTTCTTCAGCCGCAGCCGCATCAGCCGGACGACTCTCCGCCGGATGCACCCGCGCAGCTGAAGTGATGAACACGAAGCGCAGTTCCTCACCGAACGATTGCAGCGTCTGAAGCAACGGCGGCTGACAATAAACATCGAGCTCCGCATCGAGCGGCGCGCCGATGGAACCCGCGTTACGCAGCTTCTCCAGCTCGCGCGAGATCGCGCTGCGCAGGTTCAGGATCGCATCCCAATCGATCGACGGCCGCTGCGCCAGGTCCGGCGGCAGCTCGAACCACGTGCTGAAGAATACCGACTCGCTGCGCGCGCCCGGCATGAAACGCCAGATCTCCTCGGCCGTGAACGACAGGATCGGCGCCAGCCAACGCGTCAGCGCTTCGGCGATATAAAACATCGCGGTCTGCGCCGAACGACGCGGCAGGCTCTTCGGACCGGTCGTGTACAGACGATCCTTGGTGATGTCGAGATAAAAGCCGCCGAGATCGACGCTGCAGAAGTTGTGCACCTTCTGATAGATCAAATGGAATTGATAGCTGCGATACGCGGCCATCACTTCCTCCTGCAGCTGCTGCGTGCGCCACACTGCCCACCGATCGACCTGCACCATGTCTTTGGCCGGCACCTTGTCGGTCGCCGGATCGAAGCCATGCAGATTGCCGAGCAGGAAGCGTGCGGTGTTACGCATGCGCCGATACGACTCGGCAACGCGCTTCAAGATCTCATCCGACAGGCTCATTTCGTTCGCGTAGTCGGTCGCGGCGATCCACAGGCGCAGCACATCGGCGCCGAGCGTGCCAACCACCTTCTGCGGCACGATCACGTTGCCGAGCGACTTCGACATCTTTCGACCTTTCTCGTCGATGGTGAAGCCGTGCGTCAGCACTGCCTTGTACGGCGCGCGATCATGCTGAGCGACCGAGGTCAGCAGCGAGCTGTGGAACCAGCCGCGATGCTGATCCGAGCCTTCCAGATACAAATCGGCCGGCGCGGTGACGTCGCTGTTCAACTTCGGCACCGAGTGATGCGCGACGCCCGAGTCGAACCAGACATCCATGATGTCTTTCACTTTCTCGTACTCGTCGGCATCGCCGCCGAGGATCTCGGCCGGATCCAGATCGAACCACGCATCGATGCCGCCCTTCTCGACCAGCACCGCAACCGACTCGATCAGCTCCACCGTGCGCGGATGCAAGTCGCCGGTCGCTTTGTGAGTAAACAACGGCAGCGGCACGCCCCACACGCGCTGACGAGAGATACACCAGTCCGGCCGATCGGCCATCATGCTGGTGATGCGATTCTCGCCCCACGCCGGAATCCATTTCACTTTGGCGATCTCGCGCAGCGCGCCCCGACGCAGGCCCGCCTGTTCCATGCTGATGAACCACTGCGCAGTGGCACGGAAGATCACCGGCGTCTTGTGGCGCCAGCAATGCGGATACTCGTGACGCAACTCTTCGGCGTGCAACAGCTTGCCGCGCTCGCGGAGTATTTCGCCCATGCGCTTGTTGACGTCGAAGATGTGCTCGCCTTCGAACAGCGGCGTACCCGTGACGTAACGACCATCGCCGCCGACCGGGTTGTAGATCGCGAGCTTATATTTCTG
>CAMLEO010000140.1 GCA_946478975.1 uncultured Steroidobacter sp.
CGCCGCCAATCAATTGCATTAGCCGTGGCGAGCGCGGCACGTTGCAAGGAGACGTTGCAACGTTGCGTCGACAGGCGCAGGAGGAGATGCGGCGTTTCGAAGAACGTGCACGCGCGTCCGGCGTAGCAAACGAAATCGTTCTTGCCGCTCGTTATGCGCTGTGCGCGACGTTGGATGAAGCGGTGTTGTCGACGCCGTGGGGCTCGCAGAGCGAATGGACTCAGCAATCGCTGCTGATCCAGTTCCATCGCGAGGCCTGGGGCGGCGAAAAATTCTTTGAAATGATCGAGCGCATCTCTGCGGATCCGACTCGTCACATCGATTTGATGGAACTGCAGTACCTGTGCTTGAGCATGGGCTTCGCCGGCAAATATCAGGTCGTCGATCGCGGCCACGCCCGGCTGGCGGAGATTCAACACGATCTTTACAACCGCATTCGCCAGTTTCGCGGCAACCCGACAGCAGACCTATCGTTGCGCTGGCGAGGCGTGCAGGACCAGCGCAACCCGATCGTTCGCTACGTGCCGTGGTGGGTGATTGGCGCGGCAGCGCTCGTGATCCTGACGCTCGCGTTTATTTTCTTTCTGGTGCGCCTGGGCAATCGTGCCGAGCCGGTGCACGCGGAGCTGGCGAAGATCGGCATCGGCGATTTCACCGCGCCTGCGGTGCCGGTTCCGGTCACGGGGCCGACGCTCAAAGAACTGCTGGCGCCGGATGAAGCACGCGGCGTGGTGACAGTGGAAGAGCAGGGCGGACGCACGCTCATCACTTTGACGGCGCCGAAAGTGTTTGCTTCCGGCAGCGCCACCGTCGATCCGTCGCAATATGAAATCCTGCAGCACATCGCCAATGCCATCGACCAGGTGCCGGGGCGCGTGCTGGTCATCGGGCACACGGACGATCAGCCGCTCACGTCGCTGCGATATCGTGACAATCTCGAACTGTCGCGCGAACGCGCGCTCAGCGTCGTGAATGTGATGAAGCTGGCGCTGGATCAGCCCGGCCGTGTCGAACATACCGGCGTCGGTTCCACCGAGCCGCGCTACAAACCCGAATCCAAGCCCGAGAATCGTGCGCGCAATCGTCGTGTCGAGATCGTGCACGTAGCCCAATCCTCGTCAACCGTGGCGCCAAACTGATGTTTGCGGTGTTCAAGAAGCGTTGGGTGCTCAGCGTGCTGGGCCTGCTGCTGATCGCAGCGTTCATCTGGTGGGCGGGCCCGTACTTTGCGTTCGCCGATTATCAGCCGCTCGCGACCGTCACTGCGCGGCTGGTGGCGATCGCCATTATCGTCGGCCTGTGGGCCGCTTCGTTCGCCTGGAAACAATTCAAGGCGCGTCGTGCGAGCGGCAAGCTCGCTGCCGCAGTGGTCGCTCAAGATTCAGGACGGCCGCAGGAAGGTGTAGATGCGCGTGCATTGCGAGAGCGCTTTGAAGAGGCAGTCGCGACGCTCAATCAAGGTCGCGGTCAGAGTTTGTATGAGCTGCCGTGGTACGTGATCATCGGCGCGCCTGGTTCAGGCAAGACGACGGCGCTGCTCAACTCCGGTTTGAATTTTCCGCTGGCGCAGAAGTTCGGCAAAGAAGCGTTGCGAGGTGTGGGCGGCACGCGCAACTGCGACTGGTGGTTCACCGATCGCGCCGTGCTGCTCGATACGGCCGGTCGTTACACGACGCAGGACTCCGACCAGGGCGCTGACAGTGCGGGCTGGACTGCCTTCCTCCAGCTGGTAAAGAAATATCGCAATCGTCGGCCGTTGAACGGTGTGATCGTGGCGGTGAGCGCAAGCGATCTCATGACACACACTGCGGCCGAGCGTGAATCGCATGTCGCAGCCGTGCGCCGACGCCTCGATGAAATCCATCGCGAGCTGCGCGTCAAACTGCCGGTGTATCTGCTGGTGACGAAGACCGACCTGGTCGCGGGATTCAGCGAATACTTCGACGATCTGACGCATGAAGGCCGCGCGCAGGTGTGGGGCGCGACGTTCCCGCTCGATCAAACGACGTCGGGCAAAGCGGCCGAGCTGTATCCCGCCGAGTTCGATGCGCTGGTCGCGCAGTTGAATGCACGCCTGTTCGGGCGACTCGAAGAAGCGCGCGATCCAAAGCGACGCGCCGCGATCTTCGGCTTCCCGCAACAGCTGGCTGGCATGAAAGAGGCGCTCACGACTTTCGTCCGCGATGTTTTCACCAGCACACGCTTTGATCAGCAAAGCTGGCTGCGCGGCGTGTACTTCACCAGCGGCACGCAGGAAGGCACGCCGATCGATCGGTTGCTCGGCGTACTCGGCCGCACCTATGCGATGCCGGCGCCTGCGGCTTCCAGCGGCAAGGGCAAGTCGTATTTCATCGAGCGACTGCTGCGCGAAGTGATGTTCGAGGAGAGCGGCCTCGCCGGCGTGAATCGTCGGCTGGAGTTGCAGAAGGCCGCCGCACAGATCGGTTTGTACGCAGCGATGGTGTTGATCGCCGTGCTCGGCGTAATCGCATTCGCCGTGAGCTACAACCGTAACAAGACTTATGTGGAAGAAGTCGCCGCATCGGTCCGCGAGCTCGAACATGCGCCGCCCGTGAACGGGACTGCACCGCTCGAACAAGCCGTCCCGCGACTGAATGCTGTCCTCAACGTGGTGAACGTGGCCGATCGCTATCGTGCGGATCCGCCGTTGATGATGCGATGGGGCTTATATCAGGGCCGTGCACTGGGCAACGCCGCGCGTGATGCGTACGTGCGTGAGCTGGATGGAACGTTGCTGCCCAAAGTCGGCGAAGCCATGCAGCGCCGCCTGATCGCTTACACCGCCGAGCCGGACAAGCTGTACGAATATCTCAAAGCTTATTTGATGCTTGGTTTGCCCGAGCACCTGGATAAAGCGCAACTCGCCGTGATGACCGACGTGGAGTGGCAGACGGCATATGCCGATCAGCCCGACATCCGCGAAGCGCTGGCGAAGCACTGGCGCAATCTGCTGCAGTTCGAAGAAACATTGCGTGCCTTGCCGCTCAACGAGCAGCTGGTCGCTCAAGCGCGCAATGCCATTCAACAAGCGTCGGTGCCGCGGCTCATGTACAGCCGTTTGAAACTGAAGTACGCAGGCGATGAGCGTGTGGTGCGGCTGGATGTGGTTGCGGGTCTCGGGGCCGAACGTGTGTTGACGCGTAAGGGTGGCAAGTCGCTGAGCGAACCGGTCCCGGCGCTGTACACGCCCGATGTCTTCAAAGAGGTCAGCGGCCTCGGCACGGCAGAGCTGGCGAGCGAGTTTGCGCAGGACGCGTGGGTGTTTGGTGATAAGAGCACCGCCCTGCAAAGTGCCAAGGTCGTGTATGACGTGCTCGACATCTACGAGCAGGATTACATCCGCGCGTGGGATGAAGTGCTGCAAGGGGTGCAGATCGCGCCGTTCACCAACCTGGCACAAGCCAGCGAAATTCTTGGCATCCTGGCCGCACCGAGCTCTCCGCTGCGTGGGTATCTCGCGGCCGTCGATCAGAATACGTTTCTGTTGAAGCCGCCCGATCCGAACGCGAAACCGGGCGTCGCGGAGAAAGCCGAGCAGGCCGTCAAATCGCGGCTCGATAAATTGCTCGGCAGTGCGCAGAAGGCGGCAGGCGCCGATAAGCCGGGCGCGCAGGTGACGAAACATTTCGATCCGATTCACAAGCTGGTCGCCGGTGGCCCGGGCCAGGCGCCGATCGATCGCGTGCTGGCGCAGCTCGGGCAATTGCAAACGCAGATCGCCAGCGTCGGTGGCAATGTCGGCCAGACGAGCCCGCTCGAAGCGTTGAGTCGCGCCGGCGGCGGCGAGTCGCTCAAGGCTTTGCAAAGAGAAGCTGCATTGTTGCCGCAACCGATCGGTGCTGTGGTTTCGCAGATCGGCGGACGCAGCGAAGCGCTGGCAATCGGCCAGGCGCGCGGCGAGCTGGAAAATCGCTATCGCGTGCAGGTGTTGAACGAGTGCTCGTCGATTCTCACTGGACGCTATCCGTTCGATCCGCGCAGCGCCATCGATGTGCCGCTGGCGGACTTCGGCCGGCTGTTCGGTGCCCAAGGCATCTTCGATACGTTCTTCAAAGAGAACCTGGCGCCGCTGGTCGATACATCGCGCATTCCGTGGCGCTGGCGTCAGGGCACCAGCGGTCCGCCGTCGATGCTCCGTCAGTTCGAGGCGGCTCAGCGTATTCGCGATCAATTCTTCCCGCCGGGGAATCCGCTGCCGCAGGTCCGCTTCAATGCGACCACGAGTTTTCTCGATGCGGCCTCATCGCGCTTCGTGCTCGAACTGGACGGCCAGACCATCGAATATCGACACGGGCCGGAGCGCAGTTCGCCCGCAGTGTGGCCGGGGCCCGCGCCGGGCGTCGCGGCGTTCTCGTTCGAAGGCCGCAGCGGCGATCGTCCGAATCAGGCGTTTCAAGGTCCGTGGGCCTGGTTCCGACTGCTCGACGCAGGACAGCTTCAGCCCGCGTCGGATGTGAGTTACACGTTGTCGTTGCAGGCCGGAGCGCACCAGTCGCGCGTGACCATCGAAGCCACCAGCATCCGCAATCCGTTCCTGAAGTCGGATCTGCGGCAGTTCCGCTGCAGTTTGTAGAGCACGACGATGGAAGTCGGACTGTATGGGAAGCTGCCGAGTCACGGTGACTTTCTACGTCGTCGGGTGAGCGATGCTTTCGTCACCGTGTGGGACGAGTGGCTGCAACAAAGCATCGCAGCCAGCCGCTCGGCGCTCGGGCAGAACTGGCTCGACGTTTATCTGACCAGCCCGGTGTGGCGCTTCGCGTGCGACACCGGCGTATGCGGGCCGAAGGCATATGCAGGGCTGATGGTTCCGAGTGTGGACCGCGTCGGTCGATATTTTCCTCTCACGCTGGTTTGGGAAGTGCCGCAGGGCGTGCATCCGCTCGCCGTCACTCAGCGTGCGGATCGCTGGCTGGATCAGCTCGAACGATTGTTACTCGATGCTCTGGCTGAAGAGCACGTGGATTTGGAAGGATTCGATCAAGGCTTGATCGCGCTCGGTCGCGAGCTCGATCAGATCCAGTGGGCCTCGCCGGTGGAGTTGGATGCACTCGATGCCGTTGGTCCAACGAGTGGCGCGCGTGCGCAGTGGCAGCTCTCGCTCGGTACGCCGCCTGCGTTAAGTACAGTCCTCGAACAATTGTTATATGCACGGCTGAAAGAAACGCACGGGCCACTGACAGTGATGTGGACCGACGGTTCAGCACGCGTCGAGCCTTCGGGTTTGTTGTTGAGCGGCCTGCCGGCACCGAGCACGTACGCAGCGCTGCTGAGCGGCGAGTGGCAAGAATCGGGTTGGCGCATCGTGAAATCGAAGACGCTCGCGGCTCCGCCAGCGGCATCACGCAACGATACGTGGACGAGCGAGCGACCCATTGCCTATCGCTCATCCGGCGCCACCGATGTCGGTCGCGTGCGCCGAACCAATCAAGATGCTTTTATCGAACGCACCGAGATCGGTGTGTGGGCTGTTGCCGATGGCATGGGTGGCCATGAGCACGGCGAGATCGCGAGCCGGATGATCTGCGACGCGCTCGCGGCATTCGTTCCCGGTGAAACGTTGCGTGCCACTGCGGACGCGATCACTCAACAGCTCGGGCGTATCAACGAATATCTCTATCGCACGATGGAGAGCGGGGCGACGCCTGGGCAGACCGGCAGCACGGTGGTTGCGTTGGTTACTCGCGGCACGCGCTGCGCCGTGCTATGGGCAGGAGACAGTCGAATCTATCGATTGCGCGGCGGCGAGTTGATTCAACTCACGCGTGATCATGTTGCAGATTCGAGCGGTGGGGCGGACGAGCGTAATGCGATTTCGCGCGCGGTGGGTGGCGATGCCACGCTCGAAGTCGATGTCGCGTATCACTCGGTGCATCCGGGCGATCGTTTCCTGTTGTGTTCCGATGGTTTGAATCACGAGATCGGCGACGATGTGATCGCACAGAAGCTGCGTGAGCCGGACCTCGTGCCATGCGTGCAGGGCCTGATTGCAGCGGCGCTGCGGGCGGGTGGGACGGATAACGTCAGTGTCATCGTCGTGGACGCCTTCGAGCCGGCTTGATATGAGCGAACCCAAAGACAACCCGTCGGATGGCACGCAGCTGCGACCGCCGCCTCATACCTCCGATGGCACAACGTTGCGATCGCAGCCTGGTCCGTCCGATGGCACGAAATTGCGACCGCCGGCCGAGGCCCCCGACGGCACGCAGCTGCGAGAAACGAGAGTTCTCGCACACGGCGGTGAAACAGCAATTTCGGTGGACGCCGAAACCGAGCTGCTGAGCACCTCCCACGAAGACATGACCGTCTTCGAGCTCGCGCAGCCGCCGGTCTCGCTGAGCACCGGCTCGGTGATCAAGGGCCGCTTCATGCTCGAACAGCAGATCGGCCGGGGCGGCATGGGCCTGGTGTTCTCCGCCATCGATCGCCGCAAGCAGGAAGCTCGCGATCCGAACCCTCGCATCGCCATCAAGGTTCTGTACGGCGATTTTCAGCGCCATCAAGACTCGTTGATGGCCCTGCAGCGCGAAGCTCGCAAGGCGCAGACGCTGGCACATCCGAACGTCGTGACCGTGTTCGACTTCGATCGCGACGGCCCCACCGTATTCATGACGATGGAGCTGCTGCGTGGCCGCTCGCTCGACGCGGTGTTACGTGAGGTGCGAGGCGTTGGCGTCGGTCGCAAGACCGCGATGCCCATCATTCGTGGCATCGCCGAAGGTCTGGCCTATGCGCATCGCAAAGGCATCGTGCATTCGGATCTGAAGCCCGGCAACGTGTTCGTACTCGAAGACGGCACACCGAAGCTGCTCGATTTCGGCATCGCTCGCGCCGTGCCTTCGGCGACCGCAGAAAAAGATGTTTTCGACGCAGGCTCACTGGGCGCATACACCGAACCGTATGCCACGCAGGAAATGGTCGACGGCGCCGATCCGCACCCGGCGGACGACGTTTATGCGCTCGCAATCATCGCTTGTGAGATGTTGGCCGGCGAGCATCCGTATCTGCGCAACAGCGCGCCGAAGGCGCGTTCGCTCGGCCTCAAACCGCGCATTCCAAAAGATCTCACACGGCGCGAGTGCCGTGTGCTCGAAGCTGCGCTGGCGTTCGATCGTGCCAAGCGTCCCAAGGACGCCGCGGAGTTTTTATCACAATTCTTCGGCGTCACTCGCCTGCAGAAGACGATGGTTGCAGCCGTCGCCGTGCTGGCAGTGCTCGCCGCATTCTTCGCGTACCGCGACTATCGGGAGTCCAGCCCGACGGTGGCGTTCGAGGATCTGGCGCCGGAGGTCCAGCAGCAGTTCACGGAAGCAATGTCGGTGGGCGACACCAGCTGGGGCTTTTACGAGCGCGATAGAAACGTCGTGGCGCTGTACGACGCAGTGGACGCGTATGCCGACGCATATCGGCTGCACCCACGCAATCGCAAGGCGACTCGCGCACTCACGAAGGCGGCGGACGCGTTGCTGGAAGACGTTGCGCAAACCCCGGAGCAGCGCAAAGAGCTCGCGGCGGGATTGATGCAAAAGAGCGAACTGCTGGCGAAGTACGAGCCGGTCGTCGAAGCTGCCCGATAAATCGACGAAGCCAACTAACGTTTCAGCTGCTGGTCGATCCTGCTCACGATGCGGGGCCATTCCTCCCGCCAGCAGCAGACGTGGCCATAGTCCGGATATCGCCACACCACACCCTGCGGATGGTGCTCGAAATACCGCTGCACCGTCTGCGGCGGCACCACCTCGTCGTCCTCGCCCAATAAATGAATCTCCGGCCACGGCACGGTGTCGGTCACGGCCGCGGGATTCAACGAAGTCGTGAGCGGCAGGTAGCCGTGATATTCCGTCCACGCCGATACATCGAGATTGGCGGCGATTGTGACAACGGCGACGACGCCTCTCACTTCGGGTGCAATCAGCTCGGCCAGCACGCCGCCGCCGCTGTAGCCCACCAGCAGCAAATGTTCGAAATGCGATTCGTCCTGATAGCGGCGAATCGCCGCAACCATACTTTCCACGACAGCGGACGAGTAGCGCGCATCGGTCCACCAAGTGGATGTGCACACGGACTCCATGGCCTGCCGGTCGTAACAAGGGCGCCCGACATATAACACCGGCCGCTGCATCTGGGCCGCGAGCTCCAGCGCCAGCGGCCGCGAGGTTGTCGGATTTTTTGCCGGCTCGCGGCCGCCGTTGATCCAGGGGCGGCCGTCGCCGTCGATGAATACCCACAGCGGCTGCGTGCCGTCATGAAACTGAGATGCGGCCGGTGTGTGATAAACCGTGTGTGTAAACACGGTGCCCTGCAATTCAGCCTGCATGAGCCCATGCTTTGCGGCAATCGCCGCCGGGGCCGTGACTCGCGTGGCGCAGCCGGCCGCGAAATTCAGCGCAAAAATCGCGACGAGCCACAGTCGAAGGAAAGATACGAGGGTGCAAAAGGGTCGCATGGATACCCGTCAGTCTGCTTGACGGCTTCCGCGACGACAACTAGCTTGCTCACCGATAAAACGCGCACGACGGCGCCCGACGATGCGATTCACGGGGAGGCAGCAATGCAAGTCGCGATGGGCCGATGGTGGTGGGTGCTCGGGATGCTCTGTGCCGGCGGAATCTGCGGATCCGCGGCGGCGCAGGAAGTGCAGGGAAGCCTGGTCGATCTGATGAATTCCGGCCGGTTCCAGTTCAATCGGCTCGAACGGCAGGCCGCATTCGCGAATCAGGCGGCTTACAACGCACTGGCTCCCGTCTGCGAGCGGCAGGGCGCAACCGGCTGCACCGCCGACCAGGCGCGCGTGTTCGACAACGTTCGCGAGCTGGTGGAAACAGCGAATGAGATGCTCGGCTCCGGCCCCACCGAGCACAGCCTGGGATTGGATGAAGAGGGGCTGGGCTTTGCAATGCGCTGGACCGCGGCCGAGGAAATGACGGCGCAGAGCGCCGCCGGCAGCGAGTTTGCAAACAATCAGCTCACCAGCTTGATGAGCCGCATGACGGCACTGCGATACGGCGCGCGAGGCTTCAGTGTCGCGAATCTGCCGCCGGGCGGTCGTGACAACAACACGCTGCTGGCGCACGAGCGAAACGCGCAGGGCGGAGCTGCATCGGCGGACGCCGATTCATCGGACGAGTTCAGTCGCTGGGGCGGCTTCCTGGATGGTTCTTTCGGCTGGGGCAATCGCGATCCCACCGACGTCGAAGACGCGTTCGACTTCGACGGCATGGAAGTGACATTCGGCGTCGACTATCGCTTCAGGCCCGGGCTGGTGCTGGGGGCCATCGCCGGTCATACCAAGCAGGAAATCGATTTCGATTCCCGGCGCAGCGTGGTCGAAGGCGGCATCGAGTCGGACGGTTACAGCCTGATCGTCTACGGCCTGCGCGAATGGAACGGGCCCTACATGAGCGCCTCGCTGGGCTGGCAACGATTGTCGCTCGACACCACTCGTCACATCACCTATCCCTCGTTCAATCCCGACGAAGAATCCACCGATGTGACGGCGCGAGGCTCCACCGACAGCAAGACATTCTCGGCGACCTTCAACGCGGGCTGGTCGCTGAATCGCAAGGCTTTCGGCGCCGAGCCGTACGTGCGGGCCGAATATCGCAACATGAAGCTCGATGGCTTCGATGAGAACAGTCGTTACAACACCGGCTCGCAGGCCGGGCAGCCGGCGGGATTCGATTTCTCTTTCGGCGACCAGACCATCAAGTCGCTCGATACCGCGCTCGGCTTTCGTGTCCAGTATGCATTGACGCCGAATTTCGGCGTGCTCGTTCCTTATCTCAAAGCGGAAGCGCACTGGCAGCTCGAAGACGATCCGCACACCGTCGACGCAACGTATGAAAACATGGGTGGCGTGTCGCCCGCCGTGCCGTTCGACATCGTCGGCAACAAATCGGACACCAGTTTCTATATCGCGGCGATCGGCCTGTCGGTGGTGCTGAAGGGCGGCTGGCAGGGGTTCCTTCAGTATCAAACCGTCCAGAACCTGGACCTGCTCAGCAACGACGTCATCACCGGCGGCGTGCGCGCGGAATTTTGATCCCGCGCCGTTAGAAAAATTGGGGAGAGGCGATATGGCCCAAACGATGTTGGTGCGGCTCGCTGCAGCGTGCACGCTGTCCGCCACGCTGCTGGCCGGATGCGGCGGCAACGATGTCGGCGATCAAAAAGAGCCGCAGCCCGAAGCGGTCGCAGTCGTCGTCGGGCAAGCCTTCAGCAGCAGTGCCGCCGGCGTGCAAACCAAGGTGCGCGCCGGTTCGGAAGTGGTATTGAGCGGCAAGGAGAGCCGCAAGGGCGATGACGATTCCGGCGTCCCCATCATTCGCTATCAATGGACGCAGCTGAATCCCGGCGCCAATGCCGTGCAATTGGTGGAACGCGCCAGTCACACCGTTTCGTTCACGGCGCCGGAAGTGCGCCAGACCACCACACTGACGTTTCGTTTGAATGTTTCCGATGCCAAGGAACAGAGCGACACCGCGGACGTGGTCGTCACCGTCGATCCCATTCCGGATTCCGATCGGTTCCTGGAATTTCTAACGCACTCGGAACAGTTCGCGGTCGTCGCGGCGACCAGCACGCCCATCGCCGCGAATGCTCAGGCGCAAGAGCAGGGCCAGATCGGTTTCACGATCACCGTCACCAAGCTGGTGACATTCACCGACCGCAATAACGTCGTTCGCGAAAAAGTCCCGGTCGGCACGCCGCAGGTCGTGAATGCCGGCTGGTCGCAGCGGCTCGGCAGCGGCGGCACTTCGTGCAACGCCATGGAGAATCCGCGGATCCGCTTGGAAGCACCGCGGCTCGATTTGGATGATGCGCTCGCCGATGGCTCGGGCGATCTTTCCGATGTCATGGAAGCGTCGCAGGTGGATTCCGCGACGGTGTACGCGCGTGTGGAAATCTCATCCACAGGGGCCGTTCAAGCCGGCGTAACCCCGCAGCTGTGCGTGATCGGCGGCACTTCTCAGCCTACGCAATCGAGCGCGTCCAGCGTTGAGCTGGAGGCAGCGTCGCTGTTCTCCGATGTGGCTCCCCACGATACCAAGGCCGAGGCGCTCGCTTATTACGACACCATCGATCCCGCGCCAGCGGATCAGAAGAAAGACACGTTGCGACGCTGGTTGACGGCCAATGGCTTCAACCCGACTGCTGCCGATTACGGCGCCGATAGTCACGCCGTGTATCTCAACAACTACGATCTCGGCTTCGGCCGCGATATGTATATGAAGACCGGCGCCTGCGATCCGAATACGGCGCAGCTGCCGGTGGCCGATCGAATCGGCCATTGCGATGTCGCCATGGTCGTCATCAACTATCCGACGCTCGAATCCGCCGCTCGCAAGTTGAATGCGATCATCGCAGTGGCGATGGAGTACAGCGCGACGAGCAATGGCGGTGAGCGCTTCGTGAAGTTCTATACGTTCGCTCCGGATCGTCGCGACGGCGAGTTCAAACGCGTTTTGAGCGTGAATCTCGACGGCCGCGGCGAAAAGTACATGCCGCAGGCATGCGTCGTATGTCACGGCGGCGTGCCGGGGAGCGTCGGTAACGATGGGCGTTACGCCAGCGACGGCAACATTCATGCGGGATTCTTGTTGTGGGACCTGGGTTCGCTACTGTTCTCGGACACCGATCCGAGCTTCACCAACAAAACACGCTACAGCTCGCTGCGCCAGGCATACACGCGCGCCGTGCAAGAGGCGCAACTCAAACAGCTCAACGTCGGCGCGTATCTCACATTCAGAGATCCGCCCAGCCTCCCGGGTCGGTTCGCGCTCGCGCGCGAGCTGGCGGAAGGTTGGTACGGTGGTGTCGGGATGCCTCAAGCGTCGTTCCACGACTCGTTCGTGCCGAATGGCTGGAGCGCGGCTGGCTTGGATGGAGTGGCTGGGACTGCGGACGACAATCCGGCCAGCGCTGCGACTGTCTATTCCGATGTCTTCGCCAGGCACTGCCGCTCGTGCCACGTAACTCATATTCCCAATCCAACGCTCGGCGATCCAAGGAATGAAGCGCTTTGCAATGCTTCTCCGAGCGACGATCCGGCCGGCGGTGTCGGGCTCACCAATCAACTGCCGATCGCGTGTTATCACCAGTTCGCGAACCTGAGCAGCCTGCAGGACATGATGAGCAAAGCGCGCATGCCGCTCGCCCGGCTCACGCTCGATCGTTTCTGGATCCAGCAGCCGAACCAGAGCATGTCGTCCGGAGAGCTGCTCGCGCAGCATCTCGGCATCGCCTCGGCCGACATGAAACCGGGCACGACCGTGGCCGCGTTCTCGATCTCACAACGGCAGTTGACCCAGGAATATCAGACGCTCACGGTCGCCGGCACGGACCCGGGCACAGGGCAGGAACGTTTCAATGCTCAGCGCAATCAGCCAGTGCGTGCCGCCGACGCCGAGAGCACCTTGCCGGTTTCATACACCTACAGCTTGAGCAAGCCTGCCAGCAGCTCCAGCGTGCTGGTGAATCCGACCGCTGCGGATACGGCGTTCACACCCGATGTGCCTGGAACATACTCTCTGACGTTGGATGTGGGTGGAAGCGGCACCCGGCATCAAGTGACCAAACAAATCATCATTCCCAATCGCGCGCCCACGGTTTCCGCCGGGCCGTTCAACGTGGAGCAGGGAGAAGCGACCAGCTTTACTGCTGCCACCGGTTTGCTGGTGAACGCCGGCGATGCGGACGGCGACAGGTTGACCGCAAGCCTCGGAACGAGTGACGCCGGTTGCGCGACTGCCCATGCGGCCCAAGTCGTGGTCCAAAGCGACGGCGCCTTCACTTACACCCACAATGGCGATCTGGCCACCTCGGACCAGTTCAAGCTGGTCGTGACCGATGGCTTTGATGCAGTGGAAACATGCGTAACGGTGCTGATCCAGGGGGTGCCGGACACCGTTGCACCGACTCCGCCGACCATCAGCAGCGCAACTCCGGGCAGCGCCGGCAGTGGTGTGAGCGCGGACTTCCGTATCACGCTCAACTGGACCGCGGCGACGGATCTGGATCAGTTCGGCAATTCGCGCACCCTGGTCGGTTACCAGGTGTACCGTCGCTTGACCGCCTCCGGATCCGAAGCGCCGGTGGGCTCGGTCACGACCGGCACGACATTCACAGACACCAGCCCGCTGCCGAATACCTCGTACACGTATCGAGTCGCGGCCATCGACGGCAGCAACAATCGCACGTACTCGGCACCGATCGCCCGCACGTCGTATTCTTCGTACCGATCGAACATCAACGCGATCTTCAGCACGAGCCTGGACGGCCGTGCGACCTGCGCGTCGGCGGGATGTCACGTGTTGGGCGGCGCGGGGCAGACGGTCGGCGGCCTGCGGCTGGATCAAGACGCGGCCTCGAATTACTCGCAGGTGTTGAACAAGGTCAACAGCGGAGCGCTGCCGTGCTGGCCGAATCAAAGCTGCCCCAACGTGCACTCGGGTGGCCAGGCGTTGAGCTCGGTGAACCTGGTCGGAGCTGAGGATCGCTACGATGCGTATCAGCAAATCAGCAAATGGATTGCCGAGGGAGCGCTGGACAATTAACGCCACCGCGGAGAGCGATCGATGATGCATCGAATTTGCCGTCTCACGTTGATGTTCGGCACCGCTGCAGTGGTTGGCTGCGCGGCGCCGCCGACAGCGAAGGAACAGGCGGCCGCCACGCAAGGCATGGTTACTCGCGGTGACCTCGAAATCGTCGATTGTTTGCTGCCAGGCCAAGTGCGGCAGCTCGGGAACACGACGTATCTGACGCAACGACGACCGACTCGCACGACGGCGAGCGATTGCCGGATTCGCGGCGGCGAGTACGTTGCATTCGATCGCGCCGATCTCAAATCGGCGTTGCGAATCTGGATGGCGGCCGCGGAAGCCGGCGACGCCGAGGCACAGAACAACGTCGGCGAGATCTATGAGCGCGGCCTCGGCACGGAGCCAAATTACGAAGCCGCGATCATCTGGTATCAGAAGGCTGCGGATCAGGGTTACTCGCGGGCGATGTTCAATCTCGGCACGCTGTACGAGCAGGGCAAGGGCGTCGCGGCGGATAAGTTGAAGGCGTTGAACTTGTATCGTCAGGCGTGGGGACTGCCGGAAGATAGCGTGATTTATGAGTCGGCCGCGCAGCGCGAGCAGGATCAGCTGCGTGCCGAGCTCGATCAGCAGTTGAAAGAAAAAGACACGCAGCTGCAGCTGCTGCAGAAGCAGCTCAAGGACCTGGAAGCGAAGCTGAAGAAACAAGCGACGACTGCGGATACCGAGACCAGCTCCGAAATCAAGGCGCTCAAAGCCTGGATCGAAAAGCTCGAAGGCGAGCGTCGCGTCAGCACCGAGCGGCTCGCGACATTACCCAAACTGCGCACACCGCAGAACGCGCCGGTTTCCGCCGGCCGGCCCACCGCCGATCCGCGCACGATCGGCAAACTCAACTTCGGTCGCTACTACGCGCTGGTGATCGGCAATCAGAACTACACGTCCATAGAACGCCTGCAAACGCCGCTGCGCGATGCCGAGCGTGCGGCCAAGGTGTTGGCCGACAAGTACGGCTTCACCGTGCAGGTGCTGGAAGACGCCAATGATATTTCCATGCTGCGCGCGATCAACGATTTGAACAGCGTGCTGCAAGCCGACGACAACGTGCTCATCTATTACGCCGGTCACGGCACGCGCTTGCAGAGCGGACAGACCGAGAGCGGCTATTGGCTGCCCGTGAATGCCGATCCGCCGCCAAAGGATACCTACTGGGTGCCCAACGAGCAGATCACCGGTCATCTCGGCCGCTTGAAGGCGAAGCGGGTGCTGGTGGTTGCGGACTCCTGTTACGCCGGCCTGTTGTCGACCGACCCGAGTTATATGTTCTTCGACAGCAAAGTCGGTTACAGCGAAGACTATCTCACCTACAAACTCGCGAAGCGCTCGCGCATGCTGCTGTCCTCCGGCGGCGATGAGCCAGTGTTAGATACGGGTGGCGGCGTGAACTCGGTATTCGCGCGCGCATTCCTCGATGAGCTGGAAAACAATCAGCAGATCCTGTCGACGCCGGAGCTGTTCAGCCGCCTGCAGAAGCGGGTGCAGGCAGCAGCCGCACAAAACAAATTCGTCCAGACGCCGCAATTCAAATCCATCAAAGGCGCGGGTCATGAGCTCGGGGACTTTTTCTTCGTGCCGGTGTCGATGAAGAAGAGCTGACGCTGAGGCAGGGCGACCAGAATCCCTTAAGCGTTAGCGCCTTCCCCGCATGGTGAGCGAAGGCGCAGGTAACAACACTAAGGACATCGTCTACACAGTGAAGTGAGCTATGTCCTCCGCCCCCCAGCATCTGGCCCAACGCCTGAGAGATCGCCGAGCCGAGCTCGTGCTTCGTAAACATCAGGTCGAGCGTACGCTGTCGCATCGAGAAGAGCCCGTGGTCGCGGATTTCGACGACGGCGCGATTCAACTGGAAAACGACGAAGTGCTGGGCCAGATCGCGCAGACGATCGATACCGAGCTGGCAGCAATCGATAAAGCCATGGAGCGCTCTGCGCAAGGGTTGCTCGGCATCTGCGAGAAGTGCGAGCAACCGATTTCGCCGGCGCGCCTTGCGGCCGTGCCTTACGCGATCACCTGCTCGACGTGCGAATCTGAATGAGCGATTGATTTTTCCGAACCCCGGCGTCCAACCGGCGTTGCCGCGTGAGGATGTCGGAGATCGTCATTCGTACTTTACCGTTGCTGCTGCTGGCCGCGCTGCTCAACCTGGCTCTGCCGGGATTCAGCCATGCCGACGGCCTCGACCTCGATCGTTATCGAGGCAAGGTCGTTGTCGTCGATTTTTGGGCATCCTGGTGCGTGCCGTGCCGGCGCTCGTTTCCGTGGCTCAATGAAATTCAGACCAAATATCGCGACCAGGTGGTCGTAATCGGCGTCAACGTCGATCGCAATCAGGCCGACGCCGCGCAATTCCTTCGCGATGTGCCGGCGGCGTTTGCAATGATTTACGACCCCGACGGCAAGCTGGCCTCGCATTACGAAGTGCCCGGCATGCCCAGCTCTTTTGTCTTCGACGCCCGAGGCAAGCTGGTGGCACGACACATCGGCTTTCGCAGCTCCGAAATCGAAGCTCGCGAGCAGGAGCTGCGCCAGCTGCTGCCGCAAACCACGAATCCTTAGAAATCAAATCGCAACCTTTGGAGAAGACCCCATGAAAGGCGGATTGCTCATGGCCGGTGCCCTGCTGCTGCTGTCCGGCTGCGCAAGCGTCGGCGTGCAACCCTGGGAGCGCGATGTGCTCGCGAAGCCCGAGATGTCTCTGGATGCCGATCCGCTCGATGCGGCGATCGACGATCACATTTATTTCAGCAAGGAAGCGTCCAGCGGCGGCCGCGGTTTTGGCGGCGGCGGCTGCGGCTGCAATTGATCGATCGAGGACCTCATGAGCGAAACGAAAAACGGCAGCGAGTTGAGTCTGGCGCTCGCGGCGGCGACCTGCGCGCTGCTGGGCATCGGCGCGACCGAGCCGGTCGCAGCGGCGGAAGACGACACGTGGTCGATCGATTCGTCGCTGTTGTATTACGGCGAGAGTGACAGCCGCGTGCGGGACATCAGTGCCGCTGTGAATGCCCAACGCAAATTCACCGACGATCGCGTGCTGGGACTGTCGCTGACAGCCGATACGCTGACCGGCGCATCTGCGAGTGGCGCGATCGCGTTGAATCGGCCGCAAACATTCACCAGCCCGTCGGGCAAGGCCACGTATACGACGAACTCGGGCGATGTGCCGCTCGACGATACGTTCAAGGACACGCGCTTCGCGGTCAACGCCAGCTGGACGCAGCCGTTGGCGCGTCTGTACACCGTGTCCGGTGGGCTCGGCTTCTCGACCGAATACGATTACATGCACCTGGGCGCGAACCTCTCGCTGGCTCGCGATTTCAACAAGCGCAACACCACGGTGAGTGCCGGTCTCGCGTATTCGCAAGACACCATCGATCCTGTCGGCGGCGCGCCGGTGCCGTTGTCACAAATGCTCGATGTGGGGCAGGGCGGCAACAAGATGGGCAGCGACAGCAAGGATGTGATCGACCTGCTGTTCGGCGTCACGCAGGTGTTGGAT
>CAMLEO010000141.1 GCA_946478975.1 uncultured Steroidobacter sp.
GACCGCGCCGGATCGTTACACGGACGTCGTGGCCCGTCTCGGCCTGCGGCGCTAAGCGTAAGTTTGCGTCGGGCGGAGCATACATTGGCTCCGCCCGTCCCATCGCCGCCGCTGCTGTCATTCGACCAATCTTGCGTCTGCCGGTCGTGTATCGCCCTTCCCGTAGCGTCGTACGCCGCTGACCTCCAATCCATTTCGTGGGAACCATCGTGAGCGCCATCAAAAAATCATTCGCCTTCGGTCAGCATCAAGTCACGTTGGAAACCGGTGAGCTGGCCCGCCAGGCCGACGGCTCGGTCGTGGTGTCGATGGGAGACACGGTCGTGCTGGTCACTGCGGTGGGTCGCAAGCAGGCCGATCCGAACAAGGACTTCTTCCCGCTGACGGTCAACTACATCGAGAAGACCTACGCCGCGGGCCGCATCCCGGGCGGCTTCTTCAAGCGTGAAGGCCGGCCGAGCGAAAAAGAAACATTGATCTCGCGCCTCATCGATCGTCCGATCCGCCCGCTGTTCCCGGAAGGATTCCTCAACGAGATCCAGGTGGTCGCGACGGTGGTGTCGTTGAACCCGGAAATCGACGCCGATATTCCCGCGATGATCGGCGCGTCCGCCGCGCTGGCTCTGTCCGGTGTGCCGTTCCAAGGCCCGATCGCCGCGGCCAAAGTTGGTTACATCGATGGCCAGTACGTGCTGAACCCGACCGCCAAGCAGCTCAAGACTTCGAAGCTGGATCTCGTGGTTGCCGGCACCGCCGAAGCGGTGCTGATGGTCGAATCCGAAGCGGACAGCCTGCCGGAAGAAGTGATGTTGGGCGCCGTCGTGTTCGGTCACGAACAGATGCAGGTCGCGATCAAGGTGATCAACGAGCTCAAGGCTGAAGCCGGCAAGGCCGCCTGGGAGTGGGCGCCGCCCGCTGCCAACGCCGCGCTGGAAGCTGCTGTCGCCGCGAACGCGCAGAGCGCGCTCACCGAGGCGTATCAGATTTTCGACAAGATGCAGCGGCGGGATCGCATTCAGGAGATCAAGAAGGCGTTGCTCACGGCGCTGGCCAGCGGCGACGCGCCGCAGTTCACCCCCGGCGATGTTTCCAAAGAGTTTGGCAATCTCGAATATCGCATCGTGCGTGGCCGCGTGATCGCGGGCGAGCCGCGTATCGACGGCCGTGACATGAAGACGGTGCGTGGAATCAACATTCGCACCGGCGTGCTGCCGCGTACGCACGGCTCCGCGTTGTTTACTCGTGGCGAGACGCAGGCGCTCGTTACAACGACGCTCGGCACCGGCCGCGATGCGCAGATCATCGATGCGCTCACCGGCGAGCGCAAAGAGCCGTTCATGCTTCATTACAACTTCCCGCCGTTCAGCGTCGGCGAGACCGGCATGATGGGCTCGCCGAAGCGCCGTGAAATCGGCCACGGCAACCTCGCTCGTCGCGGCATCAGCGCCGTGATGCCGGACATGAGCAACTTCCCGTACGTCATTCGCGTGGTCTCGGAAATTCTCGAATCGAACGGTTCGAGCTCCATGGCCAGCGTCTGCGGCACCAGCCTCGCGCTGATGGATGCGGGCGTGCCGATCAAGGCTGCTGTCGCGGGCGTCGCGATGGGCCTGGTGAAGGAAGGCGACAAGTTCCAGGTGCTCACCGACATCCTCGGTGACGAAGATCACCTCGGCGACATGGACTTCAAAGTGGCCGGTACGCGCAACGGCGTGACGGCGCTGCAGATGGACATCAAGATCAACGGCATCACCAAGCAGATCATGGAAGTCGCGCTCGAGCAGGCGAAGGCCGGCCGTCTGCACATCCTCGATCACATGGACAAAGTGCTCGCGGCTCCGCGCGCGCAGATGTCCGAGTGGGCGCCGTCGATCATCACCATCAAGATCGATCCGGACAAGATTCGCGAAGTCATCGGCAAGGGCGGTGCGGTCATTCGCGCCATCACCGAAGAGACCGGCACGACGATCGACATCGAGAACGACGGCACGGTCAAGATCGCGTCGGTGGACGGCGTGTCGGGCCGCGAAGCGCAGCGTCGCATCGAGCTGATCACGGCGGAAGTGGAAGTGGGCCGCGTCTATGAAGGCCGCGTGGCGCGCCTGATGGACTTCGGTGCGTTCGTGACCATCCTGCCGGGCAAGGACGGCCTGGTGCACATCTCGCAGATTTCCGATGAGCGCGTCGAGCGCGTCAGCGACAAGCTGAAGGAAGGCGACGTAGTGCGCGTGAAGGTGCTCGAAGTGGATCGTCAGGGTCGCGTGCGTTTGAGCATGCGCAACGTCGACGCCGCCTGATCGCCAGCAGTCAGGCCCAACTAATCAAACCAGGGGCAGTGGCCGCTGCCCCTGGCGTTGAATGCTGGATTCCAAGATCGCGCGTTAGCTGCGCGCGTCCGTATCGGCTTCCTTACTGCGGCCGGCCGTATCGTGGCCCGCGCCGCACATCACCTTGTAGATGTCGTCTTGGACCGAGCGCCAGCGCTCCAGGTTCTGCTGGGTCAGCGTGGCGATACTGTCGTAGGCATCGTTCCCCATGATGCCTCGCATGTGCTCGCGCATTTGCTGTTGCTGACTGGAGAGCAGCTTCAGGCTCTGTTCCAGATAGCTGCCGACCACGCTCTGCATGGCGCCGCCGTAAGAGCGGATTACCTGCGACAGGAAATCCTGGCTCATCAGCGGTTCGCCGGCGTGCTCCTGGTCGGCGATCACTTGCAGCAGGATGGAGCGGGTGATGTCTTCCTGGGATTTCTTGTCGATGACGACGAAGTCCACTTTGTCCATCACCAGCCGGCGGATGTCCGCCAGTGTGATGTAACGGCTCTCCACCGTATCGTACAAGCGACGATTGGGATATTTCTTTACGACGCGCAAATCGCCGCGCGCATCGTTCCTCACCTCATTTCTCAGTTCATTTCTTGGCTCGCCCATCGCTACTCCCCGGTGTAGCTCCGGACTTGCCGCCGATCTTGTTTCCAGCGCATTCATGTTAATCCATCCTCGCGCCGTGCCCGGATTGCAGCTTGGCGCTCTCCGTTCAGACGTTGCAGTTGCCAGTGTTGTATTGCCCATTCCCACAGTGTCGCTAATCCGGCGCGACACAGATGGGCAGGCGGCGCTTGCTGCAGAAACTCCAACGCCCGCCACAGCTCCAGAACCGGACGGTCGATATCGATTGCTGCAGCGCCTGCCGACTTCGACAGTTTGATCCCATTCGCGTCTGTGACTACCGGCAAATGTGCGTACATCGGCACAGGTAGCCTTAACAAACGTTGCAGGAACATCTGTCGGGGCGTGCTGTGGAGCAGATCGGCTCCGCGTACGACTGCGGAAATTCCCTGGAAGGCGTCGTCCACGACGACGGCCAGCTGATATGCATGCAACTGGTCGCGACGGCGTATGACGAAATCTCCCACCTCTGCTGACACATCAACAGTGAAGCGCCCTTGCACAAAATCCGTAACTGCGATTTCCCCGGGGGTAACAAACAAACGGACGGCGGTCTTACGGGTAGGGTCCCGGGGGCCAGCACGGCAAAAGCCCGGATAACGCAGCTCGTCCGTATCTAACAAACCGGATAACCCAGACAATTTGTTTGTTTGTTGTGCGGCCTGCAGCTCGCTGCGAGTACACGAGCAGTGATAAGCCAGACCAGAAGCCAACAACTGTTGGGTCGCCGCTTCATAGGCTTCGCGGCGTGAACTCTGATGCAGGATGGAACCAGTCCACTCGAAACCGAACATTTCGAGCGTGCGGAGGATCTGCTCGGCGCTGCCGGGAACGACGCGGGGAGTGTCGAGATCTTCGATGCGCACGAGCCATTCGCCACCGGCCTGGCGTGCGCACAGGTAACTGCCGACGGCAGCGACCAGCGAACCGAAATGCAGCGGACCGGTGGGAGAGGGCGCAAAGCGCCCTCTGTAACAGACAGGCAACCGGTTAACGGTAGCGGTCGTCCCGGTCTCCGTATTGCTTTTCGCGACGCTCACGGCGTTCCTGAGCTTCCACGCACAGCGTGGCGGTCGGACGGGCTTCCAGCCGCTTGATGCCGATCTCTTCGCCGGTCTCGATGCAGTAGCCGTAGATGCCGTCTTCGATGCGCTTGATCGCTTCTTCGATCTTGCGGATCAGCTTGCGCTCGCGGTCGCGCGTGCGCAGTTCGAGGCTGAACTCGGACTCCTGCGTCGCCCGATCGTTCGGATCGGGGAAGTTCGCCGCTTCCTCCTTCATGTGGAGCACGGTGCGATCCACTTCCTGCATCAGATCCCGTTTCCAGGTGTTCAAGATCTGGCGGAAGTGTTCGAGCTGCTCCTTGTTCATGTACTGCTCGCCACGCCGCGGAATGTAAGGCTTTACATTGCGCGGGCCGGCTAGCAGGTTCGTGCTCGACAGTTCCTGACCGTCGACGTCCTCACTGTCGCTGGTTGCGTCAGTGTCATGGGTGTTGGTAATCGGATGTGAAATCACGGGTCTCGCTGAAATCGTTGGCTTCGACGGGGTTGCAGGGGCCGATCGGGCGACTGAGTGTTCGGCAGTCTCCTCGACCGGTGCGGCAGCCTTGGCCGGTTTGGCCGCGGCAGCGACAGCTGCCGGTTTCGCGGCGGCTGGCTTATCGGCGGATTTCTCGCCGACCTTGTCCGCTACTTTGTCAGCAGCGGGTTTCTCTACAGTGACGGTTTTCGCGGCCGGCGCGGCCGCGGATGTCGGTCGGTGCGCTGGAGCGACGGCCGCCGGTTTCGGGCGGGCGGCGGCAGCGGCGGGTTTCTTGGCGGGCGCCGCCTTCTTGGCGGACTCTTTCGCCGGCTCTTTCACGCTTGCGGCTTTTTTGACCACGGGTTGCTTGGCCTTCGTCGCTTTCGCGGACGGTTTTTTTGCGGCCATCTACTCTGCCTCCGCGCTCAGGCGCTCCTGGGGCTACCAGGCTCGTCGCCCAAACAACAGCTTGGACACTTTCCGGACATTGGTTCGCCAAAGAGGGGCGCGATTATACAGACCACCACTTTCCCGTACAGGGCCCTGATGTCCGGCCATTTTTGCCGGCCAGATCGCCGGCCGTTTCTCGCCAGATGGGGCCAGTTTCGACCATTACCGGCTATGACCGTGCGACGGCCGGAGCGTGACCCGCATTGACCCGCTGAACCCGCATCAACGCGTCCACAGGCGGATATGTTTCACATACACTACCGCCCGTTTTCGGTTCCCCTCTCGAAGTCGAGGCGCGATGCGACTCAATAAGATCAAGTTGGCCGGGTTCAAGTCATTCGTGGACCCGACCGCGGTCAATTTCCCAGGCAATCTCACGGGCGTCGTCGGTCCGAACGGTTGCGGCAAGTCCAACATCATCGACGCGGTGCGCTGGGTGATGGGCGAATCGTCGGCCAAGCACCTGCGCGGCGATTCGATGATCGATGTCATCTTCAACGGCTCCGCCTCGCGCAAGCCGGTGGGCACCGCCTCGGTCGAGCTGGTGTTCGACAACAGCGACGGCCAGTTCTCCGGCCCCTACGCCGACTATGCCGAGGTGTCGCTCAAGCGCCAGGTGACGCGCGACGGCACGTCCAACTACTTCCTCAACGGCGCGCGCTGCCGTCGCAAGGACATCACACAGCTGTTCCTGGGCACGGGCCTCGGCTCGCGCAGCTACGCGATCATCGAACAAGGCATGATCTCGCGCGTCATCGAAGCGCGCCCGGAAGAGCTGCGCGGCTTCATCGAGGAAGCGGCCGGCATCTCCAAGTACAAGGAACGCCGCCGCGAGACCGAGAACCGCATTTCTCACACCAAGGAAAACCTCGAACGCCTCAACGACGTGCGCGAGGAAGTGGACAAACAGCTGCGCCACCTGCAGCGCCAGGCCGCGACCGCGCGCCGCTATCAAACGTTGAAGCAGGACGAGCGCAAGTTCACCGCCGAGCTGCTGGCATTGAAGCTCAAGGTCATTGCCAACGATTCGGAGTCGAAGGAAGGCATCCTGCGCGAGCGGGATACCGCCATGCAGGCGCTGATCGCCGAGCTGCGCGCGATCGAGTCGGCCATCGAAACATCGCGTGAAGATTTCACCGAAAAGTCCGAAGCGCTGAACGCGGTCCAGGGCCGCTATTACCAGATCGGTTCCGAGATCTCCCGCGCCGAGCAGTCGATCCAGCACTCCCGCGAGCTGCGCCAGCGCCAGCGCCAGGAGCTGGAGCAGGCGGAGCAGGGTGTCGCCGACACCAGCATGCACCTCACGCGCGACCAGACGCAGATCGATCAGCTGCGCGCCGAATTGGAGCAGCTGGAACCCGGCCTCGAAATGGCCCGCGAGCGCGAGCGAGCATCGGCCGAAGCGCAGGCGCTGGCCGAAGAGTCGATGCAGGACTGGCAGGAGCGCTGGGAAGATTTCAATCGCAACTCGCGCGTCGCCAGCGAAAAGACGCAGGTCGAACGCGCGCGTATCGAGCAGCTGGAACATCAGCTGTCGCGCCTGGGTGCACAACGCGAACGTTTGATGAGCGAGCTCGGCCAGCTCGACATGGGCGATGCCGAACAGCGCATCGCGATGTTGCAAGCTCAAGAAGAAGACGCTGCCGCTCAAGGCGAAGCCGCCGCGACTCAACTGCGCGAAGCGACCGAAGAGCTGCAGCGACTGCGTGAGCGCGAACGCGAGCTGGTGAGCGCCGACGATCGCGGCCGTCAGCAGTTGCAGGAAGCGCAAGGACGTTTGATGTCGCTGCAGGCCTTGCAGCAGGCCGCGCTCGGCCTCGCTCAAGGCAAGGTCGGCGAATGGCTGGCGTCGAATTCACTCAAGGAACGTCCGCGCCTCGGTCAGCAGCTGAGCGTCGAGCCGGGTTGGGAGCGCGCCGTGGAAACGGTGCTGGGCTCGTACCTGGAAGCAGTGTCGGTCGATACGATCGACGCGATCGCTCAGCGCATCGATTCGTTGCAGGTCGGCACGGTTTCGTTCTTCTCCTCCAGCGGCAGCAGCTCTCACAGCAGCGACACGACGAGCCTGCTGTCGCGAGTGCAGGGGCCGTCTGCGATCTCGGCGCTGTTGACGGGAATCATCGCGGTCGACTCGCTGCCCGAAGCGCTGGAGCGTCGTCATTCGCTGGCCGATGGCCAGTCGGTGATCACGCGCGACGGCGTGTGGATCGGCCGCGATTGGCTGCGCGTCAGCCGTGACAAAGACGTTCACGCCGGCGTCATCGAGCGCGAAAAAGAAATGCGCACGCTGCGTGACACGGTCAGCGCGGCGGAAGAACAGCGCGAAGCGATTCAAGCCCAGGTGGCCGAGTGCCGCGCGAATCTGGGCTCGTTGGAACAGCGTCGCGATGAGCTGCAGGCGGACGTGAATCGTCTGCATCGCTCGCATAGCGAATTCAGCTCGCAGGTGAGCGCGTTGCGCACCAAGGCCGAGCAGACGGCCGAGCGTCATCGCCGTGTCACCAGTGAAATCGAAGAGCTCGATCTGGATCACGCCAACCGTGCCGAAGCGATTGCCGAAGCGCGCAATCGCATGCAGGAAGGCATGGACCAGATGGGCGAGTTCGAGGACATGCGCATGCGCCTCGAAAGCGAACGTGACGAGCTGCGCCAGAGCCTGACGTTCAAGCGCTCCCAGGCGCAGCAGGAACGCGATGGTGCGCAGGACGTGGCGATCAAGGTCGAGGCCAAGCGCTCGGCGCTGACGTCGATCTCCGCCGGCCTGGACCGCCTGCGCAATCAGCTGGAACGAATGCAACAACGTCGCGACGCGCTGACCCAGCAGCTCTCCGAGGGCGAGGAGCCGCTGGAAGCGTTGAATGCAACGTTGGACGCGGCGCTGGAAAGACGCGTCGCTGTCGAAGAAGAACTGTCGACCGCACGTTCCGTATTGGAAGAAGCGGAAATCCGCATGCGTACACTCGACCAGCAGCGCATGGATCGCGAGTCGGCGATCGAGCAGGCCCGCAACGGCCTCGAAGATGTGCGCATGGCTGCGCAGGAACTGAAGGTCCGACGCGAAACATTGGAAGAGCAGTTCGCGGCGACCCAGTACGACCTCGCGACCGTCTACCAGGAGATGCCGCCGGAAGCGAACGTCGACGCGTGGGAAGAAACATTGGAAGAGATCGCCGACAAGGTCGGTCGTCTGGGCGCCGTCAACCTCGCGGCCATCGACGAGTTCAAGGAACAGTCGGAGCGCAAGGAATATCTGGACAGCCAGTTCAAGGATCTGACCGAAGCGCTGGAGACGCTGGAGACGGCGATCAACAAGATCGACAAGGAAACGCGTGCGCGCTTCCAGGATACGTTCGATCGCGTCAATGCCGGCCTGAAGGAGCGCTTCCCGCGCTTGTTTGGCGGCGGCCACGCGTACCTGGAGCTCGCGGGCGAGGACATTCTCAACGCCGGCGTTTCCATCATGGCGCGCCCGCCGGGCAAGCGAAACAGCACCATCAACCAGCTGTCGGGCGGCGAAAAGGCGCTGACGGCCGTGGCGCTGGTGTTCTCGATTTTCGAATTGAACCCGGCGCCGTTCTGTCTGCTGGACGAAGTCGACGCGCCGCTGGACGAAGCCAACGTCGGCCGCTTCTGCAACACCGTGAAGGAAATGTCCGAGCGTGTGCAGTTCATTTTCATCACCCACAACAAGACGACCATGGAGCTGGCGACGCAGCTGCTGGGTGTGACCATGAACGAGCCCGGCGTGTCGCGACTGGTCGCGGTGGACGTGGACGAAGCGGTGCGCCTGGCCGCAATGTGACGTTGTGACGTTGGAAGTGACGGATTGCTCAACTGGGGACTGTGGCGAGCTGCTTGAGTCGCGTGCTGCATGAATGAGCTGCGTTGGATTCTGATCGGCTTCGGCATCGTGCTGCTGGCAGGCATTTACCTGTGGGGCCGGCGCGGTGGTCCTGCCGTCAGCGATGATGGCGTGCTGCGCAGTCGGCCCGAGCCGGCGTTACAGCCGCACGGCTTTGCCGATGCTCATCGTGAACCCGCGCGTTTCGACGAGCCCTCTTCGGAGGAGGAGCCGGCGGTCGATTACGAAGTCACCGCTGTGCGTCCTGCACCGGAGCCACAAGCGCCGAGCTTTACGCGCGAAGTACCTCGAAGCTTCAGCAAAGAACCGCCTGCCGCTGTCGAGCCGCCGGCGCGTTCGGCGCCGATTCCTGACTATCGCCGCGGCCGGGTCGAGCCGACGTTGGATGGCGATGAAGTCACGCAGGAGATGCAGACCCAGCCGATGAGCGCGGCCTCGAATTCGGCGCCGACGCTGTCATCGAGCGAATCACCCGGGCCTCGCCGCAGCGATCGGCGCAAGATCCTGTCGCTGCGGTTGAGCCTGGCGCCCCAGCGCGTCGAAGGCGCGAAGCTGCAGGAAGTTCTGGCGGCGGAATTGATGAGTCACGGCAAGTACGACATCTTTCATCGCTTGCACGCGGACGGCCAAAGCGTGTTCAGCATTGCCAGCATGGTCGAGCCCGGCACGTTCGACCTCGAAAAGATGACCGAGACGTTGTACCCCGGCGTGACTTTGTTTGCTCAGCTGCCGGGGCCGGTGCCGGGCATGCACGCGCTCAACGAAATGGTCGCGTGCGCCCGACGCCTGCATTCATCGCTCGGCGGCGTGCTGCAGGATGATCGCGGCGTGCCGCTAACTGTGCATCGGATCGAGCGCATGCGCCAGGAAGTCCGCGAGTTCGAACGTCCCGCGAGCGGCGGCGCACGGGCCCACAAGGGCGAGGGTTTCAAGGGCGAGGGTTATCAGGAGTGACACGTCCTTCGCCAGCGGCGCGCGCACTGGAGTTGCGCCGCCTGCTGGAATCTCACAACTATCGCTATTACGTGCTCGACGATCCGGAAGTGTCGGACGCCGAGTACGATCGGCTGCTCAACGAGCTCAAGGCGATCGAGGCCGACAACCCGGACTTGATCACGCCGGACTCGCCGACGCAGCGCGTGGGCGCAACGGCGGTCAGCGAGCTGCAGGAAGTGGTGCACACCACGCCCATGCTGTCGCTGGACAACGCGTTCACCGACGAAGATCTGATCGGCTTCGATCGTCGCGTGCGCGAGCGTTTGGAAACATCCGCCGAAGTCGAGTACACGGCTGAGCCGAAGCTCGACGGCCTCGCCGTGAGCTTTCGTTACGAGAACGGCAAGCTGGTGCGCGCCGCCACTCGCGGCGATGGTATGAAGGGCGAAGACGTTACTCACAACATTCGCACCATCAAATCCGTGCCGATGCAGCTGCGCGGCAAGGCGCCCGATGTCATCGACGTGCGCGGCGAAGTTTTCATGCTGGTCGAAGGCTTCAAGGCGATGAACCAGCGCGCGCTGGAGCGGGGCGAGAAAGTATTCGTCAATCCTCGCAATGCTGCTGCCGGAACCATTCGTCAGCTCGATCCGAGGCTCGCGGCGAGCCGTCCGCTCGATGCGTATTTTTATGCTGTAGGCGAGCACGGCAACTGGAAGCTGCCGGCCAGGCACAGCGAAGTGCTCGAACAATTCCGCGAGTGGGGTTTGAAAGTTTCACCGCTGACCAAGGTCGTAAAAGGCGTCGAGGGCTGTTTAGAGTACTACCGTGACATCGGCCAGAAACGCGCGTCGCTGAAGTACGAGATCGATGGCGTCGTCTACAAGGTCAATCGTTTCTCACAACAGCGGGAACTCGGTTTCGTGTCGCGCGCGCCGCGGTGGGCGATTGCTCACAAGTTCCCGGCGCATGAAGAGAACACCATCGTGCGCGACGTCGAGTTTCAAGTCGGTCGCACGGGCGCGTTGACACCGGTTGCCCGGCTGGAGCCGATCTTTGTCGGCGGCGTCACCGTCAGCAACGCGACTCTGCACAACATGGATGAAGTGCAGCGTAAGGATGTGCGCATCGGCGACACCGTTGTGATTCGCCGCGCCGGCGATGTGATTCCCGAAGTCGTCAAAGTCGTGCTCGAGCGGCGGCCCAAGGATGCTCGTGAAGTTCACTTGCCGAAGAAATGTCCCATCTGCGGGTCGGCGGTGGAGCGAGAGGAGGGCGAGGCGGTCGCGCGTTGCACGGGTGGATTGTTCTGTCCCGCGCAGCGCAAAGAATCCTTGCGGCACTTCGCTGGGCGCCGCGCGATGGATATCGACGGCCTCGGGGCCAAGATCATCGATCAACTCGTCGAGAGCGAGCCGCCGCTGGTGCGCAGCCCCGCCGATCTCTACAAGCTGACGGTCGAGCAGCTCACCGAGTTGGAACGGTTGGGCGAGAAGTCGGCGCAGAATCTGGTCGACGCGATCGACAAGAGCAAAAAGACCACGCTCGCGCGGTTTCTCTATGCCGTCGGCATTCGGGATGTGGGCGAGGCGACGGCTACGGCCCTTGCCAATCATTTCGCGTCGATTGAGGCGCTACAGGACGCGGATGAAGCCGCGATCCAGGAAGTGCCGGACGTGGGGCCGGTCGTGGCGACGCACGTGCATACGTTCTTCCAGCAGCCTCACAATCGCGAAGTCATCCAGGAGCTCCGCGACCGCGGCGTTCACTGGCCTGCGATTCAACGAAAAGCTGCTGCCGCTGAAGGCCCGCTCGCGGGCAAGACCTTCGTGCTCACCGGCACGCTCGACAGCATGAGTCGCGACCAGGCCGGCGATCGCATCACTGCACTCGGCGGGAAAGTCACAGGCAGCGTGTCGAAGAAGACCACGTACGTGGTCGCCGGCGCCGAAGCGGGCTCGAAGCTGCAGAAGGCGCAGGATCTCGGCGTCGAGATCCTGGACGAGGCCGCGTTTCTAAAGCTGATCGAAGGCTGAGTTCCCCCTTGGCAGGGGGAACTCCAAAACTCAAATCTTCTTCTCGATCTTCGCGTTCTTGCGCAAATCATCCAGGTACGCCTGCAGCTTCTTCCGCTGCACGAACACCTTCACCCGATCCTTCACATCATCGAACGCCGGCGCCGACGTGGCGCGGGACTCTTCGAGCTTGATGACGTGCCAGCCGAACTGGCTCTGCACCGGCTGATCGGTCATCTGGCCGGGCTGCAGGGCCGCGACGGCGTCGGCGAACGGCTTCACCATCGTGTCGAGCGTGAACCAGCCGAGGTCGCCGCCTTGCTTGCCGGATGGATCCTTCGAATTCTTCTCCGCGAGCTTCGCAAAGTCGCCGCCGGCTTTCAGATCCTTGGTGAGCGCATCGGCCTTGGCCTTGTCGTCGACCAGGATGTGCCGGGCGTGATACTCGCGAGGCATCTGCGCGACTTGCGCGTCGTACTCGGGACGCAGTTCCTCATCCGTGACCGGATGCGCTTCGAGCCACTTCTGCAAGCCGGCGTCGACGATCACATTCAAGCGCGCGAGCGCGAGCTGGTCGTTGACCTTGGCTTCCTTGGAGATGCCTTCTTTCTCGGCCGCATCGGCGGCGAGCTTCATGCTGATGAACTGGTCCAGCAGCTGCGACTTTTCCGCTTCGGTGACTTCGCGCTTGGACTGGCGGCCGACGTTCTCGACGTACAGGTCGAACTCGGACTTGCTGATGGACTTGCCGTTGACGACAGCGACCGGCGCGCCCTTGCTGGCCGCGGCCGGCTTTTCGGTGGTGGCCTTGCCGCACGCTGCCAGCAGAGCCAGCGGCAGCACGAGCGAGGCGAGGAGGTGACGATGTTTCATGAGGCTTCCTTGGTGCGAGGGCTGCTCGCTTGGCATATCGAGAAATCTGGAGGGTGCGGACGTATTCGTCAGCGCGCTTCGTCCGGTGTCAGCGCGGTGATGCTCAAGGCGTGAATATCCGTCTGCATCAGCTCGCCGAGCGAGCGATAGACGAGCTGATGACGCTGCAAGGTGCGCAGGCCGGCGAAGTCCGGCGAGATCACGCGCACACGAAAATGACCTCTGCCATCGCGCGCTCCGGCGTGGCCGGCATGCAAGTGACTGTCGTCGATCAGTTCCACCTGTTCCGTGTGGAGCGCGCGCTGCAACTCGCTGACGATGCGCTGCGCACGCGCGCTCATTTCGAGCTTTCCTCGGTCGAGCTCTCGGCGGGCATCTTGTTCGCCAGCCACAGGCCCTGGCCGATGGCGAACGCGGCCGTCAGCCCGATCATTCCATACAACTTGAAGTCGACCCAGGTGCCTTCCGAAAAATTGTGGGCGACGTACAGATTGATCGCGCCGAGCGCGGTGAAAAAGCCGATCCAGGCCCAGTTCAAGCGCCGCCACAGCGACTGGTCGAGCTGCACCTGCTCGCCCATCATGCGCTCGATCATGACTTTGTCGCCGAAGAAGCGGCTGGCGAGGAAGCCGAGCGCGAACAGCCAGTTCACCACCGTGACTTTCCACTGGATGAAAGCCTTGTCGTGGATCGCCAGCGTCAAGCCGCCGAAAACCAGCACCAGCACGCCGGAGATCAGCGCCATCGAACTGACCTTGCGAAAGCGGAACCATTGGATCGCCGTCTGCGCTATCACCGCAACGATGATGACCGCGGTGGCCATGAACAGGTCGCCGGTCAGCTTGTAGGTGACGAAAAAGGCAATGACCGGAAAAAAATCGAACAGCAGCTGCATGCGCCCAATGACCTTAGTGAAGGATCCTGCCGAGGCCGAAGGCCGCGGCAAAGTTGACAGGCCGGCTATCATACCGGGATGACCAGCCGCTATCTGGAGATTCACCCCAAGGACCCGCAGCCCCGGCTCATACGCCAGGCTGTGGATATCATTCGGGGCAGCGGAGTGGTCGTTTATCCGACCGACTCCTGCTATGCGCTCGGTTGTCACATCGGCGACAAGGCCGCCATGGAGCGCATCTCGCACATCCGCCAGACCGATCGGCATCATCATTTCACCCTGGTGTGCAGCGATCTGTCGGAGATCGCCAAGTACGCGCGCGTCAGCAACACGCAGTACCGCACGCTCAAGGCGTTCACGCCGGGGCCTTACACCTTCATCCTGCAGGCGACCAAGGAAACGCCGCGGCGCCTGCAGAACGAGAAACGCCGGACCATCGGCATCCGCGTGCCCGATCATCCGGTGCCGATGGCGATCCTGGACGAGCTGGGCGAGCCGATGATGAGCTCGACCTTGCTGCTGCCGGGAGACGACGCGCCGATGACCGATGCGCGGGAGATTCAGGAACGGCTGTACCACTTCGTCGATGCAGTCATCGACGGCGGCAATTGCGGCCTGGAGCCGAGCAGCGTGATCGACCTGGCCGGCGCCGCGCCGGTGATCGTCCGGCGCGGCAAGGGCGATGTCAGCGCCTTCGAATGATCGGCCGGCAGCGAGTTTTATCCCCGATCTACCAAGCAGGCCTGTCAAGCTGCGTATAATCGCGCGTGGCCTTGCAAGCTGCTGATTTTTCGAATTAACAAAGCCCGCTAAGACGTTGAATTCACGTTTGAATAATTCCGAAGGCTGAGCATTGAGCGCGACTCCTGTCACCAACCGACGCGTCCTGTCCGGCATGCGGCCGACCGGCGCCCTGCACCTCGGCAACTATCACGGCGCGCTCAAAAACTGGGTCGAGCTGCAGTACCAGTACGAGTGCTATTTCTTCGTCGCCGACATCCATGCGCTGACCACCGGCTACGAGGACACGGCCAAGCTCGAAAGCAACCTCTGGGAAGTGGTGATCGACTGGCTCGCCGCGGGCCTGAACCCGGCGTCCTCGACCATCTTCATTCAGTCTCGCGTGCCCGAACACTCCGAGCTGCACCTGCTGCTGTCGATGATCACGCCGCTCGGCTGGCTGGAGCGCGTGCCGACGTACAAAGATCAGCAGGAGCAGTTGAAGGACAAGGATCTCGCGACCTACGGCTTCCTCGGTTATCCGCTGCTACAGGCCGCGGACATTCTCCTGTACAAGACCGCGTTCGTGCCGGTCGGCGAAGACCAGATCGCGCACGTGGAGATCACGCGGGAAGTCGCGCGCAGGTTCAATCACATCTACGGCCGCGAACCCGACTTCGAGGCCAAAGTTGAGAAAGCACTCAAAGCGCTCGGCAGTCGCAACAGCAACCGCTACAACGAATTGCGCAAGCTTTATCAGGAGCAGGGTGACGCCGAGGCGGTCGCGAAAGCGCATGCGCTGCTGGAAGGCACGGCGCGTCTCACGCTCGCCGATCGCGAACGTTTGCTCGGCTACCTGGAAGGCACCGGCCGCAGCTATCTGGTCGAGCCCGAAGTGCTGCTGACGGCCACGCCCAAAGTGCCCGGCCTCGACGGTCGCAAGATGTCCAAGTCTTACGGCAACACCATCGGCTTGCGCGAAGATCCCGATGTGGTGGCGAAGAAGATGAAGGGCATGATGACCGACCCGGCGCGGCAGCGTCGCACCGATCCGGGCGACCCGGAGAAGTGCCCGGTGTGGGATCTGCACAAGATCTATTCCACGCCCGAGACTCAGGCGTGGGCCAACCAGGGTTGCCGGACCGCCGGCATCGGTTGTCTGGATTGCAAGAAGCCGGTGATCGACGCAGTCGTACACGACCTGCGCACCATGCGCGCACGCGCGAAGGAATTCGAAGAGAATCGCGACCTCGTTCGCGGCATCATCGCCGAGGGCAACGAGAAGGCCCGCGACGTGGCGCGCCAGACCCTCGATGAGGTGCATCAGGCGATGGGGATGAAGTACCGGTGAGCAAGCGCAAGCCCGAATTAAAGCTCGTGGAGGACACCGGGTCGGAGCTCCTCGCTGAGGATCTCGCCCCGGAGCCGCCGCCACAGCAGGGCGAGATGCCGTTCGCGCTGGTCGAAGGCCAGCCGATGACCGAGCTGCCGCGGGATTTGTATATTCCGCCGGACGCGCTGCAGGTGTTCCTGGAAGCCTTCGAAGGCCCGCTGGACCTGCTGCTGTACCTGATCCGCAAGCAGAACCTCGACATCCTCGATATTCCGATCGCCGAGATCACGCGGCAGTACATGAAGTACATCGACGTGATGGCGGACCTGCAGCTGGAGCTCGCCGGCGAATATTTGCTGATGGCCGCGATGCTCGCGGAGATCAAGTCGCGCATGCTGCTGCCTCGTCCGCCGAGTGCGGACGGCCAGGAAGAAGACGATCCCCGCGCCGAGCTCGTCCGTCGCTTGCAGGAATACGAGCGCTTCAAGAAGGCGGCTGAAGACATCGACAAGCTCTCGCGCCTGGAGCGAGACACGATGCCTGCGTCTGCCGAGCTGCAGGAACGCAAGGTCGTCACGCTGCAGCCGGATGTCACACTCAAAGAGATGTTGAGTGCGTTCAAGGATGTGCTGGCGCGTGCTGAGAAGTTTGCGCATCACCACATCTCGCGCGAGCGCTTATCTCAGCGCGCGCGCATGTCGGAGATTTTGGATCGTCTGCAGACCCAGGCGTTCTTCGAATTCACTCAGCTGTTCCGGCCCGAAGAAGGGCGCATGGGCGTCACGGTGACGTTCATCGCCATCCTGGAGTTGATGAAAGAAGGGCTGATCGAGATCGTTCAAGCCGAGGCTTACGCCCCGATTCACGTGCGCACGGCCCAGCGTCACTTGAAAGTCGTCGCAGCCAACGCCGCTGTTGCTGCGTCCACCGAAGCCGACGCCGAAAACGCCGCCGCGCTCGCTCAGCCTGAGCTCGAAGGCGAGAACGATCTGGATGATGAGGTGGAACTGCCTGCAGAGGCGGCTCAGGGTGAAGATGCCGTCGCGGCTCCGGCTGAAGCTGCTGTGGCTGAAGATGCTGCGCTTGAAGGCGCTCAGCGTGAAGCTGCTCAGAATGAAGCTGCTCACGTTGGAGCGGCTGAGCTTGATGATGCTCAGCATGGAGGTGCTTCGGCTGAGGCTGCTCAGTTTGAAGCTGCTGCTGCCGCGGCTACCGTTGCTGCCGATGATCTCTCCGTAACGACCCCTCCCGTCGACGTCGAGCTTCTGACTTCGGAGTCCGCCTCGCCGGTCGTCGTAACCGATGTTTCGGACGCCGAACAGCCGGCCCCCGACGTCACAGTCGCTGTCGCCGAGATTACGGAACAAGAAGTCGTCGCCGCCGGCGAGATCGCCGAACAAGATGTCACTCTCGTCGGCACTGTCGAGTCTTCCGAAACTCTCGCTCAGCCTGAAGACATCGCCGTCGAAGGCTCGCTTGCCGAAGCCGAAGCCGAAGCCGAAGCCGAAGCCGAAGCCGAAGCCGAAGCCGAAG
>CAMLEO010000142.1 GCA_946478975.1 uncultured Steroidobacter sp.
TGCTGCTGGTTCGTATCGCATCCACGGCGGTTGCGACTGTGATGCTCGGCGGCAATCGCGAGCAGGTGATTAACGCTGTTTCCAACGCATGGATCGATGGCGGCGCGCTGCGTACATATCGTCATGCGCCGAACACCGGTTCGCGCAAGAGCTGGGCGGCTGGCGATGCGACGGCGCGCGCCGTGCGTCATGCGTTGATCTCGCTGACCGGTGAGATGGGTTATCCCTCTGCGCTCACGGCCAAGACCTGGGGTTTCCAGGACGTGCTGTTCAAGGGCAAGCAGCTGTCGTATCCGCAGCCTTTCGGCAGCTACGTGATGGAAAACGTGCTGTTCAAGATTTCCTTCCCGGCCGAGTTCCATGCGCAGACCGCGGTGGAAGCGGCGATGCGTCTGCACGCGCAGGTGAAGGACCGCCTGGATGCGATCGAGCAGATCGTGATCGAAACGCAGGAGCCGGGCGTGCGCATCATCGACAAGACCGGCCCGCTCGCGAATCCCGCCGACCGCGACCACTGCATTCAGTACATGGTTGCGATTCCGCTGATCTTCGGCCGCCTGCAGGCGTCGGATTATGAAGATGCCATCGCCAAGGATCCGCGCGTCGACGCGCTTCGTAACAAGATGAAGGTGAGCGAGAACGTCACATTCACCCAGGAATACTACGCGGCCGACAAACGTTACATCGGCAATGCCGTGCAAGTGTTCTTCAAGGACGGCACGTGCAGCGAGCGCGTCGCAGTCGATTATCCGATCGGCCATCGCAAGCGTCGCGCCGAAGGCATGCCGGTGCTGGTGAAGAAGTTCGAAGCGTCGGTCGCTGCGCACTTCTCGCCGAAACAAACCGAGTCCATCAAGGCGCTGTTCGCCGACCGCGCCAGGCTGGAAAAGATGCCGGTGCAGGAGTTCGTCGCTGCGCTGGTGAAGAATCAGTAAGCCTGTCCCGTTGGTGCTGACCGCCAGGGATGGCGGAAATGCTGGCAATGCATGGAGCAATTGCCAGCCCTCTTCGTCAGAGGAGGGCACTATTTCGATGGCTGACGGAACGCGCGACGCAGAACGTCGGTCATTCGATAGCTCGCCAGGGTCAAGCGCTTCTGCGCTACCTCGCGAGACAAATCCAGGTAACGTTGTGACGGTTTGGGCGCCTGGTCGCCCGTGTCGCTCGCCTGCAGGTCCGGCCCATACGCGACCGTTACGGCGAGCTGATAACTTTCGTCGACCCAGGTTGCAAAGTCGCTGGCGCCCTTGAACGGTTTGAGCTCCTTGAATTGCGCTCGCGGCAGGCGGCGCACGAACTCCTCGGCGTGCTGCGTTACTTCATCCGGCGCATCCTCCCGGCTCGCAACGTCGTCCCAGAACCAATGCAGCGTCACTGCTTCATTCGTTTGCGGATCGCGGATATAACGAAAATTGCCGCCGCGATCGCCGGTCGGGTGACGTTCGGAAAACTGCGAGATGCTGTGCATGGGTTGGTGCACGTCACCAACCAGATGCATGAGCCAGCACACTGCGATGGCCCGTTCCGACTGCGGCGCTCGCCCATCCGAGGCGACGCTGAAGTTCAACGCGAGTGCTTCGATGGCGGAGCCCGGCGGCACATCTTCTGGCGACGATGGCGGCGGCGACGCCGTGTTGATCAGCGGTCGTGACGAGTAGTGCCACGTCGGATGGTCATAAATGCTGCCGCGCGTGTCATCGGCCCATCGCGCCAGTTCGAGAAAGATGCGACGTCCGCGTTCCTCACCCTGGGCACGACCGACGGCGACTTCAAACGCACCGCGATCCGGATGCCGTTCGGCGAGCGCGATGATGTGCTCCAGAACTTTTGGATCCTGCGTGCGCAATTCTTCATAAGCGATTGCCGCAGTCACCATGTGTCCAGGTCGCGACCACGCCATCGCAGCCGAACTATTGAACACCGCGACCAGCAGGAGGAGCGCAAACGTTTTCATGGCGTGAATGGCTCGTGCGGAAATCGGAGCTCATTGATAGCAGATGTATGTGACAGCCAACAGGGGACTGCGGCGCGGTGTTGCACAGGGGCGCGTGACTGCGCCCCCAAGTTTCAATTTTTAATTCGACAGCCGCGGCAGGTTGGCCGACTGATTCGCCGGAGAGATGGCAGGGACGTTGCGATTCGATGATGCCTCGATGACGACGGTCATCGATGCGAAGGAACGAGAGACTATTAGTGTTGGTCGGCGGAGCGCTCGGCGTGCAACACGTTGCGCACCAGGCGGGTGGCGATCACGGAGACGAAGGTTTTGACGCGCGCCTGGGAGGTGAGGCGGGCATGCTCGATTTCATACAGCTCGCGGACGTGCTCGACCGGGGCTTCGGTTTCTTTGGCGAGCGCTTCGATCGCCTGTTGCTGTTTTGCCGGATCACCTGCGGTATTGCGTAACACTGTCATGATTCCTCCGAGGCTTGGCAACCACATCCGGGGCCGGAAAGTAGACGCATGTTAACCGAGCGCCCCAGCCGGCGGCGCCGGCGCCGCCGCCTTGCCCCGATCTGGTGCAAGTGCGGGTAGCGCTTTTCCTGCGCTGTCAGTCACTTGCGACGGTCAGCAGGCCCCGGCGCGATGAGTTGTCATATTCGCGGAACGCACCGAATGCGCAAGTCAAGCATTCCTTTACGAAAATTGCCCACGCGTTGCGAGCATCCCGGCTCTGCAGCGGCCATTGGCGAATCAACGGCCTTCCCAAGGCTCAGGAACGACCGAAAGGTATGAGGCAGTTCCCGAATCCGGAGGAAGCCGATCAAGGGCCCGGCATTTTGACCGATAACCCCGATACATATTGCGTCCCTGGCGGGCGCGTCCAAGGGTTCGGGGGTTGGTGTGAGCTTGTCCAGACTGAGTATCAACGCACGTTTGATCGCCGCTTTTTCCATGGTGGTGGCGATTCTGATCGCTTTGATCGCGGTCGCGACCGTATCCCAAGGCAAACAATCCGAAGCCCAGCGGATGAGCACGCACACCTACGAGGTCGTCAACGAAGTCAGTCGACTGAACGACGCCATCGTCAGCATGCAGAACGGCGTGCGCGCATATCTCTTGACGGGTCTCGACGAATCTTTGCAGCCGTTGACCGCGGGCCGCACGGCTTATGAAGAGCACATGACCAAGCTGCGCGAGCTGGTGAAGGTGCCGAAAGTGCAGGAACAGCTGCAGCTGCTGGACCAGCAGCAGAAGGAATGGGTCAAGCTCGCCGTCGATCCGGCGATCGAGTTCCGTAAAGAAGTGGTCACCGGCAGCGCAACCATGGCCGACATCGTGGCGCTGGAGCGCGAGAATCCGGGCAAGAAGTATCTGGACCAGATGCACGCCTTGATGGACGAGATCTATCGCATCGAGCAGACCCTGCTGGACGAGCGGACCAAGGCGGCTCGAGACGCGAGCTCAATGGCATCGGCGGTGCTGTTGGGCGGCGGCGCGCTCGCCGTCGTGCTGTCGATCATGCTCGCCATCGTGATCGCACGCAGTATCGTCAATCCTTTGCGCCAGGTGCTGCGGGCCACCGAAGACCTGCGCGCCGGCGACGGCGATCTCACTTATCAATTGCCGCCGATGGATGCCGAGTTCGGCGAGATCTCGCGTTCGTTGAACGGCTTCATCGGCAAGCTGCACGAAATCATTGCGTCGACCAAGTCGCTGTCGGGCTCGATGTCGAGCGGCTCGCTCGAGATCGCACGCGGCAACGACGATTTGAATCAGCGCACCCAGGAGCAGGCGGCGGCGCTGGAAGAAACAGCGTCCAGCATGGAAGAGATGACCGCGACGGTGAAACAAAACGCCGACAACGCGCGTCAGGCCAACCAGCTGTCCGCCAACGCACGTACGCACGCCGAAAAAGGCGGCGCCGTGGTTCAGCGCGCGGTGCAGGCGATGGAAGAGATCAATGCGTCGAGCCGCAAGATCTCCGACATCATCGGCGTGATCGACGAGATCGCGTTCCAGACCAACCTGCTGGCGTTGAACGCGGCCGTCGAAGCGGCGCGCGCCGGCGAGCAGGGACGAGGCTTCGCGGTGGTCGCGAGCGAAGTGCGCAACCTCGCTCAGCGCAGCGCCAGTGCTGCGAAAGAAATCAAAGAATTGATCGTCGACTCGGTGGACAAAGTGCGCGCCGGGTCGGCACTGGTCGACGAGTCGGGCAATACGCTCGCCGAGATCAAAGATGCGGTGAACAAGGTCAGCGACATCGTTGCGGAGATCGCCGCCGCCAGCGAAGAGCAGGCGCAGGGCATTGATCAAGTGAATAACGCCGTCGCGCAGATGGACACGATGACGCAGCAGAATGCGGCGTTGGTCGAAGAGGCCACCGCGGCCAGCAAGCAGCTCGAAAGCCAGGGCCAGAGCCTGGTGGCGCAGGTGAGTCAGTTCCGGACTCGCGAGGATCACGCTCGGCCGAATGTTGCTCCGATCGCTGTGAGCAAGCCTCTCGCGGCGGTCAAGACGATCAAGAAGCCGGCCAGGATTGCTTCAACGCCGGCGCTGCCGGCTGCAAAACCAGCTCCGGCGCCGATGGCCAAGGCAAGCGGCCACGATGCGGATTGGCAGGAGTTTTAAGCGGCGCCGCTGGTTTCCACGGAGGCCGCGAGCTCATCGGCTGAAGCCAGTGCCTGCGGCAAAGTGAAATAAAACGTGGCGCCTTTGCCCACCGAACTCTCGGCCCAGATCCTGCCGCCATAACGCTGCACGATGCGGGCCGCGGTCGCGAGCCCGATGCCGACGCCGGGAAATTCCGTGAGCGTATGCATGCGACGGAACGGCTCGAACAAGTGCTGCGCATAATTCATATCGAACCCCGCACCGTTGTCGCGAATGACGAACGTGGGTTCAGGCGAATTTGCCACACACTTGAGCTCGACCACTGGCTCTTTGGTGCGCGTGGTGTACTTCCACGCGTTGCTCAGCAAGTTCATCAGCAGGCTGCGGATGAGGCGCGGGTCGGCGCAGATCGGCTCGCCGCAGTCCACCGAATATTGCATCCGATGTGACGGATATTGCTGTTGCAGCTCCTGGATCACTTCGGCGGCCACGGTATTCAAATTGATCCGTCGGCGCGTGAGCTCGACTTTGGTGATGTGCGCGATGCCGAGCATGCCGTCGATGACATCGTTCATGCGACGGACCTGCGCTTCGATGCGCTCCATTCGATAGTTCGCTTCCGGCCCTGGAATCTGTTCCAGCATCTCACGCAACAGGCCGCAGTTGCCCGCCATTGCGTTCAGCGGAGCACGCAGATCGTGAGCGGCGGACGCAGTGAAATCTTCCAGGTCGCGGTTCGCGGATGTCAGCTCCTTGTTGGTTGCCTCCAGCTCCTGCGTGCGTTCCTGCACGCGTCGTTCGAGCATGGCCGTGTGCCGGTCGATATCTTCCTTCAACATGGCTTGTTGAACCGCAATTGCCAGCTGATCGGCGATCGCACGCGCCGACTGCAACTGTTCCTCGTCGAAACATTCCGGCTCGCAGTCGACCAGCTCCAGCATGCCCAGCAGCCGTTCCTCGCCGCGCAACGGGAAACCGACATAAGAAACAGCGCCGGCCTGCTGCAAATGACGGAACAAATCCGCGCGAGGTTCTACGGCGCGCAGGTCGTCGACCAGGATGTGCTTGCCGACGCTGCCTTGCTGGGCGAGCTCATATTCGGCAGCCCCGTATGCTCTCGGCCGATATTTGCAACCTTCGTTGGCGTCGACTGCCAGCAGCTGCGGGAGGCTCGAATTGCCGTCGAACATCACTACGCTGGCGCAGCTACACGGCACCATGCGTCGCAAATGACGCAAGCCGGTCTCCGCCACTTCGCGAGGGGAGCGCATGCCGAGAATGGCACGATCCATTTCAGCGATGGCTTCCACGCGACGCAGGTGAGCACGCAGCGCCTGCTCGGTCTGTAAACGCTCTGTGACATCGCGCAGGATCACCGTCAGCAGCTTATGGCCGCTCGACTCGACTTGTGACAGCGAAGCTTCGATTGGAAATTCCTCGCCATTGCCGCGCACGCCGAGCAGGCCCGCCAACATTCCCATGCGCCGTTGCTCGTCGGGCGAGTTGGCATACTCGCGAACCTGGCTGCGCCGTAACTGGCGATGCCGTTCCGGCAGCAGCACATCGAGCGGCTGGCCGATCACATCCCGGGAATCGAGGCCGAAGATGCGCTCCGCCGCAGGATTGAACAGCCGGATGTTGAGGTCTTCATCCAGCGCCAGGATGCCGTCGGTCGCCGAGTTCAGAATATCCGCCAGCCGGCCTTCCAGATCGCGTCGACGCTGCTCGTAGCTGCGCACTGCCTGCGCGTTCCACCACACCAGCCCGGAGAACGCCAGCATGTTTGCAGCTGTAAACATCGCGAGGCCGAGCGGCGTGTCGTACCAGCCTTGCTTCTCGCCTTGGATCAAAGCCCAGCCGATGACACACGGAACCAGAATCGCCGCCGGCAGCAAGCGGCGCATTTCGGCGCCGGCCTGGTCGTGCGCCATGATCTGGCCGGCCAGACGAAAACGCGGATGGACTGTGAGCACGCCCGTTGTGAGCGCGAACAGTCCGAGTGCCGTATGCAGGGCCACGATGGAAAAGCCCGGCAGCGAATACAACGTCGTTGCTTTATAGGCATGGCCGAGCAGCATGATGAATGCGCCGACTGATGTGAGCAGCACCAACAGTTCCAGCGTCAGCCACAGGCGAGTGAGGCGGGCGGGCCACGGCAGCATCGAAACCGCAAGCACGCTGAAGCTCACGGCGCTGATGGGTGACATGCGCCACGGAAACTCGCGCAGGCGAGGCATCGTGTTATCGGAGACCAGCAGTTTGTCGATGCCGTTCGGCAGCTGCAACACGTGGCTGAGCAGGGTCATGCCGGCAAATATCAGCAGCAGCAGCGCCGCCGTCGGTTGCAGACTCAGCAGGAAACGATTCGCGACCACGCCAGCTTCGAGCCGCGACTGTGCGGCGAGGCCCGCCAGCGACAATCCCGCCAGCACGAAACAGAATGCGGTGTTGGGCTTCAGCACGCCCCAGCTGCGCAGCAGGCCTGGAAACAACGGCTCGCCCCACCACCAGCTGGCGAGGCCAGCGGTGCCGAACGCGATACAGACAATCGCCACGACGCGGGCGAACGGCGTCAACGGGGGCGATGCGCCGGGATGAGGAGCCATCATGGCAGGCATTGCGCGTTCATGGTTCTCGAATTGTTCAGGGCACTCGTTGTCCGCGTAACGGAGCGCCTGTTTCGTTGTTCCCATGGTCGCGCTCTAGTCGCCGTTGCAGACCCAGATGTTTGCAACATTGTATGCCCAGGCGTTCCCGGTGCTTGCGCAGCATGTTGACACTTCGCGCGTCGAGATGGAATCCGGGCCGGGTGTAGGTAAGACGCAACGAAACGCGGCTTCATGCCACGTCAGCGGCGCAATCCGGGCCGGTGTCAGCGGCTGAAAGCCCGCAGCTTCAACGTTTCGGTGAACTGCCGCTGTTCGCCCATCTGCTCCAGCAGCGCCCGGCACAGGGCGGCGGGCAGCGGCTTGCTGAAGTAATAACCCTGGCCGCGACGGCAGCCGATCAGGCGCAGGCATTCCAGCTGCTCGGCGGTCTCGATGCCTTCGGCGATGGTGTCGATGTTCAGATGCCCGGCCATGGCGACCACGCCGGTGACGATCGCCGCGTCGCTCGGGTCGATGTTGACGTTGCGCACGAACGCCTGGTCGATCTTCACCGCATCGATCGGCAGGCGCTTCAGATAGCTGAGATTGGAGAAGCCGGTGCCGAAGTCGTCGATATACACCTTGGAGCCGGCGTGGCGCAGCGTGTCGATCATCACCACGTGCTTGTTGGAGTTCTGCAGCCACGCGGACTCGGTGACTTCGAACGCCACCCACATCGGATCCAGCTCATACTCCAGCGTCAGCTCGTGGAACCGCGTGCAAAATTCGGTGCGCTCCATCTGCAGCGGCGAAACGTTGACGGCGACCGGCACCAGCGGCACACCGGCGCGCTGCCATTCATTCAATTGCCGGATGGCGAGGCGCAGGATCTGCTCGCCCAGCGGCACGATCAAACCGCTCTTCTCGGCGACCGGAATGAAACGACCCGGCGACACCACGCCCATTTCCGGATGCCGCCAGCGTGCCAGCGCTTCGAACGATGTGAGCATGCCGGTCTGCAGGTCGACCAGCGGCTGGAATTCGAGATAGATCTGCTCGGTGCCGATCGCCCGCCGCAGCGCCTGTTCGATGGTCACGTGCTCGCTGAGCTGCGTGTTCATGCCGGCATCGAACAGCTGGAAGTTGTCCCGGCCCAGCTCCTTGGCTCGATACAAAGCGATGTCGGCGTGCTTCATCAACGTTTCGGCATCGTTGCCGTCGTGGGGATGAATCGCCACGCCGATGCTCGCGCTGGTCGACAAAGTCACATCGTCCAGCACGATGGGTTCGCGCAGGGCTTCGAGCAGGCGACTGGCGTACGCACGAATGGCCAGAATGTCTTCCAACAGCGGCGCCACGACGACGAACTCATCGCCGCCCGAACGAACGACGATGTCGGCCGGGCCCGTAGCAGCTTCGAGGCGTGCCGCGACCACGCGCAGCAACTCATCGCCCGCCGCGTGATTGCGCGAATCGTTGAAGTTTTTGAAGTTGTCGAGATCGACATACATCAGCGCCAGCAGCCGCTTGCTGTCCGTCGCATCTCCGAGCAGCTGCGGCAGTCGATTGCGCAGATAGACGCGATTCGGCAGCTCCGTCAGCGAGTCGTGCTCGCCCAGGTGCTCGACTGTTTCTCGATGCCGACGCTCGGCTGCGACCTGCGTTTCCAAACTTTCTTTCAACCGCACAGTAAACACCGTCAGCAGCACGCCACACACCGCAAGCAGCAGTGCGACGGTGCCCATCAACATCCAGGTCGTGCGACGACCGAGACTGCCGATGTCGCGTGTTCCGATGGAGCTGAGTAGTGCGGCAGGTTGCCCGCTCACGTTGCGTAATAGCGCATAGCTGACGACATGGCTGTCGTCGGCATTCCGCGCAAACACGGGTTTGTGGGCTGGCGAGGGAAGTGCATCGGGGACGCCGGCAACCAACGGCGTCATCTCGACCTGCAAGCGACTGGTCTGGCGAATGCGTACCAGCGCGCGCTCGTCGAGGAAACGTCCGAACGCGAGCACTGCGCCGGTCGGATCGCTGCGGTTGGAACGATTGATCTCGACGATCGAAAAAGCCAGCACGCCGCTGGACGTGGTGACGATGCGCTCGATCGGCGTCAGCTTGCACAGCTCGTGAACGCGAGGACGCAGTCGTTGGAACAGTTGCAGCAGCTCGGGCCGTGCTGGAGTCGCAAGCTCAGGTTGCGCACGCTCGGCCGAATATATCGGCCGACCTTTGCGGTCGAACAGGACGACCACATCGACTTCCATGCCCGCCAGCGAATCGCTGGTGAAGTTGGTCGCGAGGAAGTGCGGGTCGCTGTCGACGATGAAATGATATGCCCCATCCCACTCGGCGTAATCGCGCGTGCTGATGGCGAGCTGGTGCAGGTCGGCGCCGAGCGCCTGCAGGATCTGCTCAGCTTTCTGCTCGCTCTGCGTGGCTTCGATCGCATCGAAGCGCTGGATGAACAATCCCGCGGCAATGACCAGCGCAACCGCGAGCACGGCGAATGCCGAGACGATGGTGCCGATCAGGACTCTGGTGCGCACGGGATGAGCTGTCACTGCAATGATCTGGAGCGGCGCTCATTAGATCACCGCACCGCCGGGGCGGGCCCCCGGGGTTTTCGCAAAAATAAACATTCGCTTGAATTTTTGCCGCGGCTTTGTGAGTTCCATCACGTACCCTCGCAAGCGCTGGCCAACGCTTGCTTCGAACGCCTCATGCTCAGGAGCCGCCGACGCCCGATTGTATGATCATGTGCATGCGGACCAGGTGCGCCAGCGACTGTGCACCCATTTTGTCCATGATGTTGCCGCGATGAACTTCGACGGTGCGCTCGCTCAAGCCGAGATCGAGCGCGATGACTTTGTTCGCCCGGCCTTCGACCACCAGCTGCAGCACTTCTTTTTCACGGCCGCTGAGGGTCAGGAAACGTGCGCGAATGTCGGCGTGACGCCGGATGCTTTCGCGATTGGTTGCGTCCTTCCGCAAAGCGGCGTTGAGGCGCTCGAGCAGCGCTTCCATGTTCACCGGTTTTTCCAGGAAATCGAACGCGCCTTCGCGCATCGCTTCGACCACCATCGGAATATCGCCATGGCTGGTGATCAGAATGATGGGCAGAATCGAGCCGGTCCGATTCAGATGGCGCTGCAGCTCCAGCCCATCCATCTCCGGCAGGCGCACGTCCAGAATCAGTGCACCCGGTGCGCCCGGATCGTAGCGTTCGAGGAATTGCGACGGCCGGCTGTAAGAAATCACGACATGGCCGGCACCTTGTACTGCCGCCGTCAGCGCATCGCGGACCTCATCATCGTCGTCCAGGATATGGACGATCGGTTGCGGTGTTTTGTTCATCCCCCACCTCTCCCTGATGTTTTGTATCGTATCCACAGTTTACATCGGCCGCGCTCCGAGCGGGCGAACGCGTTGGACGTGCAACACATCGTGACACGCAATCGCTGCAAACACGGGCGTCGCGAACGCTCGACCGCGCATGAGGCAAGCACTAATCATGCTGTAAGCGCGTTAACTACCGATTGCTAGGGAGAACCGGCGAAACTAATTATTCGGCATCATCGAGCCGCTACAGCCTCGGGATCATGCATGCCAGTTCGTTAGGACAACCCGGGCTGCCTGACCAGTATGTCAGGGCTGAGACAACGCCGGCCATGCCGGCCATCCCGCCCTCGGATGCGCCAGGCCGTTCACTGCTTTCCGTCGGCGTCCGCATTGGGGCCGGCTTTGCCGCCGCGCTGGTGGTCCTGGCGCTGCTGAGCACCTCTGTGAACTCGCGTCTCTCCGCCGCCGCCGAGGAACGCGAGTGGGTGCGCCACTCGCTCGAAGTGCTGAAGCTGAATGAAGAGACTTTTCGCATCTTGCTGCAAGCGGAATCGGCCGCACGCGGTTATCAGCTGACGCAGGCACCGGCGTTCCAACGGCAGTTCGAGGCCGCGAGCATCGATCTCGAACGCGCGTTATCGGAGATCAAACGGTTGACGCGGGACAATGCCCAGCAGCAGCAGTTTCTGGCCACGCTCACGCCCATCATCCGGCAGCGGGTCGATTCGATGCGCGATCTGCTGGAGACCAACAATCGTGAGATTCAGCAGACGGTGTTTGCAGGCACGGCGCTGATGGAGCGCGCGAGGGAGCTGGTTCAGGCCATTCATCAGGAAGAGACCCGCCTGCTGCAGGAACGCACGGTGCGCGCACGGCGCGCCGAAATGCATACGAAGCAGCTGGTCGAATACGGTGCGCTGGTTGCAGTGCTGGTCACGGGATTCATCGGCTGGTGCGTGACTCGCAGCATTCTGCGACCGGTGAAAGCATTGGCGGTCGGCGCGTCACGCATCGGCAGCGGCGATTATTCGCAGCCGGTGGTGATCGGACGCAAGGACGAGTTGGGACAGCTGGCCACTGTCTTCAACGATATGGCCGCGCGCATCAATGCCCGCGAGCTGGCGTTGTCGGAACAGGATTGGATGAACACCAGCCTGGCGCGGCTGTCGCGATTGATGGAAGGCGCCCGCGATTCGGCGAGGCTGGGTTCGAAGCTGCTGCCTGAGCTCGCTGTTTTGATCGGTGCGAGACAGTCGTTGATCTACGTGCCCGACGGCGACTCGCGGGAATATCTGGACCTGCAGGCGTCGTACGCCTCGCAGGAGCCGCCGCAACGGATTGCTGCCGGCCAGGGATTGATCGGCCAGTGTTATCGGGATGCCACCGGCGTGGTGCTGGATGAAGTGCCCGACGCCTATCTGCGCATCGGTTCGGCGCTGGGCCAGGCGCAGCCGAGGCAGATCGTGATCATGCCGGCGATTTTCGAAGGCCAGGTCAAAGCGGTGCTGGAGCTGGGCTCGCTCACGCCATTCAGCACGCCGCAGCTCACATTGCTCCGTCGCTTCTGCGACAGCTTCGCGACCGTACTGCACGCGTTGGAAGCGTCGAGGCGCACCGAGCAGCTGCTGGTCGAGGCCAACGATCTCTCCCAGAAACTGCGCGAGCAGCAAACCGAGCTGCAGCAGTCGAACGCGGAGCTCGAACAGCTCAACGAAGAGCTGCAGCAGAGCAATGTCGAGATGGAAGAAAAAGCGACCGTGCTCGAAGAGCAGCGCGAAACCATCGAGCGCGCCAACCAGGAGATCGAGCGGGCACGCACCGCGCTGGAGGAGAAGGTTCAGCAGCTGGCGTTGAGCTCCAAATACAAATCGGAGTTTCTCGCCAATATGTCACATGAGCTGCGCACGCCGCTCAACAGTCTGTTGATTCTTTCCAAGATCCTGGCGGAGAACGCCGAGGGCACGCTCACGCCCAAACAAGTCGAGCGTGCGGGCACCATTCACGGTGCCGGCAACGACCTGCTGGAGCTGATCAACGATATCCTGGACCTGGCCAAGATCGAGTCCGGCACGGTCACTGCCGATGCCGCGCAAATGCGCCTGGGCGACTTGATCGATCACATCCGGCAGGCGTTCACGCACGTGGCCGAGAATGCCAGCCTGTATTTCAATATCGAAGTCGCGCCCGACGTGCCGTCCACGATGGTGACGGATGCGCGCCGGCTGCAACAGATCCTGCGCAACCTGTTGTCGAACGCGTTCAAGTTCACCTCGAAAGGCGGTGTGACTTTGAAGATCGAGCGCGTGAGCTCGGGCTGGCCGGGCGTCGTGCCGACGCTGGCGAAGGCGGGCGAAGTGATCGCGTTTCGCGTCATCGACACCGGCATCGGCGTGCCGGAGGATCGTCGCGAAGTTGTGTTTGAAGCATTTCGTCAGGCCGATGCCGGCACCGCGCGCCGCTATGGCGGAACGGGCTTGGGCTTGTCGATCAGTCGCGAGCTCACGCGAGTGTTACAGGGCGCGCTCACGCTCGATAGCACGCCCGGTGTGGGCAGCACGTTCTCGTTATATCTGCCACGCACGCTCACTGAAACTCCTGCGCATCCAGCGCCTGCGGTGCCGACCGCACGTGTCCTCGCGCCAGCCAGCGTCGACGAAGCGGTGGAAGAAGAAGCGGCCGAGGAGAGCGATGACGATCGTTCCAATCTTCAGCCCGGCGATCGCATTCTGCTGGTGATCGAAGACGACCGCAGCTTCTCTGCCGTGGTTGCGGATTTCGCCCGAGAAAAAGGCTTCAAAGTCATCGTCGAGCGCTCGGCGCACGAGGCGATCCGTGCCGCCAGACGGTTCCGCCCGTCCGCGATCACGCTCGATCTGCTGTTGAAGGACAGCAATGGCTGGGCGGTGCTCGATCGTTTGAAACACGATTCCGAGCTGCGCCACCTGCCGGTGCACGTGATCTCGGTGGACGATCAGCGCGAGCGTGCTTTGATGCTCGGCGCGATGTCGTTCCTGCACAAGCCGGTGACGCGCGAAATGCTCGACTCGGTGTTGGGCGAAACGTTGGCGCTGATCGAAGATCCAGTGCGGCGGCTGTTGATCGTCGAGGACGACGACCGGCAGCGACGGGCGATCGCCGAGCTGTTCAGCGGCAGCGAAGTGCAGGTGGTCGCGGTTGGAACGGCCGCCGAGGCGTTGCAGGAACTGGCCAGTCAGCGCTTTCAATGCATGGTCACGGATCTCGGCCTGCCGGATATGAGCGGTGCAGATCTGATCGCCACTCTGCAGCGCCGTCTCGGCAAACGTTCGCCGCCCGTTGTGATCTACACCGGCAAGCCGCTGACACGCACGGAAGAAACCGAGCTGCGTGCCGTCTCCGAGGCCATCATCGTCAAGGACGCCAGCTCCCCCGAGCGGCTGTTGGATGAAACATCGTTGTTCCTGCACTATTCGCAGTCGCGGCTGCCCGAGTCGCGACAACGTCTGTTGGAACGAGCGCGCAAAGAAGATCCGACATTGCGAGGGCGCAGTGTGCTGGTGGTCGACGATGACGTGCGCAATATCTTCGCGATCACCGCCGGGCTCGAAAGTCATCACATGCGCGTGCGCTACGCCGAGAGCGGCGCCGGTGCGCTGGAGATCCTGCAGTCGAACGAGCAGTTCGATGTCGTGCTGATGGATGTGATGATGCCGGAGATGGATGGCTTCGAGGCCATCCGGCGCATTCGCGCCATGGAGCGGCACGCCCAGCTGCCCATCATCGTGCTGACGGCCAAAGCCATGGCGCGCGCGCGAGAAGAATGTTTGAAGGCGGGCGCCTCGGATTATCTCGCCAAGCCCGTCGACCTCGATCAATTGCGATCCATGCTGCGCGTATGGCTGTACAAGAATCGCAACTGAGCTCGCCACTGCCGGGATTGCAACCGTTTCTGGAACAGCTGTTCGAACTGAGCGGCGTGGATCTGCGAGGTTATGGCACTCGCGCCCTGCAGCGGCGCTTGCGCAGTTTGCTCGCCGGCGAAGGTCTGTCGAACATGGATGAGCTCGGGCAGCGCATGCGTCACGACCCGCGCTTCCTGGAGCAAGTGCTCGACAAGCTGATGTTGCGGGTCACGACCATGTTTCGCGACCCGAGGTTTTTTCGATGCATTCGGGAGCGCGTGGTGCCGGTGTTGCGCACCTATCCGTATCCGCGCTTGTGGGTCGCCGGCTGTTCGACGGGGCAGGAGGCGTTGTCGCTGGCGATACTGTTACGCGAAGAAGGGCTGTACGAGCGCTGCCGAATTTATGCGACGGACATCAACGAAGCGGTGCTGGAGCAGGCCCGCAGCGGGCTGCTGCCGCTGGCGAGCCTGGAAGAGTATCAACACAACTATCGAGCAGCTGGAGGTGTGCGCGACCTGGCGGATTACTACACGCGCGGCAAGTCTTGGGCGGTGATCGATCCGGCAGTACTGGAGCGCATTGCCGTGTTTCGTCACGACCTGGCGCGCGACGCTTCGTTCAACGAGTTCCACGTGATCTTCTGCCGCAACGTGCTGATGTATTTCGACCCGGCGCTGAAGGATCGCGTGCATCAATTGTTTCGGGACAGCCTGGTGCGCTTCGGCTTCCTGGCGTTGGGCCAGAGCGAATCGCTGCATCTGTCCCGGCACCAGGCCTGTTACGAGCAGCTGTCGATGCGATATCGCATCTATCGCAAAGTATGTTGACGCGACGGCGAGGAGAGACACTGATGGCGCAACCGCATATCTCCAACATCCTCCTGGTCGACGACGAGCAGGCCAATCTCGACGCGCTGGAAGCAGTGCTGGAAAGCCTCGGGCAGCGGCTGATCCGCGCCGTGCGCGGCGAGCAGGCGCTCAAGTGCGTGCTGGAAAACGACTTCGCCGTGATTCTGCTCGACGTGCAGATGCCCGGCATGAGCGGCATCGAAACCGCGGCGCTGATTCGCGCCCGCGAACGTTCGCGAACGACGCCGATCATTTTTCTCACCGGCATGATGCGAACGGCGGAGATGGTGTTCAGCGGCTACTCGGCGGGTGCGGTCGATTATTTGATGAAACCGCTGGAGCCCGAAGTGCTGCGCGCGAAGGTTGCGGTATTTGTCGAGCTCGACCGTGCACGCCACGAGCTGGAACAGGAGATCACCGAGCGCGTGCGCATCGCCGAGCAGGTGAGCGAGCTCAACAACGCCTTGCGCCAGAAGAACGACGATCTGCTCGCGGCCAATGCCGATCTGGAAGCGTTCTGTCACTCGGTCTCGCACGACCTGCGCATGCCGCTGCGGCACATCCATTCGTATATATCTATTCTCGAAGCATCGGCCAGCAACAAGCTGAATCCCGAAGAACGGCGCCACGTGACCACGGTGCAAAAGGCCGCGCTGCGGATGACGCGACTGATCGACGATCTGCTCGCGTTCTCGCGCATCGGCCGCGCGGCCATGCATCGGCAGCGCATTCGCATGACCGAGCTGATCGATGAAACCTTCCAGGACCTGGCGCCCGATCTCACCAACCGCCGCATCGACTGGCAGCGGCATGCGATCCCGGACACGATGGGCGATCCGCAGCTGCTGAAACAGGTGTGGGTGAACCTGCTGGCAAACGCGGTGAAGTACACGCGGCCGCGCGACCCGGCGAAAATCGAAATCGGCGCCGAAGAGGCCGACAACGAAATCATCTATTACGTCAAAGACAACGGCGTCGGCTTCAACATGCAGTACGCGGATCGTTTGTTTGGCGTGTTCCAGCGCCTGCACACCGAGAAGGATTTCGAGGGCACGGGCGTCGGGCTGGCGAATGTCCGGCGCATCGTGCAACGTCACGGCGGCCGCACCTGGGCTGAAGGTGCCGAAGGTCGCGGCGCGACGGTTTATTTCTCGTTGCCGACCGCCGGCAACGCTTGAGGCCGGCACCAGCGGCCGAGCGCCCGCTCGAAATCCGCGGCCGAGTAGGGTTTGGGAATGTAATCGTCCATGCCTGCGTCGAGGCAACGCTCGCGATCCTCGCTCATGGCATTCGCCGTCAGCGCGACGATGGGTAAGTGACCGCCGGTTTCGCTCTCGCGGCTGCGAATGAAACGCGTAGCCTCGAAGCCATCCATCTCCGGCATCTGACAATCCATGAACACCAGGTCGTAGGATTCGTGAGCGGTCCGCTCGCAGGCGATGCGGCCGTTCTCGGCGATCTGCACCTCGCAGCCGAATTTCTTGAGCATGCGCGTCGCCAGCAAGCGATTGACCGCGTGATCTTCCACGACCAGCACACGCACGGCATCGTGGCCGATGCGTTCGATCGCCGGTGGAGGTGCGTGATGAACATCCAGCGCCAGTACTTTATTTGTACCCGTCGTCTCCGAGCGCTGCGCAAACGGCAGCGTGAACCAGAACGTCGAGCCCGAGCCAGGCCGGCTGTGCGCGCCGATGCGGCCGTCCATGAGCTCG
>CAMLEO010000143.1 GCA_946478975.1 uncultured Steroidobacter sp.
CCCTTTGCCGATCGGCTGTTACCCCAACTTCGGGACGCCGGAACCACGGTCTCCCTGGACGTTGGCTTCCGGCCCGAATGGTTTGGCGATCTCAACAACCGCGCAATCTGCCAGGCCGTCGATTACCTGCTGCCAAACGAAAAAGAAGCCGGGCTGATGTGCGGCAGCGAAGATCCTCGCGAGTACTTCGCCTTCGCGAGCCAGCAGCAGTTTCGCGCTCCGGTATTGAAGCTCGGCGCCCGCGGCGCAATCAGCGTCGAAGGCGAAACGATTCATGGTGTGCCGCCGCCAGCCGTGGAAGCGATCGACACCACCGGTGCGGGCGACGCGTTCGATGCCGGCTTCATCGATGCAGTTCTCGACTCTGCGCCCGCGAAGGAACGTTTGCGGCGCGCTTGTATTTGCGGCGCGTTGTCGACGCGCGTCGCTGGAGCGCTCGGCACGCTCCCCAATCGTGAGGAATTGTGGAAAGTTTATGAGCGAACCTACGAAACGTAAGTTTGCATTGATCGGCGGCGGCGGCGTGCGCACGCCGCTGGTGGTCTTCGGCATCAACGAATCCGCCGCGGCGCTCGGTGCCGATGAGCTCGTGCTCTACGATCCGGATGCGGAACGTTTGCACATCATGGCCGAGCTGGGTCGGGCGATCGTTACCAAAGAACGCGGCACGCTGCGCGTCCGAGAGGCAACGTCGCTGGAGGATGCCGTCGAAGGCGCCGACTTTGTCATGAACAGCATTCGTATCGGCGGCATTGCCACCCGCGCCGCCGATGAACGAGCCGCGATTCAGCACGGCTATCCCGGCCAGGAAACCACGGGGCCCGCCGGTGCAGCGATGGCGCTCAGGACCGTCCCCGTCGCCATCGAGCAGGCGCGGCTGGTGGAGCGCCTCAGCCCCCAAGCCTGGATTGTGAGTTTCACGAATCCCGCCGGGCTCATCACGCAAGCCATCACGCAACATACGAACGCGCGCGTCGTCGGCATCTGCGACACACCAACGGAGCTGTTCCACAACATCGCGCATGCCTTGGGCGAGCCTTTCGCCGACGTGGTCTGCGACTATATCGGGCTCAATCATCTCGGCTGGGTGCGGCGTGTGCTGGTGCGCGGCGAGGATGTGACAGATCGGGTGCTCGCCAGCGACGCGATCCTGGCGAAGTTATATTCGGCGCCGCTGTTCGACTTCGAAATGATCCGCACCTTGCGGCTCATTCCCACGGAATATCTCTTTTTCTACTACTGCCGCTCCCGCGCCCATCGCAATCAGCTCAAACATGGCTCGAGCCGCGGCACCGAAGTGGATGCACTCAATCGAACGCTGCTCACCAAGCTGTCCGACCGACTCGGCAGTGGCGATGGCGAAGGCGCCATTGCCGAATACGCGGCCTACCTCAATCGGCGCTCGGGCTCGTACATGCGCCTGGAAGCGTCCGCAGGTTCCGCCTTCGATCCCGATGCGAGCTTTCACATCGATCCATTTCGCGTCGCGAGCGGCTATCACCGCATCGCCATCGATGTGATGCTCGCGCTGACCGGCGCCCGCCCCGCACGCATCGTCGTCAACACCCGCAACGACTGTGCGGTCAGCAATCTTCCCGACGCCGATGTTGCTGAGTTGCCCTGCTGGATCGAGCAGGATTCCATCGAGACGGAAAAGACCGAGCCATTCCCCGACGCCGTGCTCGGGTTGGTGCAATCCGTGAAAGCCTACGAACGCGCCACGATCGAAGCGGCGTTGATGGCGTCACGGCTCACTGCGCGCAAGGCATTGCTGATTCATCCTGCGATCAGTGAGTGGGAGCCGTCGGACGCACTGCTGCGCGACCTGTGGGATCCGACGTGCATTCATTGCTGATGACGTGACGGCTGCGCTGAGCCACGCGATCACAATGACGCGTCGATCGACACGTACGACTCGATGCAGGCGCGCTCATCTGCTTTGTTGGGTTTCCACGGGCCGTGCTCCATGCCGAAGATGAAATCGCGGCCGCTCTCCTGCATCTTTTTCGCGATGTGCTTGAAGATGTTGCCGTAGTTCATCTCCCCAGTGCCCGGCCACAGCCGGCCCGGCACATCGCCCATCTGAAAGTACCCGATCTCGCTCCAGGCCTGGTCGATGCTCGCCATGATCGAGCCCTGGTTCTGCTGCAGGTGATACATATCGAACAGGATCTTGCAGGCGGGGCTGTTGACGGCACGACAGAGCTCATAGGCCTGATCGGCGGTGCGCAGAAACAAATTGGGCGAATCTGCGAGCGCTTCGAGCACCATCACCAGGTTCTCGCGTTCGAATACCTCGGCGCCCGCACGCAGCACGTCGATTGTATTGGCGGTCTGGATGCCGATCGGCAATTCACGCGTGAACACGCCCGGCACGACCGTCATCCACCTGGCATTGACACGCTTCGCGACCTCGGCTGCGGCCTGGCAGGCTTTCTCGAACAGCTTCGGATTGTCCCGCTCACCGGTCGTAAACATCTTGTTCTCGTTGCCTCCCACTGCAACAACGAACACGCCCATCGACATGCCGAGTTGTTGCAATGTGCGTGCGATCGTTTCCTGCTCAGCGGGCGAGCGTTGCATCATCGCGTTGTCTTCGAAGGCGGTGAAACCCTCATCCGCCATGAATTTCAGCTGGTCGACCAGGCCGACGCCGGCATGGGCCGTGAACTGCCCCAAGTGGGGACCGAACTTCAGCTTGAACTTGCGCTTCGGGGAAGCGGCGATGAGTGGCGGTGCCACCGACAATGCGGTGGCGCTCAGAGCGGAATGCAGCAGGCTGCGGCGTGTGATCATGAGTTGTGAAGTCCAGCGGCGGCGGATAGCCAGGGGAATAAAATACCAGAACGTGCCTCACAGCAGCGGGCGCAACCGCCGGATCCCCTCGCGGATGTCCGCTTCCTTCATTCGCGAATAACCCAACATGAATCCGCATCTTGCGGGCTGCTCCAGAAAATACGGCGATATTCCATAGATTCCCACCCCGCGCGATGCGGCCGCTTCGATGACGGCGCTCTCGGAAAGGCGCCGACTCGGCCACAGCACGACATGAGCGCCGGCGCCGTAACCAGTCACGTGGACGCGGTCGTCGAGATGTTTATGAATCGCGTCGAGCATCACTTTGCGACGCGCGGCGTTGCTGCGGCGGACGCGGCGCAGGTGACGTTCGTACATCCCACTGGCAATGAACTCCGCTAATGTTTCCTGCTCCAGCGTCGCGGTGTGCCGGTCGCACAGCCATTTGGCGGATGTGAACGCCGCGATCAGCGACTTCGGCACGATGAGATATCCGATACGCAGCGCGGGGAATACGGTGCGCGAGAACGTGCCGATGTAGATCACGCGACCTTCGCTGTCCAAACCCTGCAGTGACTGCAGTGGCTGCTCCTCGTAGCGGAACTCGCCGTCGTAATCGTCTTCGATGACCAACGCGTCTGTTCGCCTTGCCCATTCCAGCAATGCCAGCCGGCGCGCGAGCGGCAGAATGGCACCCGTCGGAAACTGGTGCGACGGCGTGACCAACGCCAGGCGCGCCCGCTTGGGAAGCGTGGCCGGGTCGAGTCCCTCTTCATCGACCGCCACCGGCAGCAAGCGAGCGCCAGCGCTGCGAAACACTTCCCTCGCCCCTTGATAGCAGGGATTCTCCATCGCGACTCGATCGCCCGGCTCGACCAAGACGCGCGCGATCAGATCCAAGGCTTGTTGTGAGCCACTGACGATGATCACCTGCGATGGATCGCAGACCACCGCACGGGAGCGACCGAGGTGACTGACCAATGCCTCGCGAAGCGCCATGCTGCCGCCCGCCGATGCGTAATCGAGCGCCCGCACCGACGCCTTGCGTGCGTGACGTAACAACAGGCGGCGCCACGTCTCGAAGGGAAACAATTCGATATCGCTGCGTCCGTAAGCAAAATCGTATCGAAACGAAGTGGCGCGTCGGGCCGGGACTTCGATTTTCGGCGCCGACTGGACCACCGCCCGACCATATCTCGACAGCCGCACATTCGTACGGCTCGCACGCGTGTTGGGTCGGCTGGCAGCCAGGCCCTCGGCGACATAGGTGCCCGAGCCGGCCCGGCCGCACACGAAGCCCTCAGCGAGCAGCTGTTCGTACGCGAGCACCACCACCGTGCGCGAAACATTCAGATGATCGGCCAGCTCGCGAGTCGAAGGCAGACGCTCCTTGCTCTTCAGCTCTTCGCGCAGGATGGCCTGCCGAAACCAGAGGTAGATCTGGCGCGAGAGCGGTTCGCCCTCCTGAAGTGGTATTACGAATGACACAAAGAATGGACCTTTTAAAAGGCCACAGTCTACGGCACGCTTTCGACAATGAGCACACCGACGTGGAGAATCCGTATGAATTTGCAGCGAAGCTCTCGCGCATATCTGATTACGTGCGGCCTCGCGTTGATGATGCTGCCGCTGCCCGGGATCACTCAGCAGAGCGTCGCGCCACCCGCCGTGGACGTGCAATCCGCAGCCGAGCGGCGCGATGGACGTCACGACTTCGACTTTGAAATCGGTACCTGGAGAACGCAGCTCAAGCGCCTGGTGAAGCCATTGACAGGTTCGACGACCTGGGTCGAGCTTCAAGGGACGACTGTCGTGCGGAAAGTCTGGGAGGGTCGCGCCAACCTCGCGGAGCTCAAGCTGGACACTGCCGATGGCCCCGTCTATGTGCTGTCGCTGCGTCTATACAATCCGCAGGCCCGGCAATGGAGCCTCAACACCGCGAACGCGAGCAGCGGCACTTTGAGCGTCCCCACCGTCGGCGAATTCAAAGACGGACGCGGCGAGTTCTACGATCAGGAAGTGTTCGACGGCCGTACGATTCTGGTTCGCAATGTATGGACCGACATTACGCCAGATTCGTGCCGGTTCGAGCAGGCCTTCTCCGACGACGGCGGCAAGACCTGGGAAGTCAACTGGATTGCAGTCGACACGCGAGTGAAGAACTGAGCAGGCTCATATAGAACAACTCATGCGCAGCCGACCCGATGAGGGCGCCAACCTGGCGCGACGAACCCTGCTGGCGATGGCCTCGACCGCGCCGGCGCTGACCGCTGATGTTGCAAACTCAGCGGCACCTGCGCCGACGGGCGAGCTACCCTCCGATCTCGCCAGAACCATCAAGCAATACGACCAGGCGACCTTCAGCAATGACATCGCGATGCTTGCAAATATCGTCGCGGACGATTACCTCCTGGTGAACTCCGACTCGTCGGTGCAGGACAAGCACTCCTATCTGACCGACTTCACCGTGCCGGGATTCAAGCTCGATCCTTACGTGATGCAAGAGCCTGTGCTGAAGATCTGGGGCACCACCGCACTGACCGCAGGCCGCTTGCACCTCACCTGGACGCAGAACGGCCAGCGACAGAATCGCGAGGTGCGCATCGCGCACGTCTGGATCAAGAACGCTGAGCGCTGGCGACTGACCTACACGCAACTCACGCGCATCGGTTGACGCCGGCCGCGGCGAGAACACACCTCGCCGCGGCCGTCATCCGCGTTACTTCTTCTCTTCCTTCATCTTCGCTTGCGCCGCCGCGCATTCCTTTTGGGTCATCTCCAGAAACCCCTGACCTTTGCAGGAGTTCATGCCCTTGCACTCATTCTTGGCGGTCTTGCAGGCGGAGTGGCCTTTGCAAGCGTTGACGCCCATGCATTCAATCTTGTCGGCTTCTCCGGCGATGGCGGTGCTGACCACCGCGGAGCCGAACAGCATCGCTGCAGCGGTGGCGAGGGCAATCCCTGAATGATTCTTCAATCGCATGTTTCTTCTCCAGTAAAGTAAAGCTCAGTTGGCCGCAATTCCATTCAGACCCGCGGCCGCCGGCAGACCTTCGAGCGTGCCGAAGTTCGTCAGGCGTCCGTCGGATTCGATCTGGAATATTCCGATCGCGCCGCTGCGCGCATTCAATGAATACAAATAAGCGCCGTCGGCGCTGACGGCGATATCGAGATTCGTCGATCCCTGCGGATTGATGCCGACTACGGTGCCCGGCAGCGGCGTCAGCGCACCGTTCCTGGCGATCTCGAAGCCCGAGATGGAGGACGTGCCGGCGTTCGAGGCGTACACGAAGCGGCCGTTCGGTGTCACGACGTTCCAGCAGTTTGCTGCGCCCAGCGTCGGCACGGTGGCGCTGATCGGCGCGAGCTTGCCGTCCGCCATGATCGAATAAGAAGAAATCGTGGAGCTGTTCGGACCCGGCCCTCCGGTCTCTGAAACGAGCAGCGCGCCATTTGGAGCAAACGTCGCTGCGAAAGTGCCGGCACCGACCGCGGGATTCACGGTGATCGGCGATAGCTGTCCATCCGCCTGCACTCGGAACACATCGATGCTATTCGTCGCGCGCTCAGTCACCACGAGTTGACGACCATCTGCGCTGAACGCAATCGACGCCGAGTTCACGAAATTGCCGCTCAAGAAACGCTGTGAGTTTGGAATGCGCAGCAGCTTGCCGCCTTGCAGACGGAAGCCGACGACACTGCTGCTCCCGGCGGTGTTCAGCACATAGACGAGCCTGCCATGCTGTGCGACTGCGTTCGGCTCACTGCCGCCGCTCGGAACGCGATCGGTCAACAGCAGATGTGAGTTGAACACCCGGAACACCGACAGCGAGCCGCTGCCGGCGTTGGCGGCAAAGAGCCACGACCCGTCATCGCTCAACGTGAGCGAGCCCTGCGAACCCAGCGGATCGACATTGCCGCCGCTGCCACGGCCGCCGGTGGAATATTTGTGCGGGCTGTGCAGCGTGCCGTTGTCGCTGCGCTCATAGGCAATGACCTCGTTCCGATCGGCGTCGTTGGTCATGACGAACACCGCGTGCTGTGCACCGTAGAACTCGGTGGCAGGCGTAGCGCCGGCCGGCAGGTGGATGCCTATCGCTGCAAGAGCAATGGCTGCTTGTACCGCTTTCATGTCGTACCTCGTGGTTGGATCGTGCCCACCTACCATCGCGCACGGGCGCCGGTTCGTTACAAAGCCGCGGCCGATCGCCTCGCTGTCATAAATTCGCCGCTGGTCCGGTCTGTTGAACGCAGCGGAAATTTCATCGATGCCCGCTGTAACGATCCGCAGGTCGGCAGCGAAGTTACTATCGAGAACAGTCGTGAATTCTCACGAGCGCGAACGGCAGTGGACGGAATTAATGGAGCAATCGCTTCAAGGTGACGCCTGCGCGTATCATCAGTTGCTGGTGCTCCTCACAACGAGTCTGCGCAACATCGTGCGTGGCCGTGCGCAGTCGGCGGGCCTCGACCCCGAGGACGTAGTGCAGGAAGTGTTACTCGCCCTGCATCTGAAGCGGAGCACCTGGGTGCCCGGCACACCGGTCGCGCCGTGGGTCGCCGCGATCGCTCGCAACAAGGTAGTGGATGCGCTTCGGCGTCGCGGTCAGCGCACCGAGGTTTCCATTGAAAGCGTGATGGAACACCTCTGGAGCGACGAAAAAGCCGCCGAGGGCCATGCCTACGATATCGAACGTGTGCTGGGGCACTTGAAACCGCGGCAACGGGACGTGGTGCGGGCAGTGTCGCTCGAAGGACGCTCCGCTCAAGAAGTGGCCGCGAGCCTTGCGATGAGCGAAAGTGCGGTGCGCGTAACGTTACATCGGAGCCTGAGAACCTTGGCGGCGATATTTCGAGCGGTGCCCAGTGAAGACTGAAGAGCTCATTCGAGTCCTGGCCGCGGACGGCTCGCGTCCGGTGACACCGTTGGCCGTCACTCTATTGCGCGCCCTCGGCCTGGGCATCCTCGCATCCATTGCGCTTTTTCTGCTGCTGCTCCATCCGCGCAGCGATATCGAACAGGCGCTCTTCACGGTGCCGTTCGCATTCAAACTGGTGTTCGCCGCGTCGATTGCAGCCGCCGCGGCATTGTTTCTAACGGAAGTTGCGCGGCCCGTCTCTGCAGAGCACTGGCGATGGTCGTTGATCGTCGCGCCGAGCCTGCTGGCTGCCGCCGTCATCATCGAGCTCGCCACCCACCCCGCCGAAACGTGGGGCACGCGTCTGCTCGGCCACAACGCACCTCATTGTCTCTCGCTCATTCCGTTGCTGTCGTTGCCGCCCGCGATGTGTTTGATTGTCGCTCTAAGAAGCGGCGCGCCTCTGCATCCTACGTTGGCGGGCGCGATCGCCGGCCTCGTGTCCGGCGGGGTCGGCGCGCTGCTGTACGCTTTGACGTGTCCGGATGACAGCCCGCTGTTCGTTGCCACCTGGTATTCGATCGCGATTGCGATGGTTACGGGTATCACCGCGACGGTGGGCAAGCGCGTGCTGCGCTGGTAGATCGTTAGAGATTTTTTCTCATGACCACGCGCTGGTCGGGCGCGGGCAGCCAACGGCGCTCGAACATCGACACCGCAAGCATTTCGGGCCCGCACTCGGCCTCTGGCACGAGTGCAAAGCCGGCGCGCTCATAGAACGGCCGGTTCCAGGAGAGATGCCCATAAGTCGTGAGCCACAGCGCTCGACCCCCGGACGCGCGCGCAGTCGCCTCGGTGGCTTTGAGCAGCGCTGTACCAATCCCGATCCGCATGAACTGCGTGCGCACTGAAAGTTGATCCAGATAGGGCTCACCGTCGTGGCTTCCGCTCGCGGCAAATCCCAGCACCCTGCCCGTGGAGGCGACCGCCAAAAGAGTCAGGCCGGAAACCAACGAGCGCATCCACCGCTCGCGCTCCGCGGTGAAGAACGGATGATCGGCGGGCAGTTCCAGGTCGAGCCCGGCCTGCAAGAACAGCGTCGAGGCGTCGGCGTCGATCTCGACCAACGCGTCTATATCGGCAGCGGATCCGGTTCGAATCGAGAATCGCGGTCCGATTTTCGGCAGATGAGGAGCGACAGACACGTCAGAGCTTCCTGGGGCGTACGGAGACGGATGTTGGTGTCATCGCAGCCGGCGGCCGGTTCGTTACAATGATTCGATGCGCATTCCCGTTCATATCTGGCTGGCGGCTGTAGCTCTGCTGGTCGCCTGCTCTTCGGTGCCGGTCGTCGACCGGGAACTGTCGGTTGCTGGGACGACGGTCAATGGCCGCACCGATCCTTTAGGGATCGACGCAAACGACCTCTCTTTCGCATGGGCCACCGTTAGTAAAGATTCGCAGGCGCGTGGCGGCACGCAGAGTGCCTACCAGATTCGTGTCGGCACGACGACTAGTGGCGCGGACATTTGGAACTCTGGCCGAGTGCAGTCGGATCGACAGGTCGATGTGAGGTTGCCTTCACAGCTGCAGCTCGCATCGGCGACGCGTTACTACTGGCAAGTGAGAATCTGGGACGGCGACAGTGGGGCCAGCGGCTGGAGCTCGCCGGCTTGGTTCGAAACCGGGCTGCTCGCCCCTTCCGATTGGTCCGGAGCGAAATGGATTGCGCATCCCAGCCACTCCAGCCCACTGCTGCGCACGGTGGTGGATCTTCACAAATCCGTCCGCAGCGCGCGCCTCTACGCTTCCGCACGCGGCCTGTATCTGCTCTCGATCAATGGGCAACGCGTCGGCGATCAATATCTCGCGCCGGGGTGGACCGACTACACCAAACGCATCCAGGCCCAAACGTATGATGTGACATCACTGCTGCATTCTGGTCGCAATGTGATCGGTGCCGCGCTCGGCGATGGTTGGTTTCGAGGCAAAGTCGGGCTGGGCTGGCACGGCGTCTATGGAGACACACTCGCCTTCATCGGCAAGCTGCAAGTGACTTACGAGGACGGCTCAACAGCGAGCTTTGTTACCGATGAGACCTGGCGAGCAACCGACGGCCCCTTCGTCCAGACCGATCTGCAAGACGGCGAGATCTACGACGCACTGCTTGAACCATCCGGCTGGCAGCGTGCCGAGTTCGATGCATCGACGTGGACTGCCGCCGCCGTCGTCGCTACCGATACAGACAAACTCGTGCCACAGCCCGATGAGCCGGTGAGAGCCACCGAGGTGCTGACGGCGCGTACGCGCACGATGCCCTCACCCGGCGAATATATTTATGACCTGGGTCAGAACATGGTCGGCGTCGCACGCGTTCGGCTCACCGGCAAGAAGGGCCAGACTATTCGCATTCGCTATGCCGAGGAACTGTATCGGCTCGGCGAACGTCGCGGCCATCTCTATACCGACAACTTTCGCAGCGCCAAGGTCACGGACACCTACACCTTCGCACGCGACGAGAGCGTCACCTATCAGCCTACCTTCACTCAGCACGGCTTTCGTTACATCGAAATCACCGGCGTCGATGCGCCGCCGGAGGTCAGCAACGTTCAAGGCGTGGTGCTGGGCTCGGACCTGCCGCACACGGGCGATCTGCAACTGTCCCATCCAATGCTCGATCAGCTGGTCCGGAACATTCGCTGGGGCCAGCGCGGCAACTTTGTTTCTATTCCCACGGATACGCCAGCGCGTGACGAACGCCTCGGCTGGACCGGCGACATCAGCGTCTTCGCGCCAACCGCTTCGCGCTATCAAGACACGCGTGCGTTCTTATCCAAATGGATGGACGACATGCGAGACAGCCAGCATGCCGATGGCAACATCCCCGCCGTCGTGCCTCAGCCGCGCAAGGAGTTCGATGAAACCGGCGTCGGCTGGTCCGATGCCTTTATCACTGTGCCCTACGCAGTTTGGCGCGCGACCGGAGACACTCAGATCGTCCGGCGAAACTGGGATGCGATGCGACGTTTCTATCGCTTCGTTTACGAAAGCGCCACTCGCGACGGCAACCTGCTCGAAGAGGGACGCAGCTCCTGGTTCTCCGGCGATTGGTTGAACCTGGAACAGGTGGACCGGCTCGACGAACATCGCGTGATCGCCACCGCGTACTTCGCCGAGAACACGCGCATGATGGCGGAAATGGCCGCGGCCCTCGGCGAGGCGGATCAAGCTGCGACATGGTCGGCGCTCGTTCCAAAGATCCGCGAAGCGTTCGTCGCGGCGTATCGATCGCCCGACGGATCGATCCACACCGGCACGCAGACGGTTTATGCCATGGCACTCGGCATGGATCTCATCGCTGATCCTCAGCAACGCGCACAGACCGCCGGCAAATTCGTCGCAAAACTCGCCGCCGACGATTATCACTTGAAGACCGGCTTTCTCGGCACGCCGTGGCTGCTGCCGGCGCTCTCGCGCATCGGGCGAGACGATCTGGCGATGAGACTGCTGCTCAACGAGGACTATCCCTCGTGGGGGTTCGAGATCCGCATGGGCGCGACCACGATGTGGGAGCGTTGGAACACCATTCGTGCCGATGGCGAGTTCGGCCCGGTGAACATGAACTCGTTCAATCACTACGCCTATGGGGCGGTCGGCGACTGGATGTTCGGCCATCTCGGCGGTGTGCAGATCGTGGAGGCTGGTTATAAGAAAGCGCGCATCGCGCCGCTCGGCGAGCAGGCGGGATTGAGCCATGCTCGATGCAGCGTTCGCACGCCTTACGGGCAACTCGAGTCCGAGTGGCAGGCCGCCGGCGATGAGCTGAAACTCACAGTAATCGTGCCGTTCAACACCACTGCCGAGGTGGTCATTCCCACGAGCAATGCGCAACTCGTGCGAGAAGGGGATGTTTCTGCCGAGTCAGCACCCGGGGTGACGGCGTCGAGCTTCGAGGACGGCCGACTCACATTGCGGGTCGGTTCCGGTCATTACCAGTTCGCGGTGCGACGTGTTCCCTACCTGAACCGTTGAGGATGCCCGATACTCCGGCCGGCAGAGGCTGAACCTACGGATAGAGAACACGATGCTCGTCGGAATCGATCTCGGCACCACCAACAGTCTCATCGGCGCTTTGATAGACGGCACACCGCGGCTCATCCCGAACGCCGCGGGCGAAGTGTTGACGCCTTCCGTCGTCGGGCTGGACGATTCGGGCACGATGCTGGTCGGCCAGGCCGCGAAAGAGCGGCTGATTTCACATCCGCAGCTCACCGCCGCCAGCTTCAAGCGATACATGGGCACCCAGCAGGAGATTCAGCTGGGCACGCAGCGCTTTCGCGCCGAAGAGCTTTCGGCGCTGGTCCTGCGCTCGCTCAAGCAGGATGCCGAAGCATTCTTTGGCGCGCCGATCACCGAAGCCATCATCACCGTCCCCGCGTACTTCAACGATACCCAGCGCAAAGCGACGATTGCCGCCGGCAAGCTGGCCGGTCTGCACGTCGAGCGCCTGTTGAACGAGCCTACGGCGGCCGCACTCGCCCACGGCATCGCGAACCGGCAGGCCGAAAGCAGATACCTGGTATTCGACCTCGGCGGCGGCACTTTCGACGTTTCCATCGTCGAGCTGTTCGACGGCGTGATCGAAGTGCACGCGAGCTCCGGCGATAATTTTCTGGGCGGCGATGACTTCCGCGACCAGCTGGTCAAGGCGTTTCTGACCGAACATGCCAGCGCGCTGAAGATCGATCCGTTGAAACCGCCGCAGGCATTGCTCGAACGCGTATCGCGCCAGGCGGAGCTCGCCAAGCGCGAGCTCTCCGGCGCACCGAAAGCACACATGCGCGTGAACTGGGAGCAACGGGAGCTGCAATGGGAGATCGGCGCCGCCGATTTCGAGCGCCACTGCGAGTCGCTGCTGAACCGTCTCGCCCGGCCGATCCAGCAGGCATTGCGGGACGCCCAGCTGCGCAGCAACCAGCTGGACGAGATCGTGCTGGTCGGCGGTGCCACGCGCATGCCCATCGTGCGCAAGCTGGTCACAAAGTTGTTTGGAAGATTTCCGGCAGTCGACATCAATCCGGATGAAGCGATTGCAGCCGGTGCGGCGATCCAGGCGGCGCTGAAAGCGCGCGATGCGGCGCTGAACGATGTCGTGATGACCGATGTCTGCCCGTATTCGATGGGCGTCGAAGTTGCTCGCCAGGTCGGCGAGAACCAGTTCGAAAACGGTTTGTATGCGCCCATCCTGGAACGCAACAGTCACATTCCCATCAGCCGCGAAAGCCGCTTCCACACGCTGCAAGACCAGCAGTCGAAGATCAACCTGCGCGTGTTCCAGGGCGAGAATCCGCTGGTGAAGAACAACATCCTGCTCGGCGAGATCAACGTCGCCGTGCCCAAGGCAGCTGCGGGCGAGCAGCCCATCGATGTGCGCTTCACGTACGATTTGAACGGCCTGCTGGAAGTCGAAGTCACGGTCGTGTCGACCGGCAAGAAACAACGCCTGGTCATCGAAGGCAATCCAGGCGTGCTGACCAAGGAAGAAATCGACCGGCGCTTTGCCGCGCTCGAAAAGCTGAAGCTGCATCCACGCGATGAGCTCGTGAACAAGCAACTGATGGCGCGTGCGGAGCGGCTTTACGAAGAATCGTTGGGCGAGATGCGCACGGCGATCTCGGAGCGACTCGTGCACTTCCGGGCGGTCGTGGGCCGGCAGGACCGACATGAGATCGCTCGCGTGCGCGACGCGCTCGAAACGTTCCTGAACCAATTGGATGCGTATCGCTAACAGCCATGCACCAGCGCGTTTGGGACATCCTCGGGATCGAAGCGACCACGGACGAGCGTGCGATCAAGCGCGCCTATGCGGCCAAGCTCAAGGTCACGCCGCCGGAAGTCGATCCTGCCGGTTATATGAAGCTGCGCGAGGCGTATGAAACCGCCAAGAAGCTTGCGCAGTATCAGCTGCAGCGCGCCGAGGAGCCCGAAGAGCCCGCTGCTGCGACGATGCCCGAAACGCCGGTCATCGCGGTCAATGAAACACCGCCAGCGTTATCGGCTCAGCAGCAAGCGTTCGCCGACCTGCATGCGCTGCTGGCGCAGCGTGAGCTCGATGCCTTCCTGCAAAAAGTCACATCGATCCGGGCGGCGCAAATATTTGCAACGCTCGATGAGCAGAACGATTTCATCGGCGAAGTTGCCTGCCTGATCCTGGACGCCGGCATCGACGACAGTCCATGGCGAGGCCGCCTCGCCTCGCTGCTCGGCGCACGCGATCACGAAAACATCTTTCCGATCGGCACGCGCTACTGGTACGCGTACAACCAATTGCTCGCCAGCTACGCGCAGCTGCGTGCCTCCGCAACCGGCGCTCACGTCGCCGACCAGAGCGACATCGCCGTCACGCCGGGCTACTTGCACGTGTATCACGTGCTCACCGGCCCGTTCGATGCCGAGCGCCTGAGCGCGTTGACCCGCTCGCAAACCTATCACCGGCTCGCTCAACACATCCTGGAGCGCGCCAGGAATGATCCGAGCATCGTCATTCCCGCCGAGAACCGCGAGTGGTGGGATCGAACGGCCATGGCCGGACAGCATCGGCCGGTCGCTGAGCCCGTCACTCCGACGCGGCCCGACACCACTCAGGACGATTCCGGCTGGGATCTTTCCTATTGGGTGATCTGGCTGGTGCTGATCGTCGTTGTCATTGGGTTTCGCGGCTTACCGGGCGATTCGAGTCGCGATTTCAGAATCGATCCGAGCAAGCTCCGGCAGTCGGAGCAATACCAGCCCGGCCCGCCCCTGGTGGACTATTCGCTGGAAGCGACTGCGGCGCTGGATCCTCGGCTGGCACGATGTGATAGCAAAACACGCCGTGCGATCCTGCTGCACCTGAGTGTTTCGCGAGCCAACTCGACCTTCACGGACAACACCGATCCGAATCCCTTGCACCCAAACACAAAGCCCCTGAAGGGCCTGCGCCTGGACACCAACGACCCGATCGTCGCGCAACTGCTCGAAAAGTGCGACGCCTCCAAGTTGTTCGACGAAAACGGCATGCTTCGGAAGTTGCCGCAGTGAGTTGGGACGAGCTTTCGAGCCGTCAGCGATAAATGAGATTGAGCTCCACCTGCTTCACCTGTCCGTCAATCACGCTGATATTCGCCCGGTAATCCTGCTTCGAGCCGACCAGCGAAAATCTGATGTCATAGTGTTTTAGCCGATCGGTGCTCAAATTCTGATCCAGATCGATCGCCAGAATCGTCGGCGAACCCGGGGCATCTCCCAGGTTGTCCAACAGCCGCCACGGCGTGGCCGACACCAGCGTTTTGCAGTCCGGCCTTTTGCGTGCACACGCCTCCAGCTGGTGGATGGCGTCCATGAGCATGACGACGTCAGGGAATATTGCCTTGTCAGCTACTGAAAAGAACGCAGTCGCCGGAAGCTTCTCACAACCGGAGCCGTTCTTCTTGACCGCAACGACCGTGCCCTGTTCGCTCTCTTCGACACTCCAGCTGCCGTTGCTCGCGCCGGGAGGCGTCACAGAGGCGTATACGCGCGTCCTTTCGCATAGCTCGGTAACGATCGAAGCGCGTGCAGCCGTATCCGCTTCAACATACCAGGCGCTTGAACCCTCCTTGTGCGTTCGCTCCTCGATCACGCTCGTGAGCGGCTCACCGGACTGCTTGGCGAGGACGCGCAAGATGTCCGCAGCGGAGGGAGGCTGCGCGGGCGCCGCCCACGCGGATGCCGAGCCCCACAGGGACGCAACTACGATGACGAATGTCCTCATTTGGATGCTCGGTTAGTTATCCACCAAAGGTCTGTAGTGATCGACCAGACGCTTCGCGTCTGTGAACAGCAGCCTTCGCTGCCCAGCATAGCTCATGATGCTCCCAGTCGCGTTGGGCTGGTGGCCCAGTCCAAGCGTATGAAGCAACTCGTGCGTACCGGTTCCTGCCCGAGGTCTGCGGAAGCGGATCTGATTCGCGCCTCGGTCTGCATTGGCAGCGGCACCGTTACACTCGCTGAACGTACAGCTCTTCAGACTGTAAAACGGCAATGTCGTTCCATCGCCCGGGATCAAGTTGATCTGCAGAGTGATCGATTGATTGCCGCGCTTGAAGGTCTTGTTGGCAAACTGCGCGAGATCATTCTTCAAGTACTCCGCGTATTCCGATGCGCCGTATGCTCCGTACCGCAGATTCACAGTCATCGTCGTGTGGTTGCCTTGGGTGACGATTTGAATCGCATGATGATTGAGCAATGTTTGATTGGTCGTCACGTCATTGTCGATCTCGTCCGGCTCCACGCCAAATCGGTCGTCTCGGTATACCCCCGGTGAACTCGGCGCAGACCGCGCAGCGCGCAGGAACATATTGAAGAAATCCGGCCCTGCTGCCGCTCCCGCGCCTGAATCGAAGGATACGATTACCGGACCGGATGACGATGTCGGCATGCTGAAGCCGCTGCCCGTGGAGAAGTAGTTCGTCGCGTACTGCTGAGCCGCCGCGATGATACCGACCTTCATTCCTTCCGTGGCTGATCCGGTTGCCAGATATGTGTAGTACGCCTGATACACGGCGCCGCCGTATCCGCCAATCCACCACGAAGATACAACCGCCGCGGCATAACCGACCTTATATGCCCACTCGTGGGTCATGATGTAGCGGTCGATCTTGTCCTGATTCGGCAGTTGCCGAATTGTCTCGAAGAAGTTGCGCGGGGTCGGCAGCAAGTGGAAGCGCACTACGGCCTTCAGATGCTTGTTCGCCTTCTTGAACTGTTGGCTGAGCCACGAATAGCCGCTGGGATCGACGAGGCTCAACGGGTTGTTTATCACGTAGCTGTAGCGATTGAAGGTCTGCGACATCAACGGCGCCTGGATGAACGGATCTGCCGAGATGAAACGTCCGATGTTCGGATCGTAGACTCGCCCGTTCATGTGAATCAGATCGACATTGTCCAGTTCTTCATGGAAGGTGAAGCCACGATGAGTCATGGCGTCAATGGAACTCCAATCGGTCGCCGTCAGCGCCCCAGACCAGTTGACCGCGCTGCGCCGCTTACCGAATGCATCATATGAAAGACGTTGCAGAACAGTGCCGGCCTCATTAGTAATAACGTCAAC
>CAMLEO010000144.1 GCA_946478975.1 uncultured Steroidobacter sp.
CGGACATGAAGCGCTTCGTCGAGGCGAGCCACAACCTGGGCATGAAAGTGATGCTCTGGTATGCGGTGCCTTTCATGGGCAAGAACGCCAAGGCCGCGGAGCGTTTCAAGAATCAAACGCTGCGTTTCGACGAACGACTCGGCGCCTACGTGCTCGATCCGCGTTACCCCGAAGTGCGTCAGTACCTGGTCGACACCTACGTGCGTGCGGCCCGCGAGTGGGGCATCGATGGTTTCAAGCTGGACTTCATCGAGCGATTCGTCGCCGACGAGAACACCGTGATGGATGCGACTGGCGGACGTGACTACCCGTCAGTCAACGCCGCGGCCGATCGGCTCATGACCGACGTGATGGCAGCGCTGCGCTCGATCAATCCGGACGTGATGATCGAGTTTCGACAAGCCTACATCGGCCCGCTGATTCGCAAGTACGGCAATATGTTTCGCGCCAGTGACAGCCCGAATGCGTATCTCACCAACAAAGTGAAAACGATCGACCTGCGCCTGCTCAGCGGCAGCACGGCGGTGCACGCGGACATGATCATGTGGCACGAGCGCGAGCCGGTGGAAATGGCGGCGTTTCAATTTACAAACATCCTGTTCTCGGTGCCGCAGCTGTCGGTGAAGCTGCGCCAGCTGCCGCCCGATCACTACGCGATGGTGAAGTTCTACACCGACTACTGGCTGGCTAATCGCGATGTGCTCTTGAACGCTCGCATTGAAGCGCCGGCACCGCTCGCGAACTATCCTATCGTGAGCACGCGAACCGACCAGAAACAAATCATCGCGCTGTATGCCGACATGGTGGCACGAGTAACCAACCCGCCCCCGCGAATCGATCTCGTGAATGCCAAGAGTTCACGGGGCATCGTGATCGTCGCTGATAGAGACATCGGCACGTTCAAGTACCAGGTTCGCGACTGCCAGGGACGCGCGGTGAATCACGGAACGTTACGTCTCGGCCAGACCCCTCAGCAGCTCGACGTGCCCATCTCAGGCATCGTCGAGCTGCTGAAGTAACAATCATCGAGGCGGCGTCAGCGCGCCGCCCCGATTCGATCGAACACGATCGCGGTCGCCTGGAAATCGCCTTTCATCTCCGGATCTATGCCACGTGACATCCAGTACGCGCCACTCGCCTCTTCCGGCGTGCCCGGCTGAACTTTGCCGCTGACCACACGCGTTCGATAGCGCGCCTCCGGATCCAATCCGCGCAATTGAATGCGCGGATAAGGCGAGCCGCGCGTGCCGGAATGCAAGAACGCAAACAGCACGGCCTGATGACCATCCTGAGCAACCGACTGCGTCGCCGAGTGCGCGCTGCCATTGCGAGGAGAAATCAGCCGATACAGCTTGCCCCGCTGCACCGTCTCGCGCATGTTCTTGTACTCGCCGATCAGCTTGCCGGCGAGTTGGAAATCTTCATCTTTCCAATGCGTGAGATTGGCGCCAATGCCCAATGAGCCCTGCATGGACGACAGGAAGCGATATTCCAGCGAGGTGCTGCGCTGATTGAGCCAATTGGGTGAATCGGTCACCCACGCCATCATCACCGCAGGCGAATACGCATACGTAAAGCCGTCCTGGATGCTGAGCCGATCGAAGGGATCGGTGTTATCCGACGGCCACACCTCATCCGTGAATCGCAGCACGCCCAGGTCCACTCGCCCGCCGCCGCCCGAACAGGACTCGATCTCGACGTGCGGATGTTTCTCTCGCAGGCGGCGCAGGATCCAATAGAAGTTCTCCACGTAAGCGACATAGATCTTCTGTTGATCTTCCGCGCGCTGCCCCGACCAGCCCGGCTCCGACCAGTTGCGGTTCGCATCCCATTTCAGAAACACGATGTCGTTGTCCGTGAGCAGCCGGTCGAGCACGTTGAACAGATGATCGCGCACATCGGTACGTGCCAGGTTCAACACCAATTGATTGCGTGCCTCGGTACGCGGCCGGCCTGAGAAGTTCAACACCCAGTCCGGATGGCGGCGATACAGATCGCTGTCGGGATTCACCATTTCCGGCTCGACCCACAGCCCGAACTCCATGTTCAGGGATTTCACTTTGTCGATCAGCGGCCGCAGACCATTGGGAAATTTTTTCGGATTGACGGCCCAGTCGCCCAGGCCGGCCTTATCGCTGTTGCGCGCGCCAAACCAGCCATCGTCCATCACGAAGCGCTCGATGCCGATCTTCGCCGCCATCTCCGCGAGCCGGCTTTGCCCCGCCTCATCGACATCGAATTGCGTAGCTTCCCAGGAGTTGTACAACACAGGCCGCAAACGGGGGCCCGATTGTGAGTTAGCGACGTGCGGCAGGATGTGCTCGACCTGGAAACGATGCATCAGACGCGACGCTTCGCCGAGCCCGCCTTCTGTATAGCCCGCGTAAAACACCGGCGTTTCCAGCGCCGCGCCGGGTTGCAGGCGATATGAGAAATCGAACGGGTTGTAACCCCCCGTCACGCGCACGCGCGAAAGCTGATCCTGCTCGATGGTGATTCGCCACGAGCCGCTCCAAGCCAGCGCGCCGAACCAAACCGGGCCGGCGTTCTCATTGGTCTCATCATGACCCAGCGCGAACCACGGATTGTTCTGATGCCCCGTCATGCCACGGCGGCTCTCCAACACCGTCGCGTCATGCGCGAGCTTTGTATCACTCAATTCCCACTCGCCCGCCCAGCGCCCGGAGAGCGAATACAGGTGATAGTCGTCGCCCGCAGGCAGGCTCCAAGCGGCAGCGGCCGCATGCTCGACGTTCAACGCGGCGCGCGTGTGATTCTGGATGCGAGCCGAGCGCCCCAGGATGCCCGACGCCGGATCGATCTCGTAGCGCAGCTCGACTTGCACATCGCGTGAGATGTCCTTGAGCTGTACGCGCAGCTGCTGACCATCGATGGTGTGCGAGACATAGTGCAGCACGAGGTCGCGATTGCCGTCCGGAAAGCTCACCTTCAACGCGGGCTCGCCATAAAACGCCGCGCCCCAGCCCGGATATTCCTGCTGCACCAGGTTGGTGGTGGGCTCAAACGAAGAGCGGTCGTGCCCCACGCTGGCTGCAGGCAGCGCATCGCGATCCGACAGCTGGCCGCCCCAATGCACTGTTTGCAATTCACCGCGTTCGTTGATGCCGAACACGTACGAAACCGCGCCGGCTTTGAGCTCGAACGATTTCGAAGCGGTGTCGAAGCGAATGGCGTCGGCGCGGGCCGGGCCGATGGAAAACGCGAGGATGCCCGCCAGGCCTGCGCCGGCCCACCGCATGGATGCAATCATGAATCCCCTTGAGGCTGGTTCTGTTGGATCGTGAAGAGTCAACGGTGCCGCCGGCCGCACGGATCGTGCAACCGGCGGCGCCGACACTTCTTATCAGAACGAGCCGCGCAGGCCAACCAGCAGGCGACGTCCGTTATCGGTATAGAACGCGGTCAGGTCGATGGGCATGAAGCGCTCCTGGTCCACTTCCTCCAGGATGTTGGTCGCTTCGATCACCGCCGACACGTGGTCGTTGATGTTGAAGGTCACGTTCGCATCCAGGGTGCCGAAGTCCTGCGTGATGCGCGTGTCCTGCGAGTTGCCTTCCACGCCGTTGTAGAAATCGTCGCGCCAGGTGTACGAGACGCGGCCGCCGAACCAGCCTTTTTCATAGTACATCGAAGCGGTGTAATTGTTCTTCGAAGCGCCTTGCAGCGGCGTGCCGCCGTGCGTGTCCATGTAGGTGTAGTTGGTCAGCACACCGAAGCCGTCGAAGGGTGCGGGCAGGAAATCGAAGTTCTGTTGATACGACACTTCGACGCCGCCGACGGCCGTGCCCTTGCCGTTCACCAGCTGGCTCAAGGTCCAGACCTGGTTCACAGGCTGGCGCGAGCCATCGCCGTTGATCTGCGTGATCGTCAAGGGAATCTGTGTCTGCACGCGCTCGACCAGCGACACGATGTCCTTGTAGAACAACGTGCCCGCGAGCAGGCCGCCGCGCGAGAAGTACCATTCGGCGCTGAGGTCGAAGTTGTTGGAACGGAACGGATCGAGCTGCGGATTGTTCGCCGTCAGCGATTGAGTCGCACCGGACGCGGTGATCGACGGCGAAATCTGCGGCAAGCTGGGTCGTGACATCGTGCGCGACGCGGCGAAGCGCAACGCGACGTCATCGGTCAACTCATACTTCAAATTCAGGCTCGGCAGAATATCGGTGTAGTTGCGATCGACCGTCAGCGGCGCAGCCGCCGGAATGCGCGTCACGCTGCCCGCCTGCGGCTCGAATGTGATCGCGGTGAGATCAGGCGCGACACCGACCGATTTCTGTTCGGTGTAGACGGCGCGCACGCCGACGTTGCCGGTAAATTTGCCGCCGCGACCGAGATTGGCGCGCACGTACAAAGCACTGACATCTTCTTCGATGTCGCTGATGCCGGTCGGATCGTTGGTGAGCGTCGACACGCCTTCGATCGCCTTGCGGCCATACGCTTTGATGAAAGCGAACGGATCATTGACCAGCCACGACTGCTGGAACAATCCGGACGTGTTGCCGTCGGCATCCAGGAACCGGCCGCTGCTCGGGTGCACTTCGCGCAGGAACAATTGATCCGGGCCGCCGCCGAACAATTGCCTGATCTGCGGCGCCGTGGCGGTGATGCGGCGGTTGTTTTCGTTGTTCTCGCGAATGGTGTACTTGCCGCCGTACTGCAAGCCGTCGATCCACCACCACGAGAAATTCTGTTTCACGTCCACCGACAGGTCGGTCTGCTCGTCCTCGCGCCTGCGGCCCCATTCGCCGTTGAATCCCAGCAACGTGAAGGTAGAAGGATCGAGCCGTGCCGCGTTGTCGGCGCCGACAAAGCTGTAGCTGACGAGATCGGAATCGGTACGCAAGTCATATGCGAGCGTGGCGCGCCGCTGATTTTCCAGCAGTGGATCGCTACGCTTTTGCTTCGCGACCGAGTAGCCGAGTTCGGTCGTGACCGTGAAGCTCTCACCCGTGTATGTGCCACTGAGCGACGTGGACAAAAGATCGCCTTTGCGCTCTTCGGTGCGGCCGTCGGCGCGTTCATCGACTCCTCGGAAGGCGCCGGCCATCACTGTGTTGACCGGCTGGCCGCGGTCGCCGACCGAGCTGTCGTTGCCGGGCAGCTGCTGAAGCACGATCGAACCGGGAATCACCGGGCCGCCCGGCTGCAAACCGATGCCGACGCGTAACAGGTCCGTGTAGCGCGGCGAGAACAAATCGACTTTGCCGTAGAAGCCTTCGGCAACGAATTCCCATTGATCGTTGGGTTTGAATTGCACCGTGGCGATGCCGGTGGTGCGCTCGCGATCCTCGCGATAAATCGTGTGGAACGAGGAATCGAGCATCGCGTACGCCGTGGGGTTGAGCGGCCGGCCGCCCCGCCCGTCCTCGACCACGCCATTGCCGTTGAGATCGAGACCGCCCTGCGCCGATTCCGTCGCGCGGCGATAACGAGTGATGCGCTGTTCGTGGGTTTCGGTGAGGCGCTTGGTGTAAGCGACGCCGAGTGCGATGCCGAGTTTGCCGTCGGCGAAAACATCCGAATAAAACGACGACGCGCGCGGCGCCCATTCATCGCGATTGGACTCGTTCGCCATCTGCAGCGAGCCGCCGAGACGAGTTTCGCCCACATCCAGGGGCCGCAGCGTGCGAGCGATGACCGTACCGGCCAGACCACCTTCTTCCAGATCCGCGGTCGGCGACTTGTAGACTTCGACGCGGCTGACGAACTCCGAAGGCAGGATCGTGAAATCGAAACTGCGGCTGAGAGTGCTGCCCGACGCGCCGAGCGCGGACGTCAGCGTGCGGCCATTGAGTTGCACCAGCGAGAAGTCGCTCGGCAGGCCGCGAATCGTGACGTTCTGACCTTCGCCGCGGAAGCGGCTGATCTGCACACCGGTCACTCTTTGCAGCGATTCCGCGAGGTTTTCCGTTGGAAACTTGCCGACGTCCTCGGCGGAAATCGCATCGACGACTGCGGCTGCGTCGCGCTTGGTTGCTATGGCGTTTTCTAGACTCTGGCGCACGCCAGTCACAACGATTTCTTCGAGCCCGCCTTCCGAGCTCGCTGTGGTTTGCGCCGACACTGCGCCCGCGGACAACAAAGCTCCTGCGGTAGCCATCCAGAAGAATGGACGATGCATGACTTCCCCCTGCTCCATCTAAGTGGTCGGCCGTTGGCCTGGCCATTAGCCGACAGGTTATGCACATACTGTCTGACCAAGTATGCTATTCCTGCCTGACCACTTCAAGCCAATTGTCTGTACACTGTCTGGCAACAATGACCGACACGGGGGAATGAGATGTGTAGATCGATAGTGCTCGCCATCGTTGCCACTGCGGGATTGACCGCGTGGCTGCCGTCGCGAGCGGACTCCAACAGCAGTGAATCGAGCTGGAATGTTTCGTCACCGGACCACGCGATCCAGGTGGACGTAGCACTGCGAGGCGCAGCAAACAAACTGCAGTACCGCGTCCGCCGCAACGAAACGGTCGCCGTCGACTGGTCGCCGCTCGGCCTGCGTTACGGCGATATCGACTTCGGCCCGAACCTTCGCGTTGTGTCCGCGAAGGTCGAACCCTACGCCGACGACTATCAACTCGCGCACGGCAAAACCTCGAAGGTCGCAGTTCGCGCCAATCGCCTCACGCTCGAAACGACCGGCAACGCGGGTGCGCATCTGCGAGTCGTATTCCATGCGCAGAATGACGGTGCGGCGTTTCGTTACGAAATTCCAAAACAGAAAAGCGTGCCGGCGAGCGCGACGATCTCCGAAGAGCACACCGGCTTCGATATTCCTGACGGCAGCAAAGCGTGGATGCAGCGGCAAGCGCTGCCCGGCAGCTATGAAGCGGGCTATGCCGCCGGTCAATCGGGCGTCGATGCTGCAGCCTTTCCCCGTCCGCGCGGTCCGGGTTGGACGCGTGACAAGGCCGCACTGAATGCGTGGATGTTTCCCGCGCTGTTCGCGACGCCTGGCGACAAGCCGACGTACATACTTCTCACAGAGTCATCGCTGGACGGCAATTACACGCCGATGCGACTGGCAGGAAAGGTCAGCGACGGCCTTTACACCGTGGATTTTCCGACCGACGACGAGCCGCCTCGTGCTGAATTTCGCGAAGGCCCGCGGCTGCCGCTCGTGAAGCTGCCGTTCGCGAGCTCGTGGCGAGTGATGGTCGTCGGCGATCTGGGCACAGTAGTGACGACCACGATGGTCACCGATCTCGCCGCGCCCCTCGATCCGATGTTTGCTGGCGTCATGCCGGATTGGGTCAAGCCGGGCGTTGCCACCTGGGACTGGTATTACTATCGCCGTCAGCGCGGCACCGAGCCCAAAGGCGAGGCGACCGGTGACTTAGGCCGCCAGAAACGTTATGTCGACGCTGCTGCCGATTTCGGCTGGGACTATGTGCTGGTCGATGCCGGCTGGCCGAAATGGTTAGGAGCCGACCCGTACGATCAACTGCGCGAGCTCGCGAGTTACGCCAAGCAACGCGGCATTGGCGTCGCGGTCTGGTATCACTCTCATCGCACCGAGAATCCCCAAGGCAGGCGCGGCACTGGCAACGTTCGCGATCGCAAGGAACGCCTGGCGGAGTTCAAGCTGCTGCAAGAGATCGGTGTAAAAGCCATCAAGGTCGATTTCTGGGACAGCGATCACCAGATCGTGATTCAGCGTCGCCTGGAAATGCTGGCCGACGCGGCCAAATATCACATCATGGTGAACTTCCACGGCGACACGCTGCCGCGCGGCTGGGAACGTCGCTTTCCAAACTTCGTCGCCTCCGAAGCGGTCTACGGTGCCGAGGCGATGCCGACAGCGCTGCACGATGTCCGGCTCACATTCACACGCAACATCGTGGGCCCGATGGATTACACGCCGGTCGCGTTCACGGACATGCTCGACTTCCGAGACAGCAGCTACGCACATTCGCTAGCTCAAGCCGTGGCCTTCTGCTCGGGGATGCAGCACTTCGGCGATGCGGCCGATCGCGAAGATGCGGGTTATCGCGCCGTGTTCAAACAAACGCCGGCGGTTGCGGACCTGATGCGCCACCTGCCGGCCGCGTGGGACGAAACACGTTTCCTCGGCGGCAATCCGGATACGCACATCGTGATCGCGAGACGCAAAGGCGCGGATTGGTATGTGGCCGCGCTGAACGGTGAGGAACAAACACGGACTGTGACGTTCCGTCCGGCCGATCTCGGCATCACCGGCAACACGCAGCTCGTGCTGGCGAAGGACGGCACGGATCGCGGCAACAACTTCGGCGTCGATCAGCGCACGGTGAGCGCTGATACGCCGATCACGGTCGATATGAGATACCTGGGCGGGTTCCTGGCCCGCCTGCGGACGCCTCAGCGTTAGAGCTCGTACACGCGGCGCGCTGTGCCACCCCACAGCGCGTCGCGTTCGGACGCAGACAGTCGCGCCGCCCATTTGTCGACGATCTCCGCCACTTGCACGTACGGGGCAGCTAGCAAGCACACGGGCCAATCGGATCCGAACATCAAACGTTCGGGCCCGAACAATTCCAACGTGGTGTCGAGGTACATCGTGAGATCTGCGGAATTGAACGCACGCCTGTTTATCTGGTCGAAAGCGGCCGAGGCCCTTTCGACACGCCCGTCAAAAGGCGCGACTTTTGCCGGGCTAGCATCCATCGCCTCAGTCACCATCCCAGACACCTTGCAAACGACGTGCGGCAACGCTGCGATCGGCGCGAGATCGCGACGCCACTCGGCATGGCCGTGGCCGTGAATGTTTGGCTTGCCAAGATGGTCGAGCACCAGCCAATGCGCATCGTGCTCGCGAGAAAATTCAGCCATGGCACTCAACTGCGGGCTTCGTAACAACAACTCGTAGATCAGCCCCTTCTTCTGCAAGAGCTCGACGCCACGACGGAACGCGGCGTCCGGCCCCTCCGCCGGAATCGCCTCAGCTTGCAGAACGTGACGAAAGCCCGCCAACTTGCGCGCCCCGCTCCAACGCTCCAACCGCTGCTCTAAATCATCGGCCCGAAGATCCACCCAGCCAATGACTGCGGCAATCCACGGATGCTCGGCCGCCAGCGCCAGCAGGAAATCCGTTTCTGTCTCGATGGTGCGTGCCTGTACGGCGATGCATTGATCGATGCCCTGAGCATCCAGCAGCGGCCGCAAGTCCGGCGGCAGGAAGTCACGTCGCAGGACGCCCATCTGCGCGTCGATCCAATCGTATTCAACCGGATCGTAGCGCCAGAAATGTTGATGTGAGTCGATGCGTGTCATGGGCAGCTCATTCGCGAGGAACCGGAGCGTCGGGCCGGATCAGCTTGCGTTCGCGCAGCTCGCGCCAGAACGCTGCTTGAATCGGCATGTGCAAATATTCCTTGGCACGCGCGACTTCGGCCGGGCTGTTCATGCCTGGGATTACCGAGATGACCTGAGGATGCGCGAGCGGAAATTGCAACGCGGCCGCAGGCAAGATCACGTTGTGCTTGTCGCAAACCGCTTCGATCGCTGCGACCCGCTCGATGATGTGTGCCGGCGCGGGTTGATAGTCATAAATGAGATTGCTCCGATCTTTCACGCCGCGCGCCAGAATGCCGGAGTTATAAGGGCCACCGAGCACAATCGAGACACCGCGACGCGCGCACAGCGGCAGGAACGTTTCGAGCGCGCTCTGCTCCAACAGCGTGTATCGACCGGCGAGCAACATCACATCGTAGTCGCCGTGTGCCAATGCTTCTTCGCAGATCTGCCACTCGTTCACACCCAAGCCGATCGCGCCGACAGCACCGCCATCGCGCAACTCGCGCAGAGCGCGATAACCACCGTTCATGAACTCGGAGAACCGTTGCGCGTGCGCTTCGCCGTGCGTGCGAACACCCAGATCGTGCACGTAGAGAATATCGATGAGGTCGCGCTTCAACTTCTTGCGGCTGTCCTCATACGAATACATCACCGCGTCATAGGTGTAATCGAACTCGCTTTCGAACGGCTCGGGCGAAACGAAGCCCTGCCTCGCTTGCGTGAGATCGGCATCGGGTCGCGGCGCGAGTCGACGGCCGACCTTGGTGGAAATGATCGCGGTCTGCTGAGGATCGATGGACGCGAGCGCGGCGCCGAGCCGCTTTTCGCTCAAGCCGAAGCCGTAGTGAGGAGCCGTGTCAAAGTAACGAACGCCGGCGTCGAACGCCGCACGGACGGTCGCGAATGCATCGGCCTCGGAGACGGGCCGATACAGGTTGCCGATCGCAGCCCCGCCGAAGCCCCAGGCACCGGCCTGACCGATCTTGCTAAGTGTGTCCGACCCCGGCGCCATTTCGTTTGCCCCCAATCGTCTCGGTATGTAAGATCATAATCCACTATTTGAGATTATTCGCAACCTTCTGCCCCGAGAGTCCCCATGAAGCTCTGTCGATACGGCCGCCGCGGTGAAGAAAAGCCTGGTTTGATCGATGCGGAAGGTCGCCTGCGCGACTTGTCCGGGCACATTCGCGATTTAACCCCGGCCGACCTCGGCGCGCAGTCACTCGCGAAGCTGCGCGCCATCGATCCCGCTTCCCTGCCGCTCGTTCCCGGCACACCGCGTTACGGCGTTCCGGTGAACGGCGTCGGCAAGTTCATCGCCATCGGTCTCAACTACTCGGATCACGCGAAAGAGTCCGGCCTGCCGCTGCCGCCGGAGCCGGTGTTCTTCACCAAGGCGATCTCGTGCCTCAACGGCCCGAACGACGACGTGATGATTCCCCAAGGCAGCGTCAAGACCGATTGGGAAGTCGAGCTCGGCGTCGTCATCGGCAAAACCTGTCGTTACGTCGAAGAGTCGCAGGCGCTGTCGCATGTCGCGGGTTACGTGCTCGTGAACGATGTGTCGGAGCGCGAATATCAGAAAGAGCGCGGCTCGCAATGGGACAAAGGCAAGGGCTGCGATACGTTCGGCCCGGTCGGCCCGTGGCTGGTCACCACCGATGAAATTCCCGATCCGCAGACGCTGGAGATGTTTCTAAACGTCAACGACAGGCGCATGCAGACCGGCAACACCGACAAGATGGTGTTCAACGTCGCGACCTGCATCGCTTACGTGAGCCGCTTCATCACGTTATATCCCGGCGACCTGCTGACTACGGGCACACCGCCGGGCGTCGGCGAAGGACAAAAGCCCACGCAGATCTTTCTGCGCGCCGGCGATCGCATGCACCTGGGCATCAAGGGACTCGGCGAACAGCGCCAGAATCTGATTGCCTGGCGCCGGATCGAGGATTAGCCAAACGCGCTGATCTCTTTTGCCAACCGTTGGATCTCGGTCGTCATGCGTTCGAAATCCATCTGGTCGGTCTGGCGCACCAGCGTTGAAATGCTGATCGCGGCGACGGCATAACCATGGGAATCGCGCAGCGGGGCGGCGACACAGCGCGCCCCGACATCGCACTCTTCCAGATCGTAGGCGACGGCCTCGTTACGCACGCGCTCGATCGTCTCGCGCCACGCGTTGGGATCGGTGATGGAATTAGGCGTGCGTCCCGGCAGCCCGTGCTCGATCACCTTCTCCGCCAGCTTCTGATCGGCATCGAACGCGACCAGACATTTGCCGAGCGCAGTAACGCTGAGCGGACGTTTCTGCCCGATCACCGAAGAGATGCTCATGAAGTTCGAGCTCTCCGCCTTGTCGATATAAACAACGTCGAAGCCGTCGCGAATTCCGAGGTGCACGGTGAAGCCGACGGTGCGCACGAACTCTTCCATGGCCTGGCGCGCCCGTCGTCGCAACACCGCTCCGCTGCCACTCATCGCCGCGAGCGCGACCACCTTGGGCCCGAGTTGCCAGCCGGATTGTTTGCCGACCGCCTGCACCAGCCCGTGCTCCTGCAGTTCGGCCAGGAATCGATAGGTCGTCGGCCGCGACAGGCCGGTGACTTTCACCAGCTCCGCCACGCTGATGCCGCCCGGATCGCTGCAAGTCCCGACCGCCGAAAGCAGCCGCAAGGCTTTGCCCAGCGAGGTCTCTTTATCCACTTCCGCGCTCAAAACTGCCCTTCCATCGAAAAATCTCAAGATGTGGACATAGTAGATGACGTTCGACACGGGCGACAGGGCGGGAAAGTATCGACATGAGGACAATCTGTCCGTATATTGGGACACCATGAAGAACACAGCAGGCCGACTCTCGGGGAAACGCGTTCTGGTGACGGCGGCGGGACGCGGGATTGGACGCGCAACCGCCCTAGCCTGCGCGCGCGAAGGCGCGAAGGTTTACGCCACTGATCTCGATGCGAGTGTGTTGGGAGATTTGGCCAGCGACAGCATTTCAGTCGCGGCCCTCGACAGCACCGATGAAGCCGCAGTGTCCGCGTTCGCGCGCAGCGCTCCGACCTTCGATGCAGCCGTGCATTGTGTCGGCATCGTTCAGAACGGCTCCATCCTCGAATGCAGCCCGGCGGACTGGCAGCGGGCGTTTCGAATCAATGTCGACAGTTTTTATTTCCTGCTGCGAGCCGTACTGCCGGGAATGCTCGCGGCCGGCGGCGGCAGCATCACCTGCATTTCTTCCGTCGCCTCTTCCATCATGGGCATTCCCAATCGCGCCTCGTATGGCGCCACCAAGGCGGCAATGATCGGCATGGTGAAGTCCGTTGCCGCCGAATATGTTTCCAAACAGATTCGTTGTAATGCCGTGTGCCCCGGCACCATCCTTTCGCCGTCGCTCGAGCAGCGTATCGCGGCGCTCGGCGACCAGGTCGGGAGCGTGGACAAAGCTAAAGAAATGTTTGTCTCGCGCCAGCCGATGGGCCGCCTGGGCACGCCGGAAGAAGTCGCGGACTTGTGCGTTTATCTCGCCAGCGACGAGAGCCGCTTTGTCACCAGCCAGTTGATCTCGATCGACGGCGGCATGTCGATGTAGTCATGTCGATGTAAGCGGGCTTCAGGCAACCTTGCCGGGTGGACCATAGAACTGCTGAAGATGTGCGGCGAGCTCGTCCTGTAGATAAGGCTTCCGGAGAAACGGCCAGGAGCCTTCATCGATCGCCCGATCCACGGACTCGCCGGCAAAGCCGGAGCTGAGCAACACCTTGATCCCCGGCCGCAGCGTGACCGCTGCACGCGCGAGCTCCACGCCGTTTACGCCGCCGGGCATGATCACGTCGGAAAGTAACAAATCGACCGGGCGCTCCGACTTCAATACCTGCAACGCCTGTTCCGCGTTTTGCGCACGAACCACGTCGTGCCCCAGATTCTTGAGCATCGTCTCAGTGATGCCCGCGACCGAAGGATCGTCCTCGGTCAACAGCACTCGCAACGACGGATTCTCGATATCCGGCGTGCTCGGTAGCGCCGGCCGCACTTCAGCTTCTCGATCGGCAATGGGCAGATAGACGCTGAAAGTTGTTCCTTGCCCGAGCGCGCTCTGCACGCGCACTTCGCCGCCCGACTGCCGCACGAAACCATACACCTGGCTCAAGCCCAGGCCTGTGCCTTTGCCTGGGCTCTTGGTGGTAAAGAACGGTTCGAAAATTCGATTCATCACTTCGCCGCTCATGCCCTGCCCCGTGTCCGAGACACGCAGGCAGAAGTATGGGCCCGAGCCTAGGCCGGGAATCGCATCCGGCGCGAGCTCGTTCACACGCGTCTCGACTGTGATCTTTCCACCGCGCGGTGTGGCATCGGCCGCATTGACGATCAAGTTGAGCAGCAACGCTTCGAACTGAGTGGGATCGATCAGCGCGATCGCCTTGTCGTTGCACAGACGCAGGCTGAGCGTGAGCGCTTCATTCGTGACACCGCGGATCAGCGGCTCGCTCTCGCGAATCAGATCGTTCAGGTCACAATCCACCGGCTGCAATGGCTGACGTCGCGCGAACGCGAGCAACTGCGCGGTCAGCCGCTCCCCTCGCCTTGCCGCCGCAAGCGCCGCTTCGCCAAGTTTCGTGCGACGTGCTGCATCCTCGGGATGTTTCAGGATGATATCGAGCGCGCCGATCACCACCGTCAGCAGGTTGTTGAAGTCGTGCGCCACTCCACCGGTCAAGCGACCGAGCGATTCGAGCCGCTGCGCGTGGAGCAGCGCCGCTTGAGCGTCGGCCTTTTCTGCCATCGCCGTCGCGACGCGCGCGTCGGCGGCAATTTTCTCACTCACGTCCTGAAACGCGACTACCGCCAGCGCGCCATCGCCGGCGCGCTCCAACACTGGCGCCGCTGTGACTTCGAGCTGGATGACCTCGCCATCGCCGCGACGATACGGTTGTAGCCTCGGGCCGACGCGTCGGCTTTCCTGCATCGCTTGATACAGCACATGCTGTTCGGGCGCGAGTCGCTGCCCCTGGGCATCGATCGCTCCATAGTCCTGATCGTGCGCCCAGATCGCGATGCCGCCGACCGGATGCCCGAGCAGCTTCGCCGCCTCGGCGTTCGAAAAACGAATCTGGCCCGACGGCGACTCGGCGACGAACACGCCGAGCGGCAGATGCTCGATGATGGTTCGCAACTGCTGCTCACTACGCAGCGCTTCCCTCGCCGCCATCGCTTCGAAACGACGATCCGACAGCGCCGCAATCAATGCCAGGAACAAAATAAACAACGTGCCGCTCGCCACGGCCGTCGCGAGCGCAATTTCATCGATGCCGCCGTGCGTGATATCGAAGGTCGCGGTATCGGGCAGGATGCGAACGCCCGCCATCGCGGTGAAATGCATGCCGACGATGGCGAAGCCCAGCACCAGCGCCGCCGTCAGCCGCTGCAGGAACGTGCGTTCGCGAATCGCGACCAGCAACGCACTGGTCGAAGCAAGCACCGCCACCAGAAATGCGGCCACGACATACGGTGTTTCATTACGGAGATGCACCGGCGCGACCAGCGCGGCCATGCCGACGTAATGCATGATGCAAATGCCGGCGCCCATCACCAGGCCGCCGATGATGAGATGCGGCCGGCTGTGCGCCGCTGCGGAGAAGAATGCGAATGCGGTGACTGCAATTGCGAGCAGCAACGACAGCACCGTGAGCTCGATGTCGTAGCGGATCTCGACGCCGGGATTGAAGCCGAGCATGGCGACGAAATGCATCGCCCAGATGCTCAAGCCCATGGCGACAGCGGCTGCCGCAAGCCATGCACCACGCCAGGTGCCGGTGTGAGCATGAACGCGTCGAAACAAATCGAGCGCCGTCCATGAACCGACACACGCCACCACCATCGACAGCACGACAAAAATGGGAGGGTGATGGGCCACGTTGACAATCGCTTCCAGGAACTTCAGGCGATCGATTCTAACGTGACGATGAACGCTGCGCCCTCAGCGCTGCCCGGAACTTACCGGCCCGTGGCTGACGCTTTTTGGCGACAGCGATTTCGGAATGTCGCCAGCTGTTAAGTAGTCAACTGTTGCCGGCAAGAAATACGCGCCGGGAGCTGTTCACTCCCGGCGCGCCAATCGCTCATCAGAACTTGTAAGTCGCGCCGAAAGTGAACGTGCGGCCAATGCGCGTTTCGAACAGCGTGTCCTCGCGGGTGCTGTCGATGAACAACGTATTGCGCTCGTCGGTCAGGTTCTGCGCTTCCAGGATCAAGGTCAGGTTGTCGTTGAAGTTGTACGAGGCCGAAGCATCGACATAGATGGTCGACTTGTTTCCTTGCAAGTCGCTGCCCGGCGAGGCCGGAATACCGCGAATATATTTGCCGCGATAGGTGCCCGTCGTGCGGATGCTGAAGCTGTCGTTCTCGTAGTAGATCGTGCCGCTGGCCGAATCCTTCGACAGGCCGACCAGGTCGTCACGCGTGGTGACGCGCGTGCCGTCCGGATTGGTGGCCAGGATGTATTGGATCTCCGAAGTCACATACGTGTAGTTGCCGAGCACGCCGAAGTTGCGCCAGAAGCCCGGCAGGAAATCCAGCTGCCACTGCGCGTTCAGCTCAAAGCCCTTCAGCGGACCGCCCTTGGTATTCGACGTGCGGCTCACCGTGAACACGTCCGTCGGCGCCGAGGCGGTGCCAGTGAGCAGCGCGTCCGGCAGGCCGAGCGTGTTGTACACCTCTTGAGTGGTCACACGCTGAATATAAGTATCGATGTCCTTGTAGAAGAACGCGGCCGACAGCAGCGAACCTTCACGGAAGTACCACTCCACCGCCGCATCGAACGTCTTGGCCCGAATCGGATCGAGCATCGGATTGTTGACGGACGCAGTACGCGTCGTAGCAGTGACGCTGGCGCTCGGCGTCAACACACCCAGCTCGGGACGCGACATCACTTTCGCAGCCGACAGACGGCCGAGCAGATCCGGCGTGAATTCCATTACGACGTTCATCGACGGCAGCCAGTCTTCGTACGTGCGATCCACCTGGTTGCGCTGGCCGACCGTGGGATAAGGCGCACCCGTGGGTGCCTTCACCGGAATGTGACCGACTGCGAGCTGATCGGTGTGCACGTAGCGCAAGCCCACATCGCCGCGCACCGGGATCGGCAGCCAGTCGCCGGCATTGACGTTCAACATCACGAAGCCGCTTTTGATTTCTTCGCGGATCTGCGATTTGTTGGCGCCGCACTCGATGCCGCAATACTGGAACGAATCGAAGTTGAACACCTGCCGCCATTTCTTGGAGTCGACCGCGACCCAGCTCGACGGCGCGCCGTGGCCGAACAGATCGTCCAGTCCGGTGATCTGACGCGAGATGTCCGCGACGCTCACACCAGCAGGCAGCGCCTGCACCGGCACCAGCGACGGCAGCGGCAGCAGGTTCCTGGAGTTGAAGTCGTTCTTGCGATATTGGCCGCCGACCTTGATCCGGGTGATGAACGGAATCAGGCC
>CAMLEO010000145.1 GCA_946478975.1 uncultured Steroidobacter sp.
TGCTACCGGTAGCAATAGCCATGACACCGGTAGCAATCTGAACGAGCACGGCACTACATGCGCACAGAAGCGGCAGAACTATAGTCTGACGTATGCCCGTGACAGTTCACGGTGAAATTCTGCCGCTCGATGGTAAGAATCGGACAATGCGACGCGGCTGCGCTCGTTCTATCTAGGCGGCGGAGATCAGGCAGTTGTCACTTTGATTGATGGTGCTTGCGGAATTCCAGTGGCGTGCATTCAACTTCTCGCTTGAAGAATTTCACAAAGTTGCTGGCGTCGTTGAAACCGACGCGCTCGCCGATCGTGGCAACCGGCAGCGACGTATGCGCCAGCAGGCGTTTGGCTTCCACGCAGATGCGAGACGCGATGAATGCCTTCGCCGTAACGCCCGCAACGTTCAGCGTCGTACGGGTCAACGTCTTCTCGGTACATCCCAGCGCGTGAGCGTAACTCGCGACGTCATGCCACTTACGCAAGGAATCATTGAGCAGTTGTTGGAGGCGTCGAAACCGCAGAACCTCGGACGCAGGCGCCAGTGTTCGGCTCTCATGCGGACGCTGCGCCATGTCGAGGCGAATCAGTAGCGCGGCAATCTGATATCGCAGCAGCGCGTGAATCTGCCGCACCGGCACGTTGAGTTTGGAATCTGAATGCATCTGAGCCAAAACATTGCGGATGGCACTGAACTCGAAGCCGCCGACGGTGAAGTGCTGCGGCAGGCCGGCAAGGATGCTGATCAGGTTCAGTTCGGAGATCCTGCCGGGCACGCCATGCGCCGACGGCGCAAACAGAAATTCGGGCCGAAAGACTACGATCGAGCCGTCCCAGGAGCTCGTTGAGTCGAGCTGCCCGATCTGTCCAGGCTGAAAGACTAGCACCGATCCCCGCGTGCAACGGACAGCGTGCGATCTATGACGTGCGTGCACGTACCGCGTGTGACACAGGTCAGCAGATGCGATTCGATCCGTTGGGGTCGCTGTAAATCCTCTGCAGGCACGCGACGCCTGAGGGTGCGTACGGAGAGAACTCCAGCATCGAGCGGTGGGGGCGGCACGCGCCAATACGGGACGTGTTGAGCCTCGTCGCCCTGATCAAGAAGATGTCTGCGTTGCATCTATGCAAATCGACATGCTCGTGTCGCTTTCTCAATGCCCATGGAACTCCCCCGCAATACATCTCCGCCGGGCGCGTCACCGCCTGCAAAAATGTCTGCAAGAGATAAAGAGCAATTTGCGAGAAAAGTGGCCACGGCCGAACTCACGTGAACACAGGGAAGCGAGGTGATTGAGGCAGCAGTCGATGCTGCCCGTTGAAACCTTTTCAGCGGAACGATCATCCAACTGCTTCATGAAGAACCTGCTCTGCATCTTGCTCCTCGCTGCCAACTTTGCTTACGGTGCAACTACGCTGCCAGCTTTGACGGCTGAGCAGTGGCGACAGGATCTCGATCTTTTCGCTCACGAGATCACGACGAAACACCGGGATCCTCATCATTTCATCAGCAAGGTGGAATTCGACCGGGCGGTATCCGACCTGCGCCAGCGCATCCCGTCGATGAAGGACTACGAAGTCGTCGTAGGGCTGCAGCGCCTGGCGGCGCTCATTGGCGACGGGCATACATTTCTGGACACGTCGGGCATGTATGAGAGATTTCCGCTGCAGGTTTTCTGGTTTGGCAACGATTTGAGGGTGATTCGTGCGGCTCCTGAATACCGCGAAACACTCGGAGCCAGGATTGTCTCAATCGGATCCCTCTCCATTGACGAAGCCCAGGAGAAGATTCGACAGCTCATTCCGCAAGCCGAGAATCAATGGTATGTGCTGAACAGCAGCGCAAAGCTGCTGATGAGCGTCGAACCGCTGGCTGCCCTGGGCGTCCTTCCGGGAGTGGGTCCCGCGGATTTCACCTTTGAAGACGATTCCGGTCGACGCTTCAAGCTGCGGATTCGGCCTGTCCCTGCAGGAGCCAGCGATTCGGAGGAGATTGCTACCGAACCGGTGCCGCTGCCCTTTCAGCACCCTGGGGATGCACTTTGGTTTACGTACCTGCCTGATTCGAGAACGGTGTATGTCGATTTCCGTTCCTTCCACGACCTGCAGACGCAGTCCGCACGGCTTTGGGACTACATCGGCAAGCTTCCGGTAGAACGTTTGATCATCGATATGCGCTGGAACCAAGGGGGAAACTACACCCATGGACGGGAATATCTCATCTACAAGCTCATATTCATGCCCGCATTGAACCGGGCAGGACACCTTTTCGTAATTACCGGCCGCGGCACATTTTCAGCCGGCATGACCAACGTCACCGATTTTCGCAGAGAAACGGAAGCAACCCTGGTCGGTGAGCCCACGGGTGCCCGCCCCAACGCATACCAGGAGAACCATATGTTTACGCTGCCGTTCTCAAAGCTGCGTGTCTCCTGTGCCAGGCTCAAATACAGATTTCAGCCGGAATCACCAACGGACGCTGTATTCCCTGACCAGCGAATCGATCCCGATTGGCAGTTATTTACTGCGGGCAAAGATGCAGCACTGGAGTGGATTCTGGCGGGGCGATACTGACCGTTTTGCGCTTTCCCAGCACGAGTCACTGCAGCGGCGGAGAACGCACGCTTCAAGGACCAGGATGGCCGCTGGATTCCCATGACCGGCGGCAAACTGCAATTCCAGAGCGAGGCGGCGGAGGTGTTCTATCGCCGGTTCCAGATCCGGCCTCTAGCGTCCATGCCGACGAAGTACGCCAGGTATTTCGACTGACGACGAGTTCAGTGACGCATGCGCGCCGACGCACCACCGCGATATGCTCCAGTCATGCGTCACCGTTCACTGATATCTCGTCGGCACGCCGTGCTTGGCGGATTCTGTGTGTGCTGTATGCCCAAGCTGAGTCGTGCAGCTGAGGGCAAGGCGCTAGAGACGACGGAGATCGCGAGCGGCATCCATGTCCGCCGTGGCGTCGACGAAGTGGCCTCCCTGCAGAACGAGGACGCGATCGCGAACGTCGGATTCATCGTCGGGCGAGACGCGGTCGCGGTGCTCGACAGCGGCGGCAGTCTGAACGACGGCGAAAGATTACGGCGCAGCATCAGGAACGTGACACCCCTGCCGATTCGCTACGTTCTAATGTCCCACGTACACCCGGACCATATCTTCGGCGCGGGCGCGTTCCTACGAGACAAACCCGCCTTCGTGGCACATGCTCAGCTGCCTCACGCCTTGGAACAGCGTGGCGAGTACTACCGCGACCGACTCGAGGAGGTGCTTGGACGAGGTAATGCCGGGCCCATCGTGCAACCAACGATGCTGGTGAGGGATCGAATGCAAATCGAGCTGGGCGGCCGGTCGCTTGCGCTGAGGGCGCATGCCGTCGCGCATACCAGCACGGACCTGAGTGCGGTCGACTCGCAAACGGGAATATTGTTTGCGTCCGATTTGTTATTCGTCGGGAGAACGCCTTCGCTCGACGGCAGTCTGAAAGGATGGCTGCGAGAGTTGTCGATGCTCGATGCGACCCACTCCAGACGAGCCGTGCCTGGCCATGGTCCAGCGAGCGTCGATCTCGCCACAGCCGCAAACAAGCTGCGGCAGTATCTCCAGACACTGCTACTTGAAACGCGCCAAGCCATCGCCAAGGGAGTGGATATCGCCGCCGCGCCTGAGATCGTTGCGCAGTCGGAGCGCAGGAACTGGGCGCTGTTCGATGAGTATCACGGTCACAACGTCACGCAGGCCTACAAGGAGCTCGAATGGGAATGATGCCAAGATTCCTCCTGATCGCCGCGAGCGGTTTGTCGGCCATCGTTTGCTCTCCCGCCGCGAGCGCCGATGACGAGGCCGCCGCCCGCAGCGAACGCTGGGCGGAGCTGCAACGAGTGATCTTTCCTGGTCGAACCATCAGCGATGGCACAGGTGTGATTGAGCTCGACGCTCCGCCGCGGGCGCTGGACGCCTCGCTCGTTCCATTCGCGATCACCTTGCCGGGCGACAAGCAGATCAAGTCTGTATTCCTCGTGATCGACAACAATCCCGGACCGCTTGCCGGGCACTTTACCTTCGGCCCCGCTGCCGACCCACGCTCGATCAAAGTGCGCATGCGCGTCAACACGTACACCAACGTGCACGCCGTGGCCGAAGATTCCTCGGGCCGGCTGTATGCAGTGGAGAGGTTTGTCAAAGCTTCTGGCGGCTGTTCCGCGCCGGCCGGATCGAATGATGAGGAATCGCTGCGCAATCTCGGACAGATGAAACTGAAGCTGCTCAGCGAGTTTGCACCCGGAAGGCCGGCACAGGCGCAACTCATGATCCGACACCCGAACTTCAATGGCATGCAGATGGATCAGCTCACGCGCAACTACACCCCGGCACACTTCATTCGGACGATCAGCATCAGCTACGACGATCAGCCGGTGCTGCATATGGATTCGGACATCGCGCTCAGCACGGATCCAGTCATCACGTTCGGTTTCAAGCCAGCGCGGCAAGGCCAGCTGAAGGTCGAGGTCAAGGACAGCAAGGATCGGAATTTCGAGCGAACGTTCGCGGTCCCCGACGCAACTCAATCATCGGCCTTGTAGCGAGGTGCCGTCGTGACGCGCGCGCTCACTATGCTTCCGCTGTTTGTTGTACTTGCGGCCGTCGCCAGCAACGACGTGCCGGAGCCGCAAGGATTCTGGAGCGGACCGATCAACTCGGCCGTTCCAGCAACCATCTCCGGCGGCAAAGTCATTCACGCGCAGGAGTTGTCGCAGCTCCTGAAACAAAGCAAACCGCTCGTGATCGACGTATCGAATGAATCGAAGCGCCCCGAAGGCATGGCGCCTGATGCGCCGTGGCTGCCGATGCCTCAACGAGTCATCCCGGGGAGCGAGTGGCTGCCAGGCGCAGGCATGGCGGACATTGCTCCCGAGACAGATGCGTTGTTCCGCAAGCTTCTGGCAGAAAGGACGCACGGCAACCACGACTACCCTGTGGTTTTATATTGCCATGAGCGGTGCTGGCTCAGCTGGAATGCCGCGAAGAGAGCCATCGGCTACGGCTACCGCCGCGTCCACTGGTTTCCGGAAGGTATGGAAGGATGGCGCGCCGCGGGCAACAGCACGACCGTCACGAAACCGTGGACTTTGGAAAAGCGCTGAGCCCGTGACGCGACGATCCCGCGGATCGTCGAATCGGTCACCGCACGCCCGGTCGGCTTCGTGCCGTCGCTGCCGTCGCTGCCGCCGCGATCAGCGCCGTAATGAACAAGAACAAAGTTTCGGGCTCGGGCACGCTCCTCGGGGCGGCAGCGAATGAGATATCTCCGCCATAGCTCGCCGTCGGTCCCTCGAATACGCCGAATGCGTTGCCGGTCAGTACCAATCTGTAATCGCCCGCCCCCAACACGAACGGCGCGATCGTCAAATCAGAAGACGGGAATCCTTCGGGCAAGGTATGAATCACGGCATCAACACTGAACAACAACGTACCGCCTTGAAACAAGCTTCCGACCAGGTCGTTGATGCCGTAGCGATTCGAGAATCCCGTGCTGATGAAGGCCGACACATCGAAGGCGCCCCCGTCAGCGATCGAGAACGTATATTGATCGGTGAACTCTCCGAGCAGCCCGCCATTCTGGACCGCAAACGAGCCCGGCGAGCCGATCTCTCCGAACGGAACGATGATCGCATTCGCGGTGCCGTGGAGTCCGATGAGCAAAGTCGCCATCAGTCCCAACACTTTCCACTTCTTCATGACCGACTCTCCCTTCGTGCGATATGCAACGGTTGCCGCAACATACGCCGCCGCCAGGAAAGCCATCAATGAGTAAGTGAAGATGTACGGCTGCGTAACTACTTACATCGGCTGCCAAGAGCTGACGATCCTCAGTGCATCGCGGAAGTTCCGGTGCATCTCTAAGCAGTTGCCGAGAATGACTGAACAATTACCACGCGCACGCGTTGCTCGTTCAACTACGAAACAGAATCCTTCTTGCCTGGAAGAAAAACTCCGACGATGCATTCAACCGAAGCAACGCGCGCGTGGCCACGCTAAGCCGACCGACGATCATGCTCGTTGAGGATGACGAACGCACCAGAGAGCTGATCGCTCAGCATGCGCAACAGGCGGGGTTCGAAACGAACGCGTTTTCAAATGCGCACAGCGCACTCGACCGGATCAAGGAAGAATTCCATCCAATCGTCATTACAGACATTCAAATGCCGGGGATGGACGGCTTGTCCCTGTGCAAAAAACTTCGTGCACGCAGGTTTCCGGGCTATGTCTATATTCTGGTTCTCACCGGGAACGATCACGAGAACGGCCTGATCGAGGCCCTCGACGCGGGCGCCGACGATTACCTCTGCAAAGGACGCTCACCGACCGAGCTGCTTGCAAAGCTCCGGGTCGCCGAGCGGATCGTGACATTGGAACAGCGCCTCCGGCGCGCGCTGGAAAGCAAGGCGCGGCAAGCGTCGCTCGACGCGCTCACCGGCCTGCCCAACCGGCGCACCTTCAACAGAAGATTCAATACCGAGCTCAAGCGCGCGCGTCGCTTCGATGAGCCACTCTCGGTGCTGCTGATCGATGTCGATCACTTCAAGGACATCAACGACCGGCACGGTCACCTGATCGGAGACGAAGTCCTGCGCCACCTGGGCATGATCTTGCGCCATCATTTACCGCGTGAATACGACCTGCTTGCCAGGATCGGCGGCGAGGAATTTGCGGCTGCGCTGCCTCAAACCAGTGGTGAGGCTGCTGTCATCGTGGCCGAGCGCCTGCGATTGGCAGTGGCCGAGCAAACCATTGCTTCGGCTGCCGGCCCCTTGAAACTCACGCTGTCCATTGGAGTCGCCTGCTCCGCTTCCCGGCCGGCGACAGAGATTCGAACCATCGTCGACTTGCTCGAAGAGGCGGACCATTGCCTGTACGAGTGCAAGCGCCAGGGAAGAAACCGTGTGTTGGCCTCAACCGGGCGAGCATAGTTGTGTGATTGGCGAGCCGCTTCGCCTTCGAACTTTCATCGACCGGCGCTACGACGGCGCGGAGCACTCCGGTTCGCTCGCGAGACCCCCTGGCTCTCTTCGGTGGGCGTCCACGGTTTGCCGGTGCGCTCCTCGATGTAACGGCGAAGCAGCCGGCGCACGACCTGCGAGGGCGTCGCGTCCTCCTCTGCACACAGCCGCTCGAACAGCTCCTTTTTTCGAGGATCGATCAGGATGGTCAGTCGCGCGGTGCGTTCTTCGGTGGCCAACGGCAGTCTCATCAAGTGACAATTCGATGTGCGTGACATTATAATAAGATGCACATCGTAGCAATCGGCATCTCGCCTGGGCGCATTTCACAATCGCGCGAGCGCCCTTCGTTCTAAGCCAACCGCTTCATGACCAAGAAAACTGTGTCGTTCCTGCAGTTCGACAGCCCGTGGTTCTTCGATCCGGGCACGATTCGCTTGCCGTCGCCGCCGGCGGGCATGAGCTGCGAAGAAGTCGCCCAGCGCCTGAAGTACGGCAAGCTGGTGCAACCGTACATCCTGGAGACCGCCGAGGAACGGCGTCTGCATTTCTCACATGAGTCCGTACAGAGCGTCATGCGCCTGGACGAGCCGGACACGCTGGTTTCCGCTTATACGCGCAAGATGATGGCGTTCCTGCTGTTCAACCCCAATCCCAAGAAGATCGTCATGGTGGGGCTGGGCGGCGGCTGTCTCGCCAAGTTCTGCTATCGAAACCTGCCCAAGACTCGGATATCGGTCGTCGAGATCGACGACCGGGTGATCGCGCTGCGCGACGAATTTCATATTCCTGCCGACGACGAGCGCTTTCGGATCGTCTGCGACGACGGCGCGCGCTACATATCGCATTCGTCACAACCCATCGACATCGTCGTGGTCGATGCGTTCGATCCTGTCGGGCTCGCACCAACGCTCGCCGATACCGACTTCTACGAGCAAGCGGCCCGACGACTGTCCTCGAACGGCATGTTGGTGATGAACTTCTCCGGCGAGACCGAGCGCTACGGCCCGCACATAGAACGAATTCGCGCGGCGATCGACGGCAGCGCGCTGCTGGTGCCGGTGGTATCGGAAGACAATCTGCTGCTGTTTGCTTTCAAGAAGCGCATCCCCTTACCCACGACCGCCAAATACGAATCGCGTGCTCAACGTTTGCAGTCCCGTCTCGCGCTCGAGTTCCCGCGGTACTTGCGCCGGATCTGCCAGGGACACGTGCTGGCTTGAGCACATCGAAATCACACAGGTACCAGCCATGAACGAACTTCCCCCCTGTCCCCAATGCACTTCGAAGCTCACCTACGAAGACGCAGACCTTTATATCTGCCCCGAGTGTGCATACGAATGGTCGAAGAACGCAGCAGCCCCAGCCGCCGAACCGGAACGCGTGATCCGCGATGCCGTCGGCAATGAACTGCACGACGGCGACTCCGTGACCGTGATCAAAGACCTGAAAGTGAAAGGATCGTCGCTGGTCGTCAAGATGGGCACGAAAGTGAAGAACATCCGGCTCATCGACGGCGATCACGACATCGACTGCAAGATCGACGGCATCGGCGCAATGCAGCTGAAATCTCAGTTCGTGAAGAAGGCATAGACGCAGGGCATGATCTAAACCCCTTCGTTGCCGATGGCTGAATGGTCGTCGAATGCCTCTCGACTCCGTTCAGGAAAATCGCGGCTGCTGTGCCAGCGATGTTCAAAGTTTTGTGAAATGCGTTTCGTGGCGCGCTGGCTGGATGACGTAATTTGTGCGTCGATGTCATAACGCGGCGAACTGCCGTTCAAGGATGTTCACGATGAAGTCTCAGCGCCTGAGTGTATGCCTGGCCGGTTGCGTGATCGCGATTGCGCTGTCGGGTTGCGGCCGCGAGGACGCTGCTCATTCATCACCAGGCGCAACCGAACAGTCTGTCGCAGACAAGGCGACGGAGCTGAAAGCACGCGAGGAGCAGCTCGCACAACGCGAGGCCGAGATCAAGGCAAAGGAAGCGGAGCAGGAACAGCTCCGCCGCGCCGAGGCCGAAGCCGCCGAACGTGAGGCGGCAAAAGCGGCGAGCGCCAAAAGAGCCGCTGAAGAAGCCGCCGCAAAACGAGCAGCGGCCAAGAAGGCCGCCGCCGAAGCACGTGCGGCCGCTGCAGTTCCCGCTCCTCATGGCACAGCTCCGTCTCAGGCTGCTGCACCTGTACCAACACCGGTTGAAGTTCGCGCCGGTACGCAGCTCGTCGTAGCGCTTGCGACGGATGTTTCTACCAAGACCGCCAAGGTGGGAGACAGATTCGAAGCGCGCCTCACGGCGCCGCTACTGAGCGGCGATCGGCTCGTCGCCCCCCAGGGCGCGCGAGTCACCGGGACGATCACCGAAGTTGTTTCGGGCAGTAGCCAGATCGGCGCGGTGCCGACACTCGGTCTGCTCTTCGATCAGCTCGAACTGCTCGATGACCGGCACGTGGCGATCCGCGCCCAGCTGCAGCAAGTCGGCGACAGCGAGAAAGCCAGTGACGCCGCAAAGATCGTCGGCGGCGCCGCTGCCGGTGCGGTGATCGGCCACCAGATCAAACACGGCAACAAAGGCAAAGTGATCGGCGGCATTCTCGGCGGCGCGGCCGGCGCGCTGGTGGCGAAGAATACGGGCTCGGAGGTCGAGCTTCAGGCGGGTTCGCAACTTTCGGTGGTACTCGAGCAAGGGTTCGTCGCCCCCTGACGCCGAAGCCATCGTGCCCTGGCCAGAAAGGCAACGGAGACACTGGCAGTGTCGTCATGGAGAATACGCGCTCCGTCTCGGAGCAACTGCCTCTGGTGTGACGAGCCGGTGTCGCAGCGGCATTTCTGAATGCGCATCACGATCATCGCCAACTCGGGCAGCTTGCGCTGGCGGCGCACCTGTTGCATCGAGAAGCCAGCCACTGACTACGGTTGCGTGCAGGTAGTCGAAAACCAGGCGCTCGAAACGATCGAGGAAGTCGTAGCGCTTTTTATACATGCCGCGCTTGCGAGCGGGGATGTCGCTGTGATCCTTGCGAGGCGTTGCGGACGACAGGGCGAGGAACGGGCTGTTCGCGATCGGCTGCGCGCCCTGCTCTTTCCATAGCGCATCCAGATCGGTTTCCGCCGCGACTCTCCGACTGATCGCCAGATCCTTCGGCAGCGCGTGGATACGTGTTACGCCCACGGCCCGGGCATAGCAACGAAGCGCGATCAGTACCATGTTCTGCGGACGCAGTCCCCAGAACTTTTTGGTGAACTCGCGATTGGCATCCAGCGAGCCCGCTGCTCCCTGCAAGGTGCCGATGCAAAGCGTCGGCATGCCCTGGTCGTAACTGAACCAGAAAACGACTTTGTACAGCCGTATGTCATCGACGACCAACACGAGTTGCAGCAGCCCCTCGCGCGTATTGGTCTTCGCGTGTTCGATCCGCAGACACAGATCGGAGTCGAGCTCTCGACATAGAAATGGCGTCAGAGCACTGGCGTACATCGACTCGATGACGCCTTCGCGATGAGTTCGTTCGAGCAGCCGGAAATGCGACTGGAGAAAGTGCAAGCGACTCGTCCGCGTACTGCCTCTATGAAACGACTCGCGCAGTTGTTGCACGTAGATCGTCGAGCGGAACGCCGGCATTGCCATCACGCGCCGGCGGGCGGACGAGGCGGCGAAGAACAGATCGATATTCTGCCGCAGATAGGATCGATGGTAGAGGAAGCGTACCGTTCGCTTCAGCACCTTGGCGAAATGCCTGAACCCGCGCTTGGCGATGCTTTCCCGGGAAAGCCGATAGCAATCGCTGAGACTCAGTGCACCAAGCTGTACAACAGGCGTAGCAACGCCCACCGCATGCAAATCCGTTGACATGTGACTTCCCGGAGCTGCTGGCGGCGTTTTGAAAGGTTTTGCAGCCAGCCGAAAAACGTTTTTGTTTCTAATGAATGTCGTCAGGCGGACGTGATTGTCGGCAGCCCGAATGCGGCGTACCAGCTGGGGCTGGCCCGTAAGGGCGTGGCGCGTGCGTGACAAGCAGCCCACGGCTGCACTAGGCTTCGCGCTGCCACCATGAATCATTCCGCCGTCTCGCCATCGCCAAGCGCGCCCAGCAGAAACAACAGCGCTTTGGTCGGCGGATATTTGATCGCTTATGTTCTATTGGACTGGCTGAGCCACTCGCGAGGCGCGACGCCTTGGAATCCGCAAGCCGGCTTGACCCTGGCGCTGTTGCTGTCGACCGGCCCACGTCGAGCAATCTGGACAGCTGTAGCCGCGTTTGCGGCCGAAGTCATTGTTCGCGGCCCGCCCGCCGCGTGGCTGCCGTTGCTTGCGATCGCTGCAATCATCGGCGGTGGTTATATGCTGGCCACCCTGCTGCTGCGGGCTCGCGGCGTACAGGGCCCGATCGAATCGCCCGAGCACGTGATTTTCCTGGCATGTATCGTCGCGCCGATCACGCTCGTTGTGTCCATGTTGTATGTAATCGTGTCACCCGATGCCAGCCAGCACTCCGCGGGCAGCGTATTGCGTTACTGGGCCGGAGATCTGAACGGCGTATTGACGCTGACACCACTGCTGCTGGCTGCGAGGAGCTGGCGCGTCGGCCTGCAACGCATCCGCCAGCGTCTGTGGGAAGTCGGTGCTCAGTTCGTCTCGATACTCGCCGCGCTCTGGATCCGACTGGGCCAACACTCGATCAATGACCTCGTGTACATGTACCCCTGGTTCGTACCGGTGCTGTGGATCGCTTTTCGCTGGGGCGTCGTCGGGACGGCACTGTGCACGCTGACGCTGCAGATCGGTCTGATCGTTGCCGCCGACAATAACGCCGGCAGCTCGCTGCTCACGAACCTGCAGTTTCTCGCCGTGCCTCTGGGCACCACGGGATTGCTGTTGGGATCGATCGTGAGCTCGCGTACGGCGGCACTTCGTCGAGTGGCCGCGCGTGAGGCCGAGCAGCGAGCCATTCTGGCCACGGCGCCTGACGCCGTGATCGCGATGGACGCGGAGAATCGAATCGTATCGGCCAATCCTGTGGCTGCGCAGTTGTTCGGCCAGCCGGCGTCCGACCTGATCGGCCAGCCTCTGCGGGAGCGACTGCCGTCGCTGCGCCTCGATACCGACGCCGGAAGAGCGAGCCTGGAAGGCAGGCGCGCCGACGGTTCGAAGGTTCCGCTGGATATTGCGTGGGCCAGGCTGGAGGCGCCCGCAACCGAAGGTACGCTGCTGATCATTCGCGATGTGAGCGAGCGTGTCGCAAGCGAGGCCAAGCTTCGGGATCGAGACAACGCGCTCGCGCGAGCGATGCGATTCGCCGTGGTTGGCGAGTTTGCATCCGCTCTCACGCATGAGCTGAAGCAGCCCATCACCGCGTTGGTGTCGTACCTGCAGGCATCTCTGATACTTGCCGAGTCGCAGGACGCGCCGGATGCTCGACTGCCGGCCACGCTGGCCAAGGCGACGAATGAAGCCGTGCGGATGTCGCAAGTGTTGCGGAGATTGCGTGACTTCTATCATGGCGGCACTTCGCAGCTCGAAATGCTCCAGCCCGAGCCTGCGATTGCGGGCATCATAAAAAACCACGACGATCGGATTCAGCAAGCCGGCGTTCGCCTGCACAGCTCGTATGCAGCGGATCTGCCGTCCGTCCGAGTCGATCCGATCCAATTCGAAATGATCCTGCACAACCTGATGAGCAATGCGCTGGACGCGGTCCTGGAATGTACGGAGAACCCGCGGAGGATCGAGCTGAGTGCGTGGAAATGCGGCGCCGACCTGTTCATTGCGCTGGAGGACTCGGGACCGGGCGTGGCCGCGGAAGTGAGCACAAATCTGTTCGATCCTTTCGTCACCACCAAGCCCGACGGCATGGGCCTGGGTTTGACGATCAGCCGAACGCTGTTACGCAGCCATGGTGGCGACCTGTGGGCGGAACCAGGTTCGCTCTCGGGTGCGCGCTTCGTCATACGGCTGCCTGTCGCTGCTGCCTCACCGTCGCTCGCGCCATGAACGATGCAACCATTTTCGTGGTCGACGACGATGCATCGGTGCGCGATTCGCTCGGCCTGTTGCTGTCGCTGAAGGGATTTCGCACCTCGCTGTTTGCCAGCGCCGAGCATTTTCTGGCGACGTATCGACCCGAGTGGCGCGGATGTTTGCTCACCGATCTACGCCTCCGCGGTATGTCGGGCCTGCAGCTGCAAGCCGAACTGAAACGGCGAAACATCGAAGTGCCGGTGGTGATGGTCACCGCTTACGGTGATGTCGCCACCACTCGCCTCGCCTTGCAATCCGGAGCGATGGATTTTCTGGAGAAGCCGCTCGACGACGCCGTGCTCATCGACGTCCTGTGCAACGCCGTTCGAGTCGACCAGCAACGGCACGACGCGTTCAGCACCCAAGCGGCGAACTCCGCTCGACTGGACCGCCTCACGCCGCGTGAGCGCCAGGTGTTCGATTGCCTTGCGGATGGGCTGCAGAACCGGGACATTGCGCTCCGACTCTCCATCAGCCCTCGGACCGTGGAGGTCTACAAGGCGCGAGTCATGGAGAAGCTGCAGTGTCGCAATCTGGCCAATGCGGTAAAGCTGAGCATCGCTGTCGCGGCCGGCCGGCAAACGTCACTCGATGGTGACTGACCGGCTGCTGTTGGCTGTTGAAACTTCATCGATCATCACGTTGCTACGCTTGCTCATCACCGCACGATGCCATCAACCAGATTCTTGGGCAGTAAGAGCATGCGTGTGAGGGCGCGAGCCTGGTCTGCCTTGGTGACGATCCTGATTGTCACATCGGGCGCTGTCGGCGCTCTCGCGGCATGCGCGGCGGCGCCTCACGTCGCTGGCCTGAATGGTTGGATCGAAACGCTGATGGATACGCAGGCGCGAATGAGTGCTTATTTTCTGCGCATGGCTTCGATGCGAGATGCGATCGAAGTGGGCGGGGCTACGGCACAGGCGTGCAATCCCGCCAACGCACAGGAGCAGTACGAGCACATCAGCAAGGATCTCACCCGCCTCGTCGCCGAGGCGCCCGATCTGCAACTCGACTCGCCCAGCATCGCCGCGCTCGGGCGCATCAAAAGCAACTGGGAATTGCTGGAGCAACAGCGGCGCTCACACTGGGCGGAGGCGTCCGGGGTAAAGGACCTTGCCGCGGTAGATCATTGCCTCCGGCCAAGCACCCTGGCTGAAGTACGGCTCGGACTGGACCAGGATTTCCTGACGGTTCTAAGGAACACGGTTCGCAAAATCGCAGGCCAGTAACTCGATCATTCGAGCATCCGCGCCATCGACGAGGTCTTGCCAAAGACTCAGCGGCGATATCTGACTGTTTGACACCATTTCGTTCGGCTGGTCCGGATCGCAGGCAACATACGTCGGTTGCATTAGGGCAAGTAGCAGCGTGCACCTCCGAACCGTAGAATGTGTCATGCCTGAAATCGAACAGATCGGCCTGACGCCTCAGCAGGTCCAAGCCTTCATCGACGACGGATTCGTCAGAATCGAAGGTGCCTTCGGCACCGCGCTTGCAGAGCGTTGCAGAGCCGAGTTGTGGTCGGACCTGCGTCTATCACCGCACGAACCAGAATCCTGGACACGACCCGTCATTCGCATCTCGCCCAAGGCTTCGAGCCCTTTCCTCGAAGCTGCCAACACGTCGAACATGCACCGAGCCTACGATCAACTCGTCGGTCACGGCCGCTGGATCGAGCCGACGAGCCTCGGAACGTTTCCCATCCGCTTCCCCTCACCGCAGATTCCCGATGACGTGGGTTGGCACGTGGACATGAGCTTCGGCTACAACGATCCGGATTTCATGCAGTGGCGGGTCAACGTGAAAAGCACTGGTCGATCGTTGCTGATGCTGTTCCTACTCTCGGATGTGGGCTCTGACGATGCTCCGACCAAGATCCGCAAAGGTTCGCATACCACCATTGCTCGAGAACTCCTGCCCTACGGCGACAGTGGCGCGACGCTCAGCCAACTCTCCGCCAACGGATATGCTTCCACAGCGAACTGCGAAGTTGAGCTGGCAACCGGTGCTGCAGGCACCGTTTATCTGTGCCATCCATTTATCGTCCATAGCGCCCAGCCTCATCGTGGCCGACACCCGCGCTTCATGGCTCAACCGCCCCTGTTGCCGAAAGGTGAATTCGATCCATCGCTGCCGCCCTCACCGGTTCAATAGAAAGCGTCGGCAGGCACCGTCGCCCCAACTGCGAGGCGCTGCTCTACATCCATTCATGGAAGGGAATGAATCGTCCCTCGCGCAAACGAAATACAATCGGCTTTGACAACCCGCCGGTGATCGTTCCAGAAAACTTCGGGATCTCCACCGAGAAGTGCTCTTGGGCGCACGCAGGAAGCGGGGCCTCGATCCAATATTCTCCCCCGGAGAATCCGCCGCCCGCCAACATCGTCATTCCAACCAGGTCCGCCTGCCACGGCAGCTCAACGTTTGCTCTCGCCTCGATCTTCTCTATATTGACGGACACGCTCTCGGAGGGCTGACACACAAAGCGCACCTCCGGCGACTCAAAATGCACGGTTCCTTTGCGCAATTCCAGATAAACCCTGACCCGCGCTGGACGCGGATCGTTTTCCACCCATATGTGGATTTCCGCATCACCACCGATCTTTATCAGCTGAACGCTCGGCGCGCCTCCATAACCGACAACCGTGCTCCCCGGCCCAGACGGCTCGTAGTAGGCGACCTGCTGGCAACCACTTACGCCAGCCAATATCGGAACAACGATGGCCAGCAACAATGCACTCCGATTCACTTTAGTCGCAGACTCTCAGTGGGGCGCGTTTAGCACGCCGGCGTCAGCCAGCATGCCATAGCACCAATAGCGTGTCTTGCGCTCCGCCCATTTCCGGCGAGATTGAAAGTCACATCGAGTACTCCTACTTTCGGCCGGGCCCAGGCGCCATTAGTCATCGACAGCGGGCGACGAGCGCATCCATACAACTTGCTGTTCCGAACGGTGCGCGGCGCCGAGTATCTGGCGGTACAGCTCGGGTTTTCTCGCCTCGCGATAGCGATGACCGCCGGACTTCGCGATCTTCTGGTGCGCACAGGTTGCGATTGCAATGTCGTCGTCTAACGCGCGGCACTCCGCGATGATGTCACCAAAAGGATCGAGCACCATCGAGCAGCCGTTCTTCAGCTGATCGTCATCCATGCCGATGGGATTGGAGAACACGACGTAGATGCCGTTGTCGTAAGCTCGCGCTGGCAGCCATTTCATCAGCCAGGCCCGGCCCTTGAGGCCGTCGAACTCGGCGCGCAGCGAAGTCGGATCGAGCTGGCGATTCGGCCACAGCGCCGGATCAACGAAGCCGGCGCCGGGCCGTGTCGAGGGTGTGCACATCGTCACGTGCGGCATAAAAATGATTTCGGCCCCGAGGAGCGCCGTCGCGCGCACGTTTTCAATCACGTTGTTGTCGTAGCAGATGAGGATGCCGCATTTCCAACCCTGCAGCTCGAACACCACGTATTCGTTGCCGGGCTTGATGTGTGGATTGATGAATGGATGCAGCTTGCGATACTTCGCTTTGAAACCGTCGCCGTCGACACAAACGTGCGCCTTGTACACCTCGCCGTCGTCACCTCGCTCGAAGAGGCCTGCCAGCACTGCGATTCCGTGGCGACGCGCGATGCCGGCGAGTGCCTCTGTGCTCGGTCCGGACGGGATCGTTTCGGTCAGATCCCACAACTGATCTTTCGAGAGTTGGCGAGCGAAGCTGTAACCGGTAA
>CAMLEO010000146.1 GCA_946478975.1 uncultured Steroidobacter sp.
AAAGGCTTTCGAGGACTACCGGGAACGAACTTTATGATGGGCTTGGCGCAAATGTTGCGAATCCTGCGAGGCCGGGCGCTGTTGTTTACAGCGATCGTCCTGCTGGTGGTCACGGCCGTCGGGCTGGTCAGCCTGATCGCCCCGAAGAAATATGTCTCCGAGCTCGCGCTCGTGGTGGACGTGCAAGGCAACGATGCGATGAAGGAAGCGGCGCTCGCGCCGTCGCTGGTACCGCAGCACCTGTCGACCCAGACCGAAATCATCAAGAGCCGCAACGTCGCGACCAAGGTCATCGAGAAGCGCGGCCTGGCCACCGATCCGGCGGTGGTCGAGTCCTACCGGGAGAGCGGCTCGGAGACCGACCTGAATTCCTGGCTGGTGGACAACGTCCTGCGCAACGTCGATGCCAAGACTTCGCGCAACAGCAACATCATTCGCATTTCATACACCAGCACCGATCCGGAGAACGCGGCCGCGATGGCGAATGCGTTTGGCGATGCTTACATCCAGACCAGCCTGGAGCTGAAGGTCGATCCGGCCCGCCGCCAGGTGACCTGGTACGAGCAGCAGGTTTCGCAGCTGCGCGATGACCTGGTCGCCGCTCAACAGCGCCTGTCGAAGTATCAAAGCGATCACGGCGTGCTCGGTGTCGACGCCGCCCGCATGGACGTCGAGAACGCGCGCCTGCAGGAGATTTCCAATCAGCTGGTCACCGTGCAGGCCGCGATGTTCGATGCCAACTCGCGCAGCCAGCAGATCACGTCGAGCGATCAGCTGGACGCGCTGCCGGACCTGCTGAAGAACCCGACCATCCAGAACCTGAAGCAGGAACTGGCCCGCGCCGAGGCGAGCCTCGCCGAAGTGAGTGGCCGGTATGGCGTGAATCACCCGCAGTACATCGCTGCCGCCGCCGAAGTCACCTCGCTGAAATCCAAGCTCAACATGGAAATCGGCGTGACCCGCGGCTCGCTGGTACAAAACGCTGCGATCGCGCGCCGCCAGGTCGGCGATGTGCAGAAAGCGCTGGAAGAACAGAAGGACCGCATCATCGCGCTCAAGCGCCAGCAGGACGAGCTGTCGGTGTTGAATCGTGACATCGAAAGCGCGCGCGCCGCTTATGACGCAGCCTTGCAGCAGGCCAATCAAACCAAGCTCGAAAGCCGCGTCGATCGCACCAACGTCGCGATCTTGAATTCGGCGACGCCGCCGCTGAAGCCGGACTCACCCCGCCTGCTGCTGAACCTGGTGGTCGGCTTGGTCGTCGGCGTGGTGCTGGCGATGGGCCTGATCCTGACCATGGAAGTTTGCAACCGCCGGCTGCGTTCGGCGGAGGACCTGGCCGACTTCACCGATCTGCCGGTGCTCGCCGAGCTGCCGGCACTGCCCGCCGCTGCCCGTCGCCACGGCCGGCGTGAAGCCCGCCGGGCGTTGAAACTGCAGCCGACCACCGCTTGAACACGCCAGAGAGCACAACGAGGACGCCCGTCATGGACGCCGCTGTCGAAACCCAATCACGCCGCCTGCCCCGGGTCACCCGACCGCGCATTCGCATCGGCGAGATCCTGCTGTCGATGGGCGCCATCTCGGAAGCGGACCTGCAGAAGATTCTCGCGGTTCATCTGGATCGCGGCGAGCCGTTCGGCAAAGTCGCCGTGCAGCTGAAGCTGATCACCGAGAGCGAGCTGCGCCAGGCGCTGGCCCAGCAGTTCACGTATCCCATCGCCCGCATCGGCGAATCGGCGCTGTCGCCCATGCTAGCCGCCGCTTACGAGCCGTTCGGCCCGTATGCCGAATCGCTGCGCACGCTGCGCAGCCAGTTGTTGATGCGCTGGATGGGTGAGCACGACTGCACGCTCGCGGTGTGCTCGGCCCGCAGTGGCGAAGGCTGCAGCACGCTCGCCGGCAATCTCGCGATCGTGTTCGCCCAACTCGGCGAGCGCACGCTGCTGGTCGATGCCAACCTGCGCAGCCCGGTTCAACATCACCTGTTCGGCCTCGGCGAGTGCGACGGCCTGACGGATCTGATCAAAGGCGCCTGCCGCACCGAAAAGGCCCTGCGCAAGGTCGCTCAATTCGAATGTTTGAACGTGCTGACTGCCGGCACGCCGCCGCCGAACCCGCAGGAGCTGCTGAGCCGCCTGCCGTTCGCGCAGCTGCTGGATGAAATGTCCAGCCGCTACGACGTGATCATCATCGACACGCCGCCGCTGCTGGAATATGCCGACGGTCAGATCATCGCCGCGCGTGCGCGCGGTTGTTTGCTGGGGACTCGCAGGGACAGCACGCGCCTGCTCGACATCGCGCGCATGAAGTCACAGCTGGATCCCAACCTGACCCACGTGCTGGGCACTGTGATCAGTGGCTGAAAGCACCGCAATCGCCGGAGCTTTTGACAGCGTCCACGAAGCGCCGCGAACGCAACAGACCAGCGCCTTCGCGCGGCGGGACTTCGTGCCGATGCTGGTGCTGTGCACGCCGATTCTGTGCGCCAGCCTGTTTTCCAAGTTCGGCATTCCCGGTTTCGCGGAGCTCGGCATTGGTCTGGGCATCCCGTTGACCATGGCCGCGCTCGGCCTCGGCATTCTCAACAACTGCGTTCGCCTCGACCCGCGCCGGCTCGGTTTCTATTGCCTCACGCTCGCGGTGCTGGTGCTGCCGCAGCTGCTGGAAGCCGGAACGTTCTCGATTCAATCGTTGATGATGCTGGCAGTGCTGCACATTCCCTATGCGATGGTCGTCACTCGCGGCCACGAGCTGGCGATGCGCGTGCTGAAAATCTTCCTGCACATCGCATCGCTGCTGGCGGTGCTCGCCATCGCTCAATATTTCCTGCAGGGCTTCGTCGACCAGGCGCTGCTGTATCCGATCGACAACCTGGTGCCGCAGCAGTTCGTCGTGCAGGGCTTCAATGCGCAGGGCACGATCAATTACGGCTCGACCCAGGTGCGCGCCACCGGCATGTTCATGCTGGAGCCTTCGTTCCTGACGCAGTTCCTGGGCATCGCGATCATTGCCGAATCGCTGACCTCCAAACGCCTGTGGCGCCTGGGTTTGTATGCTGTCGGCATCCTGATGGCGCACGCCGGCACCGGCATGCTGATCCTGCTGATCGTGATGCCGTTCGTGATCATTACGCGCCGTCGCTGGGACCTGCTGCTGATCGGCGCGGTGGGCGCGGTGGGCGCGCTCGTGTTCGGCGAAGTGCTGGGCCTGGACTTCCTCACCAACCGCGCCGGCGAGTTCTCCGATCCGAACTCCAGCGGCTTCGCACGTTTCGTCGGCGGCTTCTATATGTTTGAAGAGATGCTGTGGCCCAACCTGCCGCGCGCCTTGTTCGGTTACGGCGCCGGCTCGTTCCTGGAGTACACGCACCTGTTCACGATCGAAGTGGCCGACATGCCGATGACCAAGATGATTTTCGAGTTCGGCCTGGTCGGCGCGGCCACCTACTTCACCTTCATCGCCACCTGCCTGTTCAGCTCGCCGCTGCCGAAATTGTTGAGTCTGGGGATCGGGCTGTCGTTTTTGTTGAACGGCATGTACGTGCCCTTCTCGCACGGGCTGGCCCTGGGACTGCTGGTGCTGACCTCGCTGCCGCCGAATCGCACCGTGCCGCTCGGCAAGCCGCAGCCTGCGCCGACCCAGGCGTTCGACAGGACCTGAGGAATGAATATGTCTGCGGAACTCATCCTGCTGGCGCTGGCGGTGATCTGCCTGGTTTTGGCTCTGCATCCCTTCATCACCTATCCGCTGTCGCTGACCTTGCTGAAAAAACTGTGGCCGCATCGGCCGAAGCCGCAGCCCGCCCGCAAGCCGCACATCGATTTCAGCATCTGCATGTGCGCCTACAACGAGGAAGGCGTGATTCGCGAGAAGCTGCAGAACCTGCTGGCGCTCAAGCAGCGCGAGCCGGGCCTGGAAATTCTCATCTACGTGGATGCCGCCAGCGATCAAACGGCCCGCAAGCTGCGCGCTTACGCTCCGCACATTCAATTTCACGTTTCTCCCGCCCGCCACGGCAAGACGCATGGCATGAACCTGCTGGCGAGCCGCGCCACCGGCGACGTCATCCTGTTCACCGACGCGAACGTGATGTTGGACATGGAAGTGCTCGACAAGCTGCGCGCCGCGTTCGAGGACCAGGAAGTCGGCTGCGTGTGCGGCAACTTGATCTATACCAACGGCGGCGAATCGGTCACCGCCTCGACCGGCTCGTTGTACTGGCGGCTGGAAGAAGGCATCAAGCGCCTGGAGCAGGAGACCGGCTCGGTGATGGGCGCCGACGGATCGTTGTTTGCCATTCGCCGTGCGCTTCACAAAGCGCCGCCGGATCACATCATCGACGATATGTTTGTTTCCTTCTGGGTGTTGATCCAGGGCTACCGCATCGTGCAGTCCAAGGACGCGCGTGCGTATGAGGAGTCCGCGAGCAACGCTGCCGACGAGTTCAATCGCAAGTCGCGCATCGCCTGCCAGGCGTTCAACGTGCATCGGCTGATCTGGCCGCACTTGCGTAAGATGAATTTCCTCACCGTTTACAAATACGTCTCGCACAAGCTGCTGCGGTGGCTGTGCATTTATTTCCTCGCGCTCAGCGGCATCCTGCTGGTGGCGGCCCTGGCCGTTGCCGGTTACGCATGGGCGGCGGGGGTGCTGATTGCCGGTGTCATCGTCGGCGGGATCCTGGGCGCGCGTTATGCGATCAAGCCGTTCTCGCAGATCTGGGACATCGTGACCAGCATGGCTGGCGCTGGCCTGGGCGTTTGGAAGTCGGTGCGCGGCGAATCTTTCCAGACCTGGACGCCGGTCGCCTCACTGCGAAAGGCCACTGAATGAGATGTTTGTGGATCAGCCGCCACGTGCCCTACCCCATGAACGAGGGGTTGAAGGTGTACTCGGCGAAACTTTCCGAAGCGCTGGCGCACGCCGGTGCGTTCGTGCGCGTGCTCGGTTTTGGTGACACCCAGGCTGTTCCCAAAGATCGTGCGCGGATGGAATGGGTCTCCGTGCCCGGCGAACGACGCGGCACCGCCGCCGCTTTGTTGAATCGCTTGCCGCTCACTGCCGCTCTGGACTCCACTTCGGCTTATCGCGCCCTGTTGGATGCACAGCTGCGCGAGCAGTGGGATGCGATCGTCTTCGACAGCTATGGCTCGGGCTGGGCGCTGGATCGCTGCAAGGCTTATCGGGCCAGCGCGTTGGGCGCGCGCACCGTCCTGGTCCATGTATCTCACAATCACGAAGAAGTGTTGTGGCGCGCGATGGCTCAGCAAGCCGACGCGGGCCTGCCTCGCCGGCTCGCGCTCTGGCAGAACTATTACAAGGTTCGCTGGCTGGAGCGACGCCTGCTGCGTGAAGTCGACCTGGTGTCGGCGATCACGACTGAGGACGAGCAGGCGCTGCGCGCGTATCGCAATGACGATCACACGTTGACGCTGACGCCCGGCTACGACGGCGCGGTCGCCCCCGAACGCGTGATCGACGCATCCGTGCCGCGACGAGCCGTGATCGTCGGCTCGTTCCATTGGGTCGTGAAGCGCGAGAATCTCGCCCGCTTCGTCGAGCATGCCGACGCACGGTTTGCCAAGCACGGCATCGAGCTCGTGGTCGCGGGCGATGTGCCCGACGACTTGAAACAAACATTGCTCGCGAGCAGCAAAGCGACCCACTTCCAGGGCTTCGTCACCTCGCTCGGACCTTTCCTTGCGCAGGCGCGCATCGCCGTCGTCCCCGAGCTGATCGGCGGCGGCTTCAAGCTGAAGTTTCTCGATTACATCTTCGGCCGCGTTCCGGTCGCGACTGTCGACGCGGCAGCTGCCGGCCTGCCGCAGCGCCTGCGTGACGACATGATCACGGGCGACGACTTCGAGGGATTGACCACGGCGATCATCGACAACATCGACCGGCTCGATCGTTTGAATCGCATCCAGTCCGCCGCTTTCGAGCAGGCGCAGACGCTCTACCGTTGGGAGGATCGCGGGCTGCAACTACAGCAACGCATCGTCGATTTGCAGAAAGCGCGTACCGCTTCGCCAGCGCGCTCGTCGGCCACCACCGCGGCCGCCAGCGCCTGACCAGGAGGCGAAATGTTCGGATACGTGTCTTTCTCTCAACTCTCCACCGCGATTCGCAGTCAGCTGTATCTGATTCCCGGCGACGTGGACCTGATCGTCGGCATTCCCCGCAGCGGCATGGTGCCGGCGTACCAGATCGCCCTGCTGTTGAATCGCCTGGTGTGCGACATCGACAGCTTCATCGCCGACGGCGCGATCAGCCACGGTCACACGCGCAAGCTGGGCATTGAGCTGACTTCGTTGCGCCAGGCGCAGCACATCCTGCTGGTCGACGACAGCATCGCGAGCGGCAGTTCGATGCAGAAGGCGCTCGCCCGCATTCAGGAGTCGGGCTACACCGGTCGTGTTTCGACCTGCGCGGCGATCGTGGCGCCGTCGCAGAAGAGCAGCGTGAATGTTTCTTTCATCACGTTGCCGCTGCCCCGGCTGTTCGAATGGAACGCCTTTCATCACGCCTGCGTCGAGAACGCTTGTTTCGATCTCGACGGCGTGCTGTGCGTCGACCCCACTGCTCACGACAACGACGACGGTCCGCGCTACGAGAAGTTTCTGGCGAACGCCCAGCCGTTGTTCCGTCCGACGCTGCGCATCGGCCACATCGTGTCGGCGCGGTTGGAAAAGTATCGAGCGCTCACCGAAGGCTGGCTGGCCGCGCACAATATTTCCTACGGTCAGCTGCACCTGGTCGATCTGCCGAGCCGCGAGGAGCGGATCCGCCTCGGCGCACACTGCTCGCACAAGATTCGTGTGTATCGCGACACCGGCGCTTCGATGTTTTATGAGAGCGATGCCGGACAGGCGCACGAGATCGCAACCGGCTCCGGCAAGCCGGTGCTGTGCATCGGCGATATGACGATGGTGATGCCAGGCGCATCGCACCTGGGCGCAGCGGCCAAGAGCGCGCTGTGGAAGTTGCGTTATCCGCTGGGCCAGGCCAAAGGCTGGCTGAAGCAGCAGATCCGCTCGTCGCGCACGCCGGTCAGCGGGTCGTGAGCATTGTCGTGCGCCCGCTCAATTCAAACTCACGGTTTCCGACGCCAGACACGGATGTAGTCGATCACGTAATTCCATTGCGATTCGTCGGCTTTCATGGCGGAGACGTCGACGCCTTTGAGCTCCATGCCGAGCTGGTTCGTGACCAGAATGTGCGCGGGCACCGGCACCGGCCACTCGTAATGCGTTTGTTTGATCGGCTCGCCGTCCAGCAGCCAGATCGGCTGGTCCTCGACCCAGTCGAGCGCGAACACGTGGAAGTCCTCGGAAAAATCGAAGCCGGGGACGTATTCGTTCTTTTTGAATTTAGTCCAGACGTCCTTCGGGTTGCCGTAGCGCTCGGGTTTGCCGTGCGTCTGGATGTAACCGGTCATCACGCGCGTCGTCGGCCGGCCCTGCCAGTTGAAGAACTCGAAGATGTCGATTTCCGGCGGCCACGGCAGCTCGGAGAATTTTCCGTCCGGAGTCTGCACGCCGGGGTTCAACCAAAACGCCGGCCATGCGCCGACGCCGGTCGGCAGCTTCGCTCGCATTTCGATGTACATGCCTGCCGTCACCGGCAGCTTCGCACGCAGCATGCCCGACTCCAGCCCGCGCTGTTTCAAGCCGCCGCCCGGCGGAATGCGGCCTTTGAGCGTCAGCGTGCAATCGTCGAAGACATGCAGCGAGCGCGGATCCCCGTCGGGGTAGTCGCGATGCTGGGACCAGTACGTCGGCAGCTTGTCGAGCTTGCCGTTCTCGTAGATGTAGCGATAGAAAAACTCGCGATCGAGCTCGGCGCGCTTGCTGATCGTCGCATCCGGACGGTGGCTGCCGAACGTGTAGTCCTTGACCAGCTCGAACTCGCCGGTTTGTTTGTACGGCCGTGCGGCGTCGATCGGTGGACCGAGCAATGTCGTGCAGGCGGCCAGCGCCGCGAGAAGAGTCGTGCTCATGCCGGGATCTTCGCGGCCGACGCTGCAACTGGCAATAGGAGATTTTGATTGAGCTCCGAGATCATCATCACTGGCGGCGATGCGCATTTCTTTCCATGGATGATCGCGGCGATCAGCTCCCTGCGCGCGCATGCGCGAACCAGTGCGCTCGACATGGGCATCATCGACCAGGGGCTGACCGAAGAGCAGCGCGCGCAATTGAGCGCGTTCGGCTGCAAGATCGTGCAACCGACCTGGACCCTGCCGGTGCCGCAGGAGGCCCGCTCGTTACGAAACATCGGGCTGGTCGCCCGCACCGCGCTGCGCGATTACTTCCCCGGCTACCAGGTTTATTTGTGGTTCGACGCCGACGCCTGGATGCAAACGCCGGAGTTCGTCTCTGCCTATGTCGATGGCGCTCGCTCGCGTGGCGCCGCCGTCGTTACTGAGAACGGCCCAGGTTATCGCAAGACATTCGTGGATTGGAAATGGTGGGCCGGCAACATGGTCGCTTCGTTCGGCGTCGTCGACGGCCTGCGCTGTTCGTTCGCCACCAGCATCAACATCGGCGTGCTGTGTTTGAAAGACACGGCGCCGCACTGGCTGGAATGGCAGCGCTATTACACCAAGGCGCTCGAACGCACCGGCAAAGTGAATATGGATCAGCATGCGTTGTTTGCTGCGATTCATCTCGGCAATCTGCCCACTGCGTTCCTGCCGGCGCGCTTCAACTGGCTGCCGCACTTGAGCTGCCCCGTCTGGAATCCCGAGATCAAGATGCTGTGCGAGCCGACGGCGCCGCATCGTCCTTTGTCTGTGATTCATCTGGCCGGACCGCGCAAAGATCGTCCCTATGAGCTGGCGCGTCTGAACGGCGGCTCGTTCGCCACGTCGCTGACCTATCCAGCGATGCAACAACACCTCGCCGCGTGAAACCACTCATGAACTACAGCGCCCTGCGAACAATTTCGGTCGTCATCCCGGCGTACAACTCACGCGACACAGTTCAACAGGCTGTCGCGACTGCGCGTGCGCAAACGTTGCGTCCGACCCAGATCATCGTTGTCGACGATGCATCCAAAGACGATACCGTGCAGCAGCTCGAAGCCATCGGCGGGCCCGACCTGGTGATCGTGAGATGTGCAAAGAACGGCGGCGGCGGTGCGGCCCGCAATCGAGGCATCGAGCATGCAACCGGCGATGTGATCGCATTCCTGGATGCCGACGATCTGTGGGCGCCGAACAAGCTCGCCAATCAGATGGCGCTGCTGCGGACCCAAACGCGCGATTCGTTCGTGTTCAGCGCTGTGGAGCACACCAACGAATACGGCGAAAAGCACATTCTGCCCAAGCGTGAACCGATGGCCGGCGAGAGCCTCGGCGATTACATGCTGAAGGCCGGCAACATCATGCAGACCAGCTCGCTGCTGGTGCCGAGACATCTGCTCGCGCAATGCCGCTTCAATGAAAAACTGCGTCGCTTTCAGGACCTGGATTTTTGCTTGACCTTGGGCGAAGCAGGCGTGGTGCCGGTGTTTTGTCGCGAACCGCTGGTCGAGTGGCGCAACGTCGGCAATCCCAAGCGCGTGAGCTCGAATCCGGATCCGGCAATCATGCGCACGTTTCTTTCTGCTCATCCCCGGCTCACGTTCGCTCAGCGGCTCGGGTTGGAGATCCGCAGTGTCGGGCCGGCGCCGGGCGCGGCCGGTATGCTGCGTTGGTCGGGACGCCTGGCTTTGTCTGTATTCACGGGCGCATTGGCGCTGCCGAATGCATTGAGCCTGCTGATGAAACACAGCCTCGGCCTTCGCAATTACGGCGCCTTGCGTGCGCGCTTCGGACGAAACGCAGGAGCGGCATCGTGAGCCGCGCGACGCGCATCGCAATGTTTGCAAGCGCCGCCGCGATGTTTCTGGGCACGGGGCTGAGCCTGGCCAGCGACGGCCCGACTCCGTATCCGAACCGTCCGGAGGACTGGCCCGGCGAAGGCGTGGTCCGCGTGTTCGGCTGGATGCGCGACAACCGCAACTTCTTTTGGACCGAGCGCGACAAGAAACGAGGCAGCATCGTATTCGCCGGCGACTCATTGACCGGCAATTGGAAAACCCTGGGCAAGGATTTTCCCGGCGTGCTGGTCGCGAATCGCGGCATCGGCGGCGATGTCAGCCGTGGGCTGTTGTTCCGCTTCCAGGAAGACGTGCTGGAACTGCATCCGAAGGCCATCGTCCTGCTCATCGGCATCAACGATCTCACCGCCAAGCAGCCGGCGACCTCGACGCTGGCAAACATTCGCTCGATGTTGGAAATGAAGCGCACCCAGCAGCCCGACGTGCCGGTCGTGCTGTGTACGGTGCCGCCGAGCGCCAATCCCAAGGCACCGGTCGATGAAAAACAACGACGGTTCTTGAATCAAGGTTTGAGGCAGCTGGCGAAAGAGAATCCAAAGGTGTCGCTGGTGGACCTGTACGCCGCGACTGTCACCAAGGATGGCACTCCGGACGCGCGTTATTTCCGCGAAGACCAGCTGCACCTCTCCGAGGCGGGCCAGGAGCGCTGGAAAGAATTGCTGGAACCGGAGCTGCACGAGGCGGGAGTGTTATAAACATGAGCACGCCGGCGACCAAAGCATCCGACGGACACGCAATGAGCGAGATGGCCTCGGCCTATCTCGACGCCCTGCGCGCCGCTGGAGCCAACCTGGTCATCGCCTCGCACGTGCTCGCGCTGTATTTCGGCATTCGCGATCCCTACTCGCTCGGCAACCTCGGCGTCGCCATCTTTTTTCTGCTGTCCGGCTTTTTGATCATGCAGTCGATGCTCAACTGGCTGAACAAGCCGGAGCCGCGGCTGCCGGGATTTCTCGCCGATCGCGTCGCTCGCATCATGACGCCGTATGTGCCGGCGCTGGTGCTGATCGCGCTGCTCAACCTGGTGCTCATCGACACCAACCACAGCCAAGGCGGCACCAACACCGGCGTGCTCACGTTCCTGGGCAATCTGCTGATGCTGCAGGATCACGCGGTATTTCAGGCGCTGGACTTCGCTGGCATCGATCTTTCGTGGCGCATTCGTTCCTACAACTCCGCCGAGCCGTTCTGGACGGTCGCGATCGAGATGTGGATCTACGTTTCCATGGGCCTGTTCTTTTTCTGCGTGATGCGGCGGGAGAAGATCGATCGGCTGCTCGGCGTTGCGCTGGCGGCGATTGCGCTGCCGGTGTTCACCTGGAATGCGGCGGCCGGCGGCGGCAAATCGCTGACCTTGGTCTGGCTGCTCGGCGCGACTGCCGGCTACTTGTTTCATGTGTGGCGGGCCAACGGCTATGCAAACATCCGTCGCATCGCGACGGCAGTGGCGCTGTTCGGCACCGTGGCGCTGATCGGCCGCTCGGGAAAGATCGGCTTTGTTCCGTATGATTTCCAGACCGCGACGCTCATGGCCATGATCATGTTCGGCCTGCTGGCGCTGCTGATGTGCGTGCAGCGGGCGCCGACGCTGCTGCGCGGGTCGGTAAATTTCCTGGCGTCATACAGCTACAGTTTGTATTTGATCCACAACACGGCGCTAATCGTCGTGCTGGAACACGTGCACACGGACAGCGCGTGGGCGCACGTGGCGATCGCGGTGATTGCGGCACACAGCTGTGCCTATCTGCTTTATCTCACGTTCGAACGTCACTACCGTGTCGTGGGCCGCTGGCTGCGGCCGAAATTCGAACGGGCGCTCGCCCGTAGCGGCGTATCTCAATCCACTACTACGGCCGCGGCGGAGATCGTCGCCAGCGGCACCGCTGCCGTAACCCGGCAGGAGCCCTGATGTCGGCAGTTCGTAATGTGCGCTGGGTCGGCATGATCCAGGTCACGCGAGTCAGCGTGCAGCTGCTCGGTTTGCTGGTGTTGTCGCGCCTGTTGACCCCGGCCGATTTCGGCCTGGTTGCAATCGTATTCGCGATCAGCAATTTCGCGATGCTGCTGCGGGACATGGGCATGGCGGCGGCGATCATCCAGCGCGAAGCGCTCGATGAGGAAACGACGCTCACCGCGCACTGGACCAACTGTTTCATCGGCGTGGCGCTCGGCCTGTCTCTGCTGGTGCTGTCGCATCCGTTGCAGCTGATCTTCAAGGCGCCGGGGCTGGCCTCGCTGGTGCAGCTGAGCGCGATCTCGTTTCCGTTCCTGAGCAGTTCGACCGTTCACCAGGCGCTGCTCGAACGCGGCAACAAGTTCGGCACCGTGGCGCGCATCGAAATCATCGCGCTCATCACCGGTTTCATCGTCGCGGTCGTGAGCGCCTGGCGCGGCGCCGGCGCTTACAGCCTCGTGCTGCAAACATTGACGGTCTCGGTGCTGTCGGCTGTGCAGTTCTGGTTCGCGTCCGATCTCAAAGTGCGCTGGAGCTGGAGCCGCGAGCACGCCAAGGGGCTGTGGGGCTTCAGCGGCAACTTGTTCGGCTTCAACCTGGTGAATTATTTCTCGCGCAATGCCGACACGATGATCATCGGCCGCGTGCTCGGCCCGACACACCTCGGCCCGTATTCGCTGGCTTATCGAATCATGCTGTTTCCGCTGCAGAACCTCACATTCGTGGCAACGCGCGCGTTGTTCCCGATGATGAGCCGGCAGCAGCATTCGCCGCAGGAGCTGGGCGCCATGCACCTGCGACTGCTGTCGGTCATTTCGTTTTTCACCGCGCCGATGATGGCCGGCCTGTTCGTATTGCGAGAAACATTCGTGGACGTGGCGTTCGGCAGCGGCTGGGACACGGCCGCGATGCTGTTTGTATGGCTGGCGCCGATTGGCTTCATGCAATCGATCGTCAGTGCCGGCGGCGTCGTGTACCAGGCGCTCGGGCGCACCGATCTGCTGTTCCGGCTCGGCATCCTCAGCAGCGTCATGCACGTCACCGGCTTCGTCACCGGTGTGCATTGGGGCTTGAACGGCCTCGCCGCCGCGTACTTCGTCGTCACGGTGGTCAATTCCGCAATCTCACTCGGCGTGCTGTTGCATCTCCTGCATCAGACGGTGCCGCGTCTCGCGAGTGCCGTGCTGCCTTCGATCGCCAAGGCGATCGTGATGGCCATCCTGGTTTATTTCGCTGAGATCGAACTGCGGGCGCTCGGCGTCCCGGCGCTGCCGCGCCTGCTGGGCCTGAGTGTCGCCGGCGGTCTCATTTTCCTCGCGCTCACGCGCATTCACCTCATGCCAGCCGACCGCGACGTGATGCGGCTGTTCATGAAACGAGCTTAGGAGGTTCGATGCCTAACAAGGCACATCGGGTGACTGCCCCTGCCATCCTGGTCACGAGCATCGTCACGAGCAGTGTGGCGGCCGCGGCGAACAAAGATTCGCGCGAAGAACATTTCTATCTGTCCGAAGAAGTGCTGTACGACGACAACGTGTTCCGCTCGGCGGACAGCGAAGTCGAGACGGTGCCCATCAACCCGGCCGATCCGAACTCGCTGACGCGCCCGGTGGCCCGCGAGGATTATTCCAATCGCGTCACGCTGGGCCTGGGCAACGACTTCAACATGGGCCGCCAGTCGCTCAAGCTGCGCGGCCGCGTATACGACGTGCGTTACAACGACAACGACTACCTGGACTACACCGGCGGCGACGCCACCGCGATGTATGACTTTCGGCTGCTGACGGCGCTGTCGGGACGCTTGTCCGGCTCTTACATCCGCACGCTGGCCGACTTTGCCAACAATCTCAGCAATGCCCGCGACCTGATCGAGAGCGTCAACTACAACGGCTCGTTGCGTTATGAGATCGGGCCGCGCTGGTCGATCACCGCCAGCGGCGGCCGGATCGAAACGCAGCACGACCTGACCATCCGGCGCACCGAAGACCTGGAAGCCGATGTCGGCCGCTTCAGCCTGGATTACGCGACGCCGTCGTTTCATTCCTTCGGCCTCGAATACCGCTACGTGGACGCGACGTTTCCTAATGCAATCGTCGCCCCGGGCGCCGATGCCTCCGCCAGCGACTACGAAGAAAACAGCGCGCTGGCGCACTTCACTTACACCGCCACCATTCGCACCCAGATTCGTTTGACCGGCGGTTATGTCGAGCGCGAACGGCCCGCTGACTCCCAGGCAACGTACTCGGGCGAGATCTGGCGTGCAGAAATCGATTGGAAACCGCGCGAGAAGTTTTCGACGCTGCTGGCGGCGTGGCGCGAGCTGAAAGCGTATACCGATGCCGAATCCGATTATTTCATTTCGGATGGCTACAGCATCGGCCCGTCCTGGAGCCCGACCGAAAAGCTGCTGTTTGCGCTCACGGTGTCTTACGAAGATCAGGAATATCTGACCACCCGGCCCCTGGATGCACAGCCGGTCGCCGGCCGCCGCAGCGACGATCTGCTGTCCGGCTTGTTTACATTTACATACAAACCGCGCGACCAGCTGGCGATCGAGCTGAGCTATCGCGGCAGCAGTCGTGACAGCAATCGGGTGAACCGCGCCTACGATGCGCAGACGGCGGGCCTGTCGGTTCGCTGGAGCGTGTTCTAACCTGACGAAGTTCTCAAATCTCATATTCGCTGGCGCGCGGCGATGTTTCCGCCGCCAGCTTTATGACGAGCCGCACATTCTGAACGCCCCACCTGTACGTTAAAGTCCGACCGCCGCGCCGATCTGGCACAAATTCCTGGCACATATCAAAGACGGCGGGCACGGATCGAACGGATATCACTGCAGCACGGATCGCCCGAGGTCCGCGTTGCCCTGGGGAGCATATGAAATTCGCGCGCGGTCTCATCGCCGTCGGCCTGCTGCTTTGGCTGACGGGCTGCACCACCACGTCTCACGTCGCCGATAGCGGCTTCAAACCGCCGCGAGGCAATTACAAATTGATGGTCATGCAGCCGGACATTTCGGTCGGCGTGCTGACCGCGGGCGGCGCCTTCGAATTCCGGGAAGACTGGACCAAACAAGCGACTACAAACGTCGTCCGCGCCCTTTCCAAGCAGCAGTACGGACGCGGCGGACAAACCAAAGTCGCGCGGACGAGAGAGGAAACCGGCGCGGATCCCGCGTTGGTCGCCGACCTGGTGTGGCTGCATACGGCGGTCGGCCAGGCAGTCCGAGTTCACAAGTTTGGCCTCGTGCCGCTGCCCACCAAGCAGAACCGGTTCGACTGGACGCTCGGCGATACCGCCGTGAAGTTCGGCCAGGTGACGAATTTCGATTATGCGTTGTTCCTGCACGCAACCGATTCGTTTTCTTCCGGCGGCCGCGTAGCGCTGCAAGTTCTCGGCGCGTTGGCAGGCGTGTCGCCCCAGGGCGGCACGCAAACAGCGTTTGCTTCGCTGGTGGATCTCAAGACCGGCCAGGTCGTCTGGTTCAATACATTGTTCTCCAGCGTGGGTGACATCCGCACGCCGGAAGGCGCGGAGAAGATGGTCGCCTCGCTGCTCGAAAGCATGCAGAAGGCGAAAGCCACCAACGGCCCGTGATACGAAGAAACAACCAAGGGAAGCACCATGGCCGCTCAATCGCGACGCCAGTTTCTCGCCCACACGATGTGTGGCTGCGCCGTCGGTCTCACAGGCATGAGAGCGTTTGCGACCGGCACGCCGGCGGAGCTCACATCGCTGGTGCCCGCGAACTACCAGCCCAGCGAGGCGGACGAGCGCGGCTTGTGGAATTTGTGCGATCGGCTGGAAAAGGACATCTCCGCATCGAACCTGCTGATCCACGACGACAGCTTGAACAAGTACGTGCTGAGCGTCTCGCACCGGCTGCTGGAAGGCCAGACTTCCGATGTGCGGATCTATGCAATGCGCGATCCGGACTTCAATGCCTCGATGTTTCCCAACGGCATGATGATCGTGAACTCGGGCTTCCTGGCGCGCGTTCGTAACGAGGCGCAGATGGCCGCAGTGCTCGGCCACGAATCCGGACATTACCTGCGCTTGCACCAGATCCGTCGCTGGCGCGATATGAAAACCACGTCGGCCATGATGGCCTTCGTGAGCGTCGCCGGCGCAGGCGCCACGCTGTATGGCGGCGGCAGCTGGTATCAGCTGGCGAACGGCATCAACACCGGCCTGCTCTCTTCGATCTTTTCTTTCAGCCGCGAAATGGAAAGCGAAGCCGATTCCTTCGGCCTGAAGCTCATGCGGCAGGCGGGCTATGCGCCTCGCGAAGCGTCGGCCGTGTGGTCGCAGCTCATCGAAGAGCGCAAGGCTGCTGCCGCAGCCCGCAAGAAAAAATACAGCGACAAGGCGGCCGGCGCCTTCTCGACGCATCCGCCTTCCGAGGAGCGCATGGGTCGTCTCAAGGCGTATGCGCTGGAGATGGAAGGCCGTCAGCGTGGCGAGGTACAGAGCGAGACGCGCCGGACGGAATTCATGGCCGCCATTGCGCCGCTGCGCGAATCGTTCATCGAAGAACAGGTCAAGTTGAACGATCCGGGCGCGAGCCTGTATCTGTTGAACAGCCTGGCGCAGGACGGCTGGGATGGCGTGCTGCGTTATTACGAAGGCGAAACGTATCGGCTGCGCGATGAAGATGGCGACGCGCAACGTGCGACCGAAGCATTCGCGCAAGCTGTCACATTCGACGACGCGCCGGCCGAAGCGTATCGCGCACACGGCTATGCGCTGCTGAAATCCGGGCAGA
>CAMLEO010000147.1 GCA_946478975.1 uncultured Steroidobacter sp.
GATGTCCGTGCACATGGGCGAAGTGATGGCCGATGTGATGAACGGCAACGTCGAGCGCAATCCCTGGCGCGAGCTGCAGTGGCCGGCGATTCCCGCCAACTTCGCCAAAGCCTGGTTCCTGCCGCTGGTAGGTGCGTACTACCGCGTGCAAGACATCCTGCACTGAGTGCCCGTCGCATGAGCGATCGAAACTCAACAGACATCCGGCGCCGCGAGGTGCTGCAAAGTTTGATCGCCGCCGGAATGTATGCATCGCTCGGCGGGACCGCTGCGCTTGCCAGTGCGACGCCGGCTGCCACACCTCGCCAGGGCGGCCGCATCCGAGTCGCGAGCCTGTCGAGCTCCACTGCCGATACGCTCGACCCTGCCAAGGGCGCGCTGTCGACGGACTACGTTCGTCACAACATGCTCTACAGCGGGCTGACGCAGTTCGATTCGAACTTGCGGCCGCTGCCGGCGCTGGCCGAAGAGGTTCATAGCGACGATCAGACGCTGTGGACGTTCAAGCTGCGTCGTGGCGTACAGTTTCACGACGGCAAACCGTTCACGGCAGCCGATGTCGTGTATTCGTTGAGCCGTCACAAAGATCCAGCGCTCGCTTCGAAAGTAAAAGCGATCGCCGACCAGTTCGCCGACATCAGGGCCAGCGGGCCCAATGAAGTGCAGCTGCGTCTCACCGGGCCGAATGTGGATCTGCCGGCGATGCTGGCGGTGTCGCATTTTCTGATCGTGAAGGACGGCACCACCGACTTTCGCACCGCCGTGGGCGCCGGGCCGTATCGACTGAAAGAGTTCAAAGCGGGCGTGCGGACCGTGGTGAGCCGCAATCCCAATTACTGGAAGCCCGGCAGACCGTATGTGGACGAGATCGAGCTGATCGGCATTCCCGACGAAACCGCCCGCGTCAATGCGCTGCTCTCGGGCGACGTGCACCTGATCATCGCCGTCAACCCGCGCTCGACCAAGCGCGTCAACGCCTCGCCGGGCCACACGGTGCTGGAAACAAAGTCCGGCCTGTACACCAACCTGATCATGCGCCAGGACCTGGCGCCGACGCGCGATCCGAACTTCGTGCTGGCGATGAAATATCTGTTCGATCGCGAGCTGATTCGTCGTGCGCTGTTCCGAGGCTACGGCACGATCGGTAACGATCATCCCATTCCTCCCGGTCATCGCTTCTACAACGCAGAGCTGCCGCAACGGACTCATGATCCCGAGCGGGCCCGCTATCACTTGAAGAAGGCCGGACTGGTCGGCGTGCGAGTGCCGATGTATGCATCGCCTGCCGCCGAAGGCTCGGTCGACATGAGTTCGGTGCTGCAGGAAGAAGCAGCGAAGATCGGTTTGAAGCTGGCGGTGAACCGCGTGCCCGCCGACGGTTACTGGTCGAACCATTGGATGAAACATCCGCTCGGCTTCGGCAACACCAATCCGCGCCCGACTGCCGACCTGGTATTCAGCTTGTTTTATTCGTCGACGGCGCCGTGGAACGAATCGGGCTGGAAGAACGAAAAGTTCGATCAGCTGCTGGTAGCCGCACGCGGCGAGGCGGACGAAGCCAAACGCAAGCAGCTGTACGGCGACATGCAGGAACTGGTACACAACAACTGCGGCGTCGCCATTCCGCTGTTCATCAGCAGCCTCGACGGCTACGACCGACGGTTGAAAGGCTACGGCTCGATTCCCATCGGCGGGCTGATGGGCTATTCGTTCGCCGAATACGTGTGGCTCGACGCGTGAAGTCATGAGCACGACACTCGCCCTCATCGCAAAACGAATCGGCGCCGCTGTATTGACGCTGCTGCTGGTCTCCATCGTCGTGTTCGGCATCTCTTCGCTGCTGCCGGGCGATGCCGCCGAGGAAGCGTTGGGACAGAGCGCAACACCCGAGGCGGTCGCAGCACTTCGAACGCAGCTGGGATTGGATCAACCGGCGCACATTCGTTACGGCCGCTGGCTGTTCGGCATGTTGACCGGCGATCCGGGCCAGTCGCTTGCCAACAATCTGCCGGTGGCCGAGCTGATCAAAACACGCTTGCCGAAGTCGTTGCTGCTGGCTGGCGCGGCGGCGCTCGTCTCCGTGCCCTTCGCGCTGCTCATCGGCATTCTGTCGGCAATGTTTCGTGGCTCGCGCGTGGATCGCACCCTGAGCCTGGTGACGTTGTCGATGGTCGCCGTGCCCGAATTTCTGTTCGCGACCATCGCCGTGCTGATATTTGCCGTGCAGCTGCGCTGGCTGCCGGCACTCACGTTTACACCCGCCGACGCGTCGTTTGGCGAGTTTCTGCGCGCGTATGCCCTGCCCGTTCTGACCTTGACCTGCGTCATCGTTGCGCAGATGGCGCGCATGACGCGAGCGGCGGTCATCGATCAGCTCAGCCAGCCGTACGTGGAAATGGCGATCCTCAAAGGCGTGAGCCCGAGCCGCGTCGTGCTCTCGCATGCCCTGCCGAACGCCATCGGGCCGATCGCCAACGCCATTGCGTTGAGTCTTTCCTATCTGCTCGGCGGCGCCATCATCGTCGAGACCATCTTCAATTACCCCGGCATCGCGAGTTTGATGGTCGATGCGGTGACCAGTCGCGACATGCCGCTGCTGCAGACCTGCGCGATGATCTTCTGTTGCGCCTATCTCGCGTTGGTGCTGATCGCCGACGTGTGTGCCATCGTTTCCAACCCGAAGCTGCGCCACCAATGAGCTCCGCACCGTCACCCATCGATCAGGTGCAAGCCCCAACGCAACAGCCAGTGCGCAGCTTCGCGCTGCCCTACCGTTTGCCGCGCTCCATGACCATCTCAGGCCTGATCGGACTGACGCTCGTGGTTTTCTGGCTGCTGGTGGCGCTGGTCGGTCCATTGCTGGCACCGCACAGCGTCGGCAAGATTGTTTCTTACGAGGCGTTCGACTCGATCAGCACGCAATATTGGTTGGGCACCGATTACCTCGGGCGGGATATGTTGAGTCGCATCCTGTTCGGCGCGCGCTTCACAGTTGGCCTGGCGCTCGCGTCAGCTTTGCTTGCCAGCGTCTCGGGCACGGCGCTCGGCGTGTTCTCCGCGGTCAGCGGCCGCTGGGTCGATGAAACAATCAGCCGCCTGATGGACGCACTCATCTGCATCCCCAGCAAGATCTTTGCTCTCGTGATGGTCGCGGCGTTCGGGTCGTCACTGCCGTTGCTGCTGCTCACAGCCGGGCTGAGTTATTTGCCCGGCGCGTTTCGTATCGCCCGCTCGCTCGCGGTGAATCTGAATACGATGGATTACGTGCAAGTGGCGCGGGCACGCGGCGAAGGTCGGCTGTATCTCACCTGGGTGGAGATCCTGCCGAACATGATTCATCCGATGCTGGCCGATTTCGGTTTGCGTTTCGTGTTCGTGGTGCTGTTGCTCAGCGGCTTGAGCTTCCTCGGCCTCGGCGTGCAACCGCCCGATGCCGATCTCGGCTCGCTGGTGCGCGAGAACATCTCCGGCCTGCCCGAAGGCGCACCGGCGGTGATCGCGCCGGCACTGGCCATCGCTACGTTGACCATCGGCGTCAACTTGCTCATCGACAGCCTGCCGCGCAAAGGCCGGCGCACGGGGGCATGAGATGAGCGACTTGGTGCAGGTCACAGGATTGAACGTCGTGGTCCGCGACCCAGCGGGGGGCGAAATCCCCATCGTCAGGAATGTTTCTTTCTCCATCGCCCGCGGCGAAGTGCTCGCGTTGATCGGCGAATCGGGCTCGGGCAAAACCACGATTGCACTGTCGCTGATGGGCCACGCGCGCAGTGGCTGTCACATTCACAGCGGCACCATTCGTGTCGACGATGTGGACGTGTTGTCGCTGTCGGCGAGCGAGCTGCCGAAGATACGCGGCAGCAAAGTAGCCTACATCGCGCAGAGCGCCGCCGCTTCGTTCAATCCGTCGCGCACGATCATGCACCAGATTACCGAGAGCGCTTTGACTCACGGTCTGATGTCACGAGCAGAGGCGGAGCGCAAAGCCGTGGAGCTGTTTCGTTCCCTCGCGCTGCCGGACCCGGAGCACATCGGCAGCCGTTATCCGCACCAGGTGTCGGGCGGCCAGCTGCAACGACTGATGGCGGCGATGGCGTTGATCACCGATCCGGCGCTGGTCATTCTCGACGAACCGACGACCGCGCTCGATGTGACGACGCAGATTGAAGTCCTCCGTGCCTTCAAAAAGATCGTGCGCGAGCGCGGCACCACGGCTGTCTATGTTTCGCACGACCTCGCCGTCGTCGCTCAGATGGCGGATCGCATCGTGGTGCTGAATCGTGGCGAGATTCGCGAGACCGGCACGACCGAGCAGATCATCGAAGCGCCGGCCGATGCGTACACCAAGGAGCTCATGGCGGCCGCTCACCCCACGCCGCACTTGCTGACTGCGACGGCACTGGATCCCGCTCCGCCGTTATTAGAGATCCGCAATCTCGCCGCCGGTTACGGCGCGATCGACAAGAACGGCGTTCCCGCAAACCTGATCTTGAACGACATCTCGTTGAGCATCGAGCGCGGCGCGAGTTTGGGCGTGATCGGAGAATCCGGCTCCGGCAAATCGACACTGGCACGGGCGATTGCCGGCCTGATCAAGCCGACGAGCGGTTCGATCTCGTTCAACGGCGCGCCGTTGCCGACGGAGCTGCAGGAACGCACTCGCGATCAGTTCCGCCGCATCCAGATCGTGTTCCAGAATGCCGATACGGCGATGAACCCGAGCCACACCATTCATCGCATTCTGGCGCGGCCGCTGGAGTTTTATCACGGCATGCGGGGCGCGCCACGCGACCGCCGGATCGCGCAGCTGCTCGATCAAGTGCGCCTGCCCGCTGATATCGCATCTCGACGCAGCAGCGAACTGTCGGGCGGACAGAAACAACGCATCAACCTGGCCCGTGCGCTGGCCGCCCAGCCGGACCTCATCCTGTGCGATGAAATCACGTCCGCGCTGGACACCGTGGTCGGCGCGGCGATTCTCGAACTGATGGCGGAGCTGCGTCGCGAGCTGAACATTTCTTATCTGTTCATCAGCCACAGCATCTCCACGGTGCGTGCCGTGTGCGATGACATCGTCGTGCTTTACGCCGGGCGCAAGGTGGAATCGGGCGCAACCGAATCGCTGCTGGCGCCGCCGTTTCATCCCTACACCGACCTGCTCATTTCCTCGGTACCGGAACTGCGTCGCGGCTGGCTCGAAGAAACAATCCAGCGTCCGGGGCTGCCCGCGATCGCATCGGACACGCGCAACTCGCCTGAGCTGTGCAAGTTCCTGCAGCGCTGCCCGGCGCGCATCGACGGCGTCTGCAACGTGCGGGCTCCGACCAACCGTGTGATTCGTGGTGACAAGCAGATCCTTTGTCACCATGACGCCGCTGAACTAGAACGTTTGCTGACGCGAGAGGAGCTTGTTTGATGACCGCGCGCTTCGTCCGCCTGGCTGAAACTGCACGCCCGCCTATCGTGCTGGAAATCGATGGCGATGCTGTCCAGGCGCTGCAGGGAGACACGCTGCTGGTGGCGATTCTTTGCCAGCGCGGCCGCGCACGCGTCTCCGAATTCGGCGACGGCAATCGTGCTGGCTTTTGTTTGATGGGCGCCTGCCAGGATTGTTGGGTATGGACGGCCGAAGGGACGCGAGTGCGCGCGTGCTCGACCCTGGCGAGCGATGGCATGAAAATCGTGACACGAGAGCCGCAAAATCCATGGTCCCACGCATAGTCATCGTTGGCGCCGGGCCCGCCGGCGTGCGTTGCGCAGAAGCGCTCGTGGCTGCAGGGCTGCGTCCGACGCTGGTCGATGAGAATCGTCGTGACGGCGGCCAGATCTATCGGCGCCAGCCGGACAACTTCACGCGCTCGTATGAAACGTTGTACGGGACCGAAGCGCCCCGAGCCGCGGCATTACACAGGACGTTCGACCGACTGCGCGAACAGATCGATTATCTGCCCGAGACGCTGGTGTGGAATGTCTCGGATCGTCACGTCTACCTGGCGAGCGGCACACGACAGCGCTCGCTCGCATTCGACGCGTTGATCCTATGCACTGGCGCCGCCGATCGACTGATGCCATTGAAAGGTTGGAACTTCGCCGGCGCGTACAGCCTCGGCGGCGCGCAAGTCGCACTGAAGTCACAAGCGTGCGCGATCGGGCGGCAGATTGTTTTCGCCGGCACCGGTGCGCTGCTCTATCTCGTCGCCGCTCAGTATGTGAAAGCCGGCGCTCGCGTTGAGGCGGTTCTCGATACATCGCCGCGATCCAAACGTGTGTCGGCGCTTGCCAAGCTGCTGTCCCAGCCCTCGGTGCTCTACAAAGGTGTGGCGCTGGAACTGGCGCTGCGTCGGGCCGGTGTTTCTATACATACAGGTGTGGAGTTGCTCGAGATCGCGGGCTCGGCCGAAGCGGGCGTGCAAAACATCGCCTTCCGCGACTCGAACGGTCGCGAGCGCCGGATCGAATGTGACGCCGTCGGCCTCGGTTATCATCTCCGCCCGGAAACACAGCTCGCCGATCTCGCGCGCTGCGAGTTCCGCTTCGATGGATCAACGCGGCAATGGCTGCCGAAGCTCGACACTGACGGACGCACATCCGCGCGCGGCGTGTACATCGCCGGCGATGGAGCTCGCGTGCTCGGTGCGAACGCCGCTGAAGCCAGCGGCAAACTCGCGGCACTGGCGGTGCTGAAAGATCTTGGCTTCCCGACTGCGTGGGAAGCGTTCGACGAGCAGCGGCGCGCGCTGAAAACATTCGAGCGTTTCGCGCAGGGCCTCGCCGAAGCATTTCCCTGGCCGTCACATCAGGCCGCACGAATACCCAACGATGCGATCGTTTGCCGCTGCGAATCGATTACCGCAGGCGACCTGCGAGGCGTGATCGAGCGGACCGGCGCGCGCGAAGCGAATCGCGCCAAAGCGTTCAGCCGCGTCGGCATGGGCCGGTGCCAAGGTCGATACTGCGGACACGCCGCAGCTGAAATCATTTCTCATGCTGCAGCTGTGCCCATCGAAGAAGCGGGCCGCCTGCGCGGGCAGGCTCCTGTCAAGCCGCTGCCCATCGCACTGACCGAGGAAGAAGAGCAGTGAGCGCAACGCCTCAAACAATCGCAAGCGATGTCGTCATCGTCGGCGGCGGCATCATGGGCGCGTCCGCAACGTTCTTTCTGCGTCAACGCGGCTGCTCGGTGACGTTGATCGAGCGCGGCCTGGTCGGGCAACAAGCCAGCGGTGTGAACTTTGGCAATGTGCGTCGTCAGGGCCGCGCACTCGCGCAGCTGCCGCTCGCGAATCGCGCCAGTGCGATCTGGCGTCGGATGAACGAGCTGCTCGGTGAAGAAGTCGAGTACATCCAGCAGGGCCACATGCGTGTTTGCTACCGGGACCGGCCGGAAGCGGTCGGCCAGCTGGAACAATATGCGAACGATGCGCGCCCGCTCGGGCTGGACTTGGAAATACTCAGCGGCGCGGCGTTGCGGAGTCGCTTTCCGTTCCTCGGGCCTGAAGTCCTCGCGGGCTCGCTGTCGTCACAGGACGGCCATGCGAATCCCCGCCTGGTCGCACCGGCTTTCGCTCGTGCGGCTCGGAGAAACGGTGCGACGATCGTGGAACAAACAAACATCGTGCACGCAGAGAAGCTCGGTCCCGATTTTGTCGTGACCAGCGCCGATGGCCGCGCCTTCCGCGCGCCGGTGCTTTTGATTACCGCCGGTGCGTGGGGCAATCTGTTGTCCTCGACCTTCGGCGAGCCGATCGATATCGTCACTCGCGGCCCGACCATGTCGGTCACCGAACCGGTGCCGTATCAAATCAAACCGTCGGTCGGCGTGTTCACGCCGCTGGAAGAGGAATCGGTTTATTTCCGCCAGATCCCTCGCGGCAATGTGATCATCGGCGGCAGCTTCCGAGGCGTCGCTCACCCGGATCTGATTCGCGCTTACGTGAAGCCGGAGAATACATTGAGCCAGCTGCGGCAGATCCGTCGCCTCGCGCCGGCCTTGCGGCGGCTGCAGATCATTCGGGTGTGGAGCGGCGTCGAAGGTTATACAGCCGACAATCAAGCGGCGCTGGGCCCGAGCGAGCGCGTGAGCGGTTTGTATTATGCGTTCGGATTCAGCGGCGCCGGCTTCCAGGTCGGCCCGGGCGTGGGCGAGACGCTCGCCGAACTGATCGCAACCGGCACCACCAGCATCCCGCTCGAACCCTATCGAATCTCCCGCTTCACCCCGGCCCAGCCCGTTTCGATCCGCGCATAAAAGAGGCCGCCAGCCTGAAACATCAGGACTGGCGGCCAGCTTCCTTCCACTTAGAACTCGTAAGTCGCCCTTACCTGATACTGGCGAGGCGCGCCGGGCGTCACCCACAGGGCAGCGTATGAGGCGGGGTAGTAACGCTCGTCGCTGAGGTTGTTGATCTCGGCGGACAGCTTCAGCTTGTCCATCACTTCATACGAACCGAGCAACCGGATCAATGTGTACTCGGGCAGATAGAAATTGGTGCCGGTCTCGCCGAGGCGCTCGCTGACGTACTTCGCGCCGAGGCCGAGCGTCAGCTGGCGTCCGGCGAGGTTCATGTCCTTGAACAACACCACGCTCGCGTTGTGCTCGGGAATGTTGATCAGCGGATCGCCCTTCGCAACCACCTTGGCAAAGTCCGGATCGAGCACGGTGCTCGCCGACTCCGCATCCGTGTACGCATACGACAGTTGCACACGCATCTGCGCCGGCAGTTCTCCATTGAGCTCGACTTCCACGCCCTTGCTCTTGGCTTTGCCGATTGCGACCGAGAAGCCGGCGTTGATCGGGTCGGCGGTGATCACGTTGGTCTTGTCCATCGTGAACAGCGCAATCGTGCCGCTGAGCTTCTGGTCCGGAGAAAAGAACTTCATGCCCACTTCGTAGGACTCGGTCTTTTCCGGCTCGAACGGATTGCGATTGAAATCGAAACCGCTGTTGGGCCGGAAGCCCTTGGCGAACGCGGCGTAGAAGCTCAGCGACTCGAACGGCTCGTACATGAAGCCGACGCTGGGGCTGAACGCTGTGACATCCTGCTTCGGCGGCTGCAGCACCGTCAGCTCGTTGTCGATCGATTGTTTGAACCAGTCGTAACGGCCGCCCAGGCGCACCTTGAACTGATCGGTGAGATCCACCTGGTCAGTCAGGTACACGCCGTAAGCCTTCTGGTTCTCGGTGTCGTTGAACACGAACTGCGTCGGCGTCGGCAGGTTGCCATAGACCGGATTGTAGATGTTCACCGCATTCATCTGCGCCAGGGTCGAGGTGGCGGTGAACACCGGCGGACGATAGCGGGTCTGGAAACGATCGAGCTCGAACTCTTCGTAATCGGTGCCCAACAACAAATGATTCGTCAATGCGCCGGTCGCGAACGTGCCGCTGATTTCGGCACGCGCCGTCGTGTCATTCGAGTCATAGTCGGTGAAGCGGCGTTGGCGCGATAACGTCTGGCCATCGGTGAAGAATGGCTGGCGAGCCGCGGCGAACTCGGGATTCTGGCCGAAGCCCTTCAGGTTGGTCTCGCGATAGCTGCCGCCGACCAGCAGCGCCCAGTTACCGGCGAGATTCTGCTGCAACTCCAGCTGATGACCGCGCACCTTGGCAACGGTCGGGCCGTCACCCGGCTCGCCGAGGAAACGTGAATTGGGAATGACACCGAGCCGGCCGTTCAACGCCACCACGCCGCGATCGAAAGGAATTTCCTGCCGCGACCATTCGTATTCATAAGAAATCGTCGTGCGGTCGCCGAGCCGCACCAGGAACGACGGCGACGCAAAGTAACGTTTGGTCTCCACCGTGTCCCGGAAGCTGTCCGCATCCTCGACCGCACCGTTGATCCGGAACGCAAACGAATCGCCGATGGGAGTGGTGAAGTCGCCTTCGCCGCGCCGGAAGGCGTCGCTGCCTCCGGCCAGAGAAACACTGCCTTCGGTTTCGAACTTCGGCTTCTTGGTGGTGATGGATACGGTGCCGCCCGGTTCGCCGCGGCCGAACAGCGAGGAGCCCGGCCCTTTCAAAACTTCGATGCGCTCGACCGAGGAGGTATCGCGCAGGCCACCAAAGCCGCGGCCGCTGTTGAAACCATTGACCAGATAACCGGAGGGAACATTGAGATCGCCGGCGAAACCGCGGATCGCGAAGCTCTCCCACAAGCCGCCGTAAGTGTTCTGGCGCGCCACGCCGCTGGCAATATCCAGCGCATCGTTCAGGCGCACGGCGCCGATCTCATGCAGCAGGTCCGCACTGATGACCTGTACCGCCTGCGGCAGCTCCTCGAGAGGAACATCGCCGCGATAGTGCTCACGCTGGCCGGTGACCACCACTTCATGCAACGTGCTGGAGTCGTCGGTGACGGCGGCGACCGTCTGCGCCTGTACGCCGCAACTCCATCCGGCTGTCAGAATGCCCGCCCAAGCCAGCGACGGCGTCAATCGACAGAAGGCTCGCTCAAAGTTCGACATGATTCTTCCCCAGAATAATTGGCCGTTGCGAACTTGTGAAACCCAGCGTGGACGCTGATCTGCCCGGATGCCGGCTCTGGCATCCCCCCGCTCCCTTGGTCAAAGTGTAGGACGGTCGCTGAAGCACGTTTCGCTCAAACTGCGCCCTCCGAGTGATGTTGTATGTCGTGCTGGGCTCGCGAAGCGAAGAATAATTTGGTGCAGGGCCGCGTTCAGTCGCCGAAGGCCATCAGCACACTCTTGTATTTCAGGTTGCTCTCGTACGCCTGGCGCCCCAGATCCTTGCCGATGCCCGATTGTTTGTAACCGCCGGTCGGGATGACGAAGTCCGAGGAGCGTCCGTAGCGATTGACCCACACCGTGCCGGCCTGAAGGGTCCGCACCGCTCGCAGCGCCCTCGTCAAATCGCGTGTATGAACGCCGGCCGCCAGGCCATACATCGAATCGTTGCCGAGTGCGAAGGCTTCTTCCTCGTCGTCAAAGCGCTGCACGGTCAGCACCGGCCCGAAGATTTCTTCGCGCACGGCGTCCATCGTCGGGCTCACGCCATCGATGATGGTCGGTTCGAAAAACGCGCCCTGCCCCGCGCCGCTCAGCGATTTTCCGCCGACGACGACGTTGGCACCGGCGTCTCGCGTACGCTCCACGATGCCTGCGATTCGCTGCGCCTGGCGCTGCGAAATGATCGGCGGCAGCGTGGTATCGATGCGCCACGTCGGCCCCGCATGCAGACGACGCGCCTGCGCGGCGATTCGATCGAGCAGCTGATCGGCGATGCCTCGCTGAACGATCAGCCGCGAACCGGCCACGCACACCTGGCCCGCATTGCTGAAGATGGCTTTGGCCACGGTCGTGGCGACGCGCTCGATATCGATGGCATCGTCGAACACGATCTGCGGACTCTTGCCGCCGAGTTCCAACGTCACCGGCTTGGGCCCGCTCATCGCACACGCGGCCATGATCAGCGAGCCCGTGTATGTCGAACCGGTGAATGTGACTTTACCGATCCCGGGATGACGCGCGATTGCATCGCCCGTCGTCGCACCCATGCCATTGACGACGTTGAACAGGCCCGGTGGAATGCCGGCCTGGACCGCGAGCTCCGCCAGTCTCAGCACCGAGAATGGAGTGAGCTCGGAAGGTTTCAGCACGACTGCGTTGCCCGCTGCCAGCGCCGGCGCGCATTTCCACGAAGCCATCACTAACGGGAAATTCCAGGGCGCGATGGCACCGATCACGCCGATCGGCTCGGCAATCACCAGCCCCAGCAGATCCGACTGCGTCGGCGCGATGTCGCCGCCGATCTTGTCGGCGAACTCGGCAAAGAAACGAATGCCTTCGGCGGTGAACGGCACATCCCAGGTCACCGCATCGTTGACCGGTCGCGTCGAGCCGACCGCTTCGAGCTGCCCCAAGGTCGGCGCATCCGCTTCGATCAGCTCCGCCCAGCGACGCATCACGCGTGCACGCTCGCGAGGCGCACGCGTGCTCCAGCCGCTTTGTTTCAATGCATTCTGCGCAGTTCGCACCGCCTGATCGACGCCTTCCGGACCCGCATCGGGAATCTGGCCGTAGGGTTGATTGTCGGAAGGCCGGCGCACTTCGATATCTCCCTGACCTTCATACCAAATGCCATTGATGTAGTGACCGCCACGCGGTCGCACAGTGGCCGGGTCGAAATCACGCGCGGCGTGCATCGCTCTCTCCTGCTACATCGAGGGTTCATGACGACACCTCGCCTGCCCATTGCTACTTGATCGTGAAACGCGCCGTCGCTTTCGACTGATCCGCGCCCACCAGCATCACCACCACTTTGGCGCCGCTCGGAATCTTCGCGCCCTTGGCAACATATTTGTTGCCGCCCGCGGCGAGCATGACGACTTCCGATTTGGTACCGCCGGCGTCGACGATCATCGTGGCGCTCGACTGCGAGCTGTCGATGTCTTCGCCATCGTCGACCACGTACAACTCGGTGCCGTCCGGCTTCGCCACCAGCTCGAATGTTTGTTCGCCGACCATCTGCACGACACCGCCGTGCAACGGCTTGGTATTGCCGTGGCCAAAGGCGATACCGCTCGCCAGTAATAAAGCCAGGCCCACTATTCGCAATGTTCTCATGTCATTCTCCCTCTCATTCCGGCGCATGCGGCAGCACGAACGACAGCGTCGCCAGGTGCTCGATGCGATCGACCTTGGAGGGATCGTCGGCCGGGCCATCGAAAATCGCCGTGATGACATTGAGCCCCTGGTTGCGCACTTTGATGGTCACGGTGCCGTCGGCCCCGGTCTTGACCGGCTTGCCGTCCGGATCGTTGATGAAGTCATGCATCACTCGCGCGCCGGCAATGGGCTTGCCCTGAAACAGCACACGCAGTTTCATCGGCTGCCCGAGCAGCTCGGGGATTTTCGTATCCACCGGCACAACCTGCAGCGCGTGACCTTCGAGCGGCGGCAGCGCCGTGGTCATGGGGCCGGTGAGATGAACTGCATATTTAATGGTCTTCTCGCTCACGGTCGCGTTCTTGACCTCGTCGCGGCCCTTCTTCACCCACTCGCCGTCCGGCGTCTTGCTCCAGATGCCGTTGTCGAGAATCGCGGCGACCGCGGTCGTTTCGCCTTCACTGTCCACCAGCAGCAACGGACCGGCGACGCGCAATGATGTCTTCACCGGCTGCCAGCTGGCGTCATAGCCCGTGACATTACGAACCAGCGGCAAACGTTTGACCGAATCCAGGTCGTCGGCGCCGATGCCATAGATCAGCGCCAGTTGCTTGGCGCGTTGCGCGAACCAGATGCCATGAGCATCGACCGTCGACGTGGACAGCAAGCCCACCGTCGCGGCGGCGACAGCAGCAAGCCCGGCGATCTTCTTCATACGACCTCGCATGGATGAAACGGTGACTGCGGATCATGAGACTTGCGATCATTAAACCCAGGGCCGGCCGCGTATAGATGCCGTTTTGCGTACTTCCGCGAGTCAAAAAAACGGTTTTGCGGGAAATCTACGGCACTAAATTCCTGCCCCCGATTGGAAAGCAGCACAAAGTACTCGACCGACGCTGCTAGCCTGACTCGCAAGCTCGCGGAGGCCATCGCGGTCGTCGACATGCGCACATTTGCATCGTTCTGCTCGAAGTTGTGCTGGCTGACGGCATGCGGCCTGCTGGCATCCGCCGTCGCACAGGCCCACGGCGTCGCAGGCGACGACGCCGCATTCGTCGCGGCGAATCGCGGCACGCAGATCATTCCGTTCCTGTATCTCGGCGCCAAGCACATGGTCACGGGCTACGACCATCTGCTGTTTATTTTCGGCGTGATCTTCTTTTTGTATCGCCTTTCGCAAGTGGCGCTGTACGTCACCATGTTCAGCCTCGGCCACAGCATCACCTTGCTGGTCGGCGTGCTCGGCGGCATCCACGTCAATCCTCATCTGATCGACGCCATCATCGGCCTGTCGGTGGTCTACAAGGCGTTCGACAATCTCGGCGGCTTCCGCAGCCTGTTCGGCATCGATTTCGACCAGAAGCGCGCGGTGCTGGTGTTCGGGTTGTTTCATGGCTTCGGGCTCGCGACCAAGATCCAGGAGTTGAATCCTTCGCGCGACGGCCTGCTGCCGAACATGCTTTCGTTCAATGTCGGTGTGGAGCTCGGGCAGATGATCGCGCTGTCACTGATGCTCGGCGTCGTCATCCTGTGGCGCAGTCGCGAGAGCTTCGCTCGCCAGGCCGTGCTCGCCAACGCCGCCATCCTCACTGCCGGACTGGTGTTGATGGGTTACCAGTTGACCGGCTATTTCGTCCAGCGAGGTGCCTGATGATGAGGAGCCCGGAACAAGTGGTCGCCGCGCCTTCGCGCAAGACTTTGTTCACCGTCCTGGGCGGCGGAATGATTGCTGCCGGCGCCATTCTGGTCGGCGTGGTGCTGCCCGCCGAATATCGCATCGATCCGCTCGGCGTCGGCAAGGCGACCGGCTTGTTACAACTGTCCGGCCCGAAGCACGTTGAAATCGCCGTTGCACCGGCGGATTCCAGCGGCTCGCTCGCACGTTTCTATCCCGTGGCGTTTCGCACCGACACCGTCGACATTCCGCTCGCAGCGGCCGGCGAGGAGAACGATGACCTGGAGTGGAAGGTTCGCATGCGCAGCGGCGGAACGCTCGTTTACTCGTGGACTGCTGATGCCACGCCTGCAGAGTTTTATGTCGACATGCATGGCGAAAGCGCGCCGACGCCGGATGTGAAAGTCGTGACTTATCGCAAAGGCGCGGACGTTGCTTCGAATGGCGCCATCGTTGCGCCGTTCGACGGCATCCACGGCTGGTATCTGCAGAATCAATCCGAGCGGCCGGTGGTCGTGCACCTGAAGTTGAGCGGCTTCTACGAGATGCCCGACAATCCCTATGCTGCGAAATAGTGCGGCGAAATAATGCGGCAAAATAATTCCCCGAGCACACCATGAGCAATTCAACTTCGGCTCTGTCGAGCATCGCCACGGATGTGTCGACTCCTTATGCGGGCGCTGCACCTGTGGCACAAGCCCGCGAAATCGCCACACCGCGAGTCCGCCTCACTTCGATCGATGTGATGCGTGGCCTGGTGATGCTGCTGATGCTCCAGGATCACGTGCGCGAGAAGATCTATCTGCACCTGCAGGTCACGGATCCGATGACCATCGCGACCACGACGCCGGATCTGTTTTTCACGCGATTGTCAGCGCACATCTGCGCTCCAGTGTTTGTGTTCCTCACTGGATTGTCGGCGTGGCTGTATGCGAATCCGCCGTCCGGCCCGCCGCGCTCTCCGCGCAGCTTTTTGATTCAACGCGGCCTGCTGCTGGTGTTCCTGGAAATCACCGTCATCAATTTCTCCTGGTCGGGCACGTACACGACCTTGTGGCTGCAAGTGATCTGGGCGATCGGCATCTGCATGATCGTGCTCGGGTTGATGTCGTCGCTGCCGCGCTGGCTGCTCGCGACGGTGGGCTTTCTGATCGTGTTCGGTCACAACCTGCTGTCGCCGATTTCCTTCCAGCCCGGCGAAACCGGTTATTCGCTGTGGACCATCCTGCACGATCGCGCGCTGCTGGTGGCTGACGGGCCGCTGAAGATCAAAGTGACGTATCCGGTGCTGCCGTGGATCGGTGTGATTCTGCTCGGTTATGTAGCCGGGCCCATCTACTCGCGTGCCGTCGAAGCCGATCAGCGAGTGCGTTATCTCATTGCGCTCGGCGTCGGCTGTTTGCTGTTGTTGCTCGTGCTGCGTGGATTCAACATCTACGGCGAGACGCTGCCGTGGATGCACGGTGAGGACTTCACGCACACGCTGATGTCCTGGCTGAACTTCACCAAGTATCCGCCGTCGCTGGATTTCCTGCTGCTCACGCTCGGCCTCGCCTTCCTGCTGCTGGCCTGGTTCGATGGCAAGGAGAACGGCGCGACGCGGGTGTTGGTCACGTTCGGCTCGGCGCCGATGTTCTTCTACATCGTGCATTTGTACGTGCTGCTGATTTTGTATCGCGTCGTGCTGGCGATCTTCGGTCCGAACCACGGCGAGTTGTTCGGCGTCGACCATTTCTACTGGGTGTGGATCGTGTCGCCGCTGCTGGCATTCGCGCTATATTTCCCCACTCGCGCGTTTGCGCGTTTCAAGCGCACGTCCAAGCAGGCGTGGGTACGGTACTTCTAATGAACATGCGTAGGATGCAGCCGGCGGATGTTCCTGCCGGCCTGAAGCTCACCCAGGCGGTGCAGTGGGCGCATCGCCTGGAAGACTGGCAGTTCCACTTTGGCTTGGGCCGAGGCTGGGTCGCGAGCGATGACAACGGCGCGATGCTCGGCACAGCAACGTGGTGGAGCTATGGCGAGCATCACGGCAGCATCGGTCTCGTCGTCGTGGATGGCTCGCAACAAGGCAAA
>CAMLEO010000148.1 GCA_946478975.1 uncultured Steroidobacter sp.
AAAGTGTTACCCATGTCTCCGGTATAAACCGTTACCTATGTAACCGGAATAGACCACGCGCGAGATGGTGGGCCCGGCAGGATTCGAACCTGCAACCAAGGGATTCACTTCTGCCCCGATGTTTCCAAAGGGAGTGGACTATCTCTTCACCCGCGCTTCGCAGCGAAGCCGGTGGGGTGCGGGACGCTCTTGCCTGTGATCAAGGGCGCTTTGGATTGAATCCCAAACATCGTTGGGGGGATCAATGCCAGCCCTCAGGTAGTCTCTGCACCTTCCGGCGGTGTACCGCCGGCTTGGCTCAGGGTTGCCATGGCGCGTCGCGCCGGGAGGGTTCCCTGAATTCATCCCGTCCACTTCGCGGCTCGTCGCTCGCGAAGGCACCTTTATCGATGAGTCCCCTGCACTAACCGTTGTGCTACAGGCCCAGTTTCTGTAAGCGGGCGCGATTCTAGCAGGAGTCTGGTCCGCGCACAGATATCCACAGAAGCGGTGGATAACTTCTGGACAACACAGGCTTGACTTCGCGGATCTGCGGCGGAAGATGGGTCGGATGTTGGATTGATCGATCATTGATCAATCCCGCCGCGATCCGGGTGGAGCGCACGGCGCCGAAAAAATCAAGACGCAATCACGACGCCGGAGCAAGGAAACGTCCATGACTCGCACAGGTGTCCGCTACGCCAGTTTCCGCACGGCATGCTTGCTCTTCGTGCTGGCTTGTGCGCCGTTTTGGACCGTGGCGCAGGCCGAAGACAGCGAGCCCACCAAGATCAAGCACCCGCTCGACGTGTGGTACGTCGCCACGCCGCACGAAGTCGTCGACCGCATGCTCTACGAAGCCAAGGTGCGCACCGGCGATGTCGTATACGACCTGGGTTGCGGCGACGGGCGCATGGTGATCGCAGCGGCGAAGAAGTTCGGCACGCGCGGTGTGGGCATCGATCTCGACCCGGCGCGAATCAAAGAAGCACGCGCCAATGCCAAGGCGCAAGGCGTCGACAACCTGGTGACGTTTCGCGTCGCCGATTTGTTCGAGACCGATCTGCGCGAAGCGACGGTGGTGATGCTGTACCTGCTGCCGGAAGTGAACCGGCGTTTGAAACCTAAGTTATTCGCCGAACTGCGTCCGGGCGCACGCGTGGTCTCGCACGACTTCGACATGGGGCGCAGCTGGCCGCCGGATCGCTCCGTCAACCTGGGATCGGACGGCATATATATGTGGGTCATGCCGCCGTTAGCTGAACGGCCGCACGCGCAATGATTGTTGCGGCAATCGTAAAGAGTGAAGTGACCCAAGCCACGCTTGCTTCGTTGCCGGAACCAGCGCCCAATATGGGGCATTGAGCGGAGTAATGTTCTTGGAACTTAGGCATGCGCCTTGATCTTCCTCGTTCGGGATTACAGCTGGTTCGAGAAGCGCTGCTATATTCCCCCGACGACGAACCAGTATTGCGGGATGGACCAAGGTTGCGTGTTTTATTGCTCACATCGGGATTGGGGCTGGGGCACGTGCGCGCGGCGCAGGCGGTCGCGGCGGCGCTGAAGGATCAGGCGGAGGTCGCGACGGTCGACTTCTGGTCGCTGATGAATGCGGGCGCGGCGCGCGCCATTCACGCCACCTACCTGGACCTGGTTCAAAACCATTCTGATTTGTATGAGCGCCTCTATCACCTCGAGGCGGGCACGTGGCGCCAGGTGCTGGAGAGTCGCTCCGGTCCGCCGCGCGCAGTGCTCGAAGTGTTCGAGCTGATCGCATCGGTCGCCGCCAAGGAAGGGCTGAGCATTCCTCGCGGCGGCCGGTACGCGTCGGACAAGCTGCTTTATTCCCTACTGTGTACTTCGCTGCCGTATGACGGCGACACGCTCGCCGGCAACGGCGTGCGGGCGCGGCTGGCGTTATGGAAGTTCACATACATGCGCCTGATCCGCCGCCTCGAACCGGCGATTCGCAAGTTCGCGCCGGACGTGATCGTCAGCACGCAGATGATTCCTGCGGCAATGGCTTCGTATCTGAAGCAGCGGGGCAAGGTGGAAGCGTCGATGATCGGCGTGCTCACCGACTTCGGCGTGCACGATTTCTGGAGACAGAAGGGCATCGATCGTTACTGTATCGCGCACGACTCGATTCTGGAGGCCGAAGAGTCGGCCGCGACTCGTGCTGTCGTCACGGGCGTGCCGCTGATGCCGCACTTCTCATTCCCGATGTCACAAGCCGAGGCGCGTCGAGAATTGAAGCTGCCGGAGAACGTGCCGGTCGTGCTGGTGTTGGGCGGCGGTCTGGGCTTGAGCGTCGACACAGCTGCGATATCACTGCTGCAGCGGCAGTCGGCCGCGAACGTGATCGTCATGCCGGGCAAGAACAACAAGGCCCGCGCGGCACTGGATCGGCTCGCAGCTCAGCATCCGCAGCGCCTGATGGTTTGCGACTGGACCGATCGCATGGACATTTATTTGCGCGCGGCCGATGTCGTCGTCGGCAAGCCGGGCGGCATCTCGGTCGCCGAAGCGCTGGCGTGCGGCCGGCCATTGCTGGCGACGCGTTCGCTCGGCGGGCAGGAGGGTTTCAACGTGGATTTCCTGACGCGCCACGGCGTCGGCGGCCTGGTCGCCGATCGTGACCTGGCGGATCGCGTCGACGCGCTACTCCGCGATCGGGATGTACTGCAGAATATGCAGCGCCGTGCGTGGTTGCTGGGCCAGCGCGACGGCGCTTCGCGAGTGGCCGCGCTCGCGCTGGATCTTGCCTCCGTGCACCGGGCCGTAGCTCTGCAATCACGATGAAACTGCTGCATCGATTCGCGCAACGCGTGCTCGGCTGGGTCGACGCGTGGTACTACCGACGTTACAAGTTACAAACGTTGGGCCCGGTGCTGTTCGTCGGCCGGGCGCGCTATCGCGGCCCGGAGCTGCGCTTCGAGGACGGCACGCTGCTGCGGGAGAACGATGTCATCGGCCGCTTGCATTTCAACAACGCCAGCATCGCGGCGCTGGGCGAAGGCTCCATGCATCGCGTCGGCTTTCGATTCGCCAGGTTGATGCGCGAATCGCTGCGCAAGCTCGCGGAAGCAGCTCACAACGATCCGACGTTTGCGGACGTGCGCGTGTTTCAAGGCACGACATGGATTCCCTCACACGGCGAAGTGGTCGGATTCGTCAGCACGCCGTTGCCGAAATCGTGGAAGACGTGGCTGCTGTCGGCGCACTTCAAAATGTTGATGTGGGTGTTCGCGCCGTCGGCTCGCATTCGTTCGCGAGAACAGGCTGAGCCGCGGTTGTATTGGCTGACGCGCGAGGCGTTGTCGCGCAACCTCGGCAAACTCAAGACGGGCTGATCGTGACCAACGCTGCGCACTCAATTCATCTCACATTCGACGACGGTCCGGATCCCGAGTGGACGCCGCGTGTGCTCGACGTGCTCGATAAAGCGCGTGTGCACGCAACGTTCTTCGCGATCGGCGAACAGGCGCAGCGCTCGCCGGATCTGGTGCGTCGAATCCACTCGGCCGGTCATGCGATCGGCAATCACACTTTCAGCCATCGGCATCCGTGGTTCATGTCGTCGCGCTCGGCGCGAGCGCAGGTTCGTGATGGCGCGAAAGCATTGAGCGATGTGATTGGCGAAGCACCTCGTTTCTATCGTCCGCCGCACGGTCGCTATCGCCCTTGTATGAGCGATGAGGCGCAGCGATGCGGCGAGAAAGTGGTGCTGTGGAATGTCAGCGCGATCGACTGGGGTCCGCTCGGAACGGCGGAGAGCATCGAGAAAAGACTCGGCGCTGTGAAGGGCGGGGACATCGTGCTGATGCACGACGGTCGCAATCAACACAATCGCCCCGATGAGCTCATAAAAATTCTGCCAGCGTTTCTGCAGCGATTGTCGGAACGCGGGCTCCGTGCGGAGTTGTTGTCATGATGAGCAGACTCGCTCTGTGCTTGCTGGCGCCGCTGGCGTGGCTGACAACAGCGTTTGCTGCCGACATTCCCAAAGACCTGCGCAAGGCGGTCGATGACTACGATCACGCGCAGGTGCATGCGGACGAAAAGGAACTGCAGCGGCTGGTGGCCGACGACTATGTGCTGATCAACAGCAGCGGCCGGGTGCAAAAGAAAGCGGACCTGATCGCCGACTATCTCGCGCCCGATTACAAGCTCGAACCGTTCACGGTGCTGGAGCCGATCGAAAGAGTCTGGACCGACGGCGCCGTCATGGGCGGGCTCGTGCATCTCAAAGGCATTTCCGGCGGCAAGCCGTTCGCGGTCACGCTGCGCTTCGCGGATATCTGGGCGAAGCGCAACGGCAAGTGGCAGGTGGTCTACACGCACGTCTCCAAGCCGGCCCACGGCGCCAATCAGCCGTCCAACTCCGGGTAGTTGCGAAACAGATCGTCGTTGTTGAAATTGAGACGACGGCCCGACTCGGCGTAAGCGCGAATCCGCGGCAGCTCGAACACCGCGTCGTGTAACTTTTCGAGCTTTGGATGTTTGCCGAGTGCTTTGCCGGCCGCTTTTGGAAACGCGTAGCGGACGCCGGCAACAACTTGCGCCAGCGACAAGTCTGCATATGTCACTTGCCGGCCGACCAGCCACGGACCGGCCACGCGGTTGCGCGTGAGCACCTTCTCGAAATAATCGAAAAACTTGGGCAGGCGATGCTTGCGAAAGTCCGCCGCGCGGCGCTTGGACTCGGGCTTTTGATCTTCGTAGTACAGGCCGGAACCGATCGGATGATGCGCGTCGTGCGCTTCGACGATGAAGTCCGCGATGGTGAGTTGCAGTTGATGCACCCACAGCCTGCCAGCCTCATCGCGAGGCGCGAGCTTCAGGGGCCCGCCGAGAAACAACAGGATGTTCGCAGTCTGGCCGATGAGCTGCTTGCCCGCTTTGAGAAACGGCGGCGCGAACGGCGGGTGTGGCACCCGCGGACCTGCCAAATATTTCATTAACGCGGGCACGCCGCCGCCGCGATTCTCGGGCTGCAAGGCGATGTCGACGTACTTCGCGCCGCCTTGTTCGAGGGCGAGGCGAACATACTCACCGCGGCCCTGGATGCCGGGCCAATAGTAGAGCTCGTAAACCATACCGGACCTCCGCGCTCAACTGCTTCGTCTCACCGAAGTCTTCGCAGCCAGGCAACGTTCCCAAGGCGGTACGCCGCCGAGGTGTTGAGTCAATAAATCCACGAACGCGCGTACTCGCGGCAACACCATGCGGCGCTCAGGCATGACGGCGTAGATGCCACTCTCGGGCAGGTGATAGTCCGGCAGCACCTGCTTGAGCCGCCCAGCGCGAATGTCCTCGCACACGTGCCAGGTCGAGTGCAGCGAGATGCCCAGCCCGCCGAGCGAGGCATCGCGAATCACTTCGCCGAGATTGCTCTTCAACCGGCTTTGCACGCGCACAGCCACTTCATGGCCGTCCGGACCCCGCAGATTCCAGGTGTCGCTTGCATCGCGGCTCACGGCCATCAGCAGACATTCGTGCTTCGCCAGATCCTCCGGCTTTTTGGGGACACCATGACGCCGCAGATATTCCGGCGACGCGCACAGCACGCGTCGATTGGACGCGAGGCGCGTGGCAATCAAGTCCGAATCCTTGAGCGCGCCGATGCGGATCGCGAGATCGAGGCCGTCGCTGACCAGGTCGCGCATCTGATCCGACAGATCGATGTGCAGCCGCAGGCGAGGGTGCCGACTCAGGAACTCCGGCAGCAGCGGCGATATGTATTGGCGCCCGAAGGTGGCCGGCAACGTGACGCGCAAGGTGCCGGAGACGCCCTTGGCAGTGTTGCTCAAGTTGCTGGTCAATACTTCCAGATCTTCCACCAGCGATCGTCCTTGCTCAGCGAGTGCGACACCTTCCGGAGTGGGGCGCAGCTGGCGGGTCGTCCGATGCAGCAGCCGCACGCCGAGGCTGCGCTCCAGGCGCTTCAACCGTTGACTCGCCACTGCGACGGACAAGTCGAGACTGCGGGCCGCGGCGCTGATCGAGCCGAGGTCGAGCACGCGCAGGAACAAATTCAAGTCACCGATGCGGTCCATGATTTTCAACGAATCTTTGAAAGTGCTGATACGCCCCGGCGGTTTTATCACATTGCCGCCGCGTCTAGCCTGCTGACCACTGATCGAGCGGAGAGCAAACGTGGATTATCGATTCTTGGGCGCATCGGGCTTCAAAGTCTCGGCACTGGGCTTCGGCGCCGGCACCTTCGGCGGCAAAGGGCCACTGTTCAGCGCGTGGGGCAATACCGACGTGGCCGAGGCGCGGCGCCTCATCGACATCTGTCTCGAAGCCGGCTTGAGCTTCTTCGACACCGCCGATGTGTACTCGGACGGCGCGTCCGAATCCATCCTCGGTGCCGCGATCAAAGGTCGTCGTGATGAAGTTGTGATCTCGACCAAGGTCACGTTGCGCGCCGGTCCGGACGTGAACGCCGTCGGTGCTTCGAAATATCACCTGATTCGCGCCGTCGACAAGGCATTGCAGCGCCTCGGCACGGACTACATCGATCTGCTCCAGTTGCATCAGTTCGATGCCATGACGCCGGTCGCAAGCGTCATGTCCACGCTCGACGATCTGGTTCGCGCCGGCAAGATTCGTTTCATCGGCGCGTCCAACTTCTCCGGCTGGCAGCTGATGAAGTCACAAGCGGTCTCGGAGCGTTACGGCTACGCGCCGTTCGTTGCCAACCAGGTGTACTACTCGCTGATCGGCCGCGATTACGAATGGGAGCTGATGCCGCTCGGCCTGGATCAAGGCATCGGTGCGGTCGTGTGGAGTCCGTTAGGCTGGGGAAGGCTGACGGGTCGTTTACGTCGCGGCCAGCCGGTGCCGGCTGCGAGCCGTCTGCATGCGACTGCCAGCTTCGGGCCGCCGGTCGACGATGAACGGTTGTATAGGGTGGTCGACGTGCTGGATGAAATTGTCGAAGCAACGGGCAAGACCATCCCGCAGATCGCGCTCAACTGGGTGTTGCAGCGGCCGACCGTTTCAACCGTGTTGATCGGTGCGCGGGATGAAAAGCAGCTGCGTGACAATCTCGGCGCCATTGGTTGGCAGCTGACGGCGGAGCAGATGGCAAAGCTCGACGCAGTGAGCGCGGTGACGCCGCCGTATCCCTACTATCCCTATTGGAGTGGTGCATTCACTGAACGTGCGCCGCCGCCCGTCGCAGTAAGTTAAATGCGGCGCTGAATGACGTTCATACAACGACAGCAAAGCGAGACCTGACACACAATCCCACGGAGACCCTACAGACGTCGGCGCCAGAGCAATGGCACATTGCGCGCCTTGCCTACCACCCGCAGTGACTGGATGGATTTTCCGTCAAGCCGCATCGACAAGGTCGAGTCGAGCGAAGGGTCGCCGATGCGATCCGAAATTGAAGTGTCTCGCCGCTGGCTGCAGCCAGGCATGGCGCTGCGAGTGGCCATCGGCTTTGCCGCGGTTGCCGTCACCGTCATTGTTGCCAACCTCTCGACTCAGCAGAGCGCCCGTGAGGCGCGAGAAAAAGTTAGAGAGCTGATCGTTCAGCATGAGCCCCTGGTGCGTGCGACCGAGTCGCTGGCGGCGGCGGTGTCGACGTACGAGCGCGTCATCACCGATCAAAGCGAAGGCAGCGCCATTTCGCAGCAGCCGATCAAGAGCGCCGGCCAGCGCATGATCGATGCGGCCGAAGCGTATCGGCTGGCCACGTTTCGCCTGCCTGAGCTGAACAATCAGGCGCCCGAGTTCTCGGGCGAGCTCGAAGACTTTCGTGCCGCCGGCGAAGATTTGTTGAGGCTCAGCGTCGCGCGTCGTACTCGCATGCGTGAGTACTGGTCGCGCTTCGATGCGCTCGAAACCAGCTTGAATGCTCCGCAGGCCAATGCGGTTCGTTTCGCCGGCGCGGTGTTCGCAAGCGAGAAGCTGATGGAGCTGACGCGTTCGCTCGCACCGATTCGCGAGCAGGTGAGCGCAGCGGCGAGTATTTCTTCCGTCCGCGCGACGCAGCTGATCATCGCCAGCGAAAACTCTTTCCGCAGCCGGCTGCAGCAGTACTCGGGCGAGCTGTCGAAGCTGCACGGCCAGGCCTGGCTCGATCAGGTGCGAGCGAACTTCAACGCCGTCGTCGCCGGTCGGCGCGCCGCGTTCGAGAGCATCGAGACGTTCAACGACAAGTCGGTGATGTTCCGCGATTACGCCGAGGAGATTTCCGGCCGGATCGTCACGCAGTTGGTCGAGCCCGCGCGTCGGGCGCTGGCGGATGCGGACAGGCTTGCCGTGCGTGCATCGGATCGTGCCGACCGACAGCTCGGCTGGGCGAGCTTCGCGACGTTGCTGATTCTCGTGATCATTGCATTCGCGACCGTCACGGGAGTGACGGCGCCGGTGCGTCGCCTGGTCGAAGCGACCCGTCGTCTTGCCGGCGGTGCCGTGCGTACGCGAGTCCCACGAGGCGGCGTGCGTGAGCTGGATGTGCTGGCTGAAGAATTCAACCAGATGGCCGAGCAGCTCCAGCAAGCGCAGAACGCCGTTCGCGTTCATCAGCTGGAGCTGGAAGCGCGAGTCGACGAACGCACCCGCGAGCTGAATCATCTCGCGCATCACGATCCGCTCACCGACCTGCCGAATCGCCGCCGCCTGCTGGCGCATTTGGAAGATGCGATCGATCGGGCACGCCTGGCCGGCACGCGCGTCGCGCTGCTGTTCATCGATTTAGATAACTTCAAAACCATCAACGACAGCATGGGGCACCAGTTCGGCGACCGCGTGCTGCAGTCCATTAGCGAACGTTTGCGCATGAACAGCCTGTTCTCGCGCGCGTTCAGTGCCCGCCTCGGCGGCGACGAATTCACGGTTGTCTCTGAAGAAGTAAATCAGCTAGGGGATGTGGAGAGGCTGTGCCGTTCGGTGCTGGAGGAATTCCAGCGCTCGTTGAACGTGCACGGTCGCGAGCTGAGGATCAGCGTCAGCGTCGGCGCGTGTGTCTTTCCGGATCACGCGTCCGACTCTCAGTCTTTACTGCGCGCCGCGGACTCGGCGCTGTTCAAGGCCAAGGAACTCGGCCGCAATTGCTGGAGCATGTACGCGCCGCAGCTGCTGGAAGCGGCGGCATCGCGCTTCAAGGTGGAACAATCGCTGCGCCGGGCCGTGGAGCAGGGCGAGTTCGAGCTGGTGTATCAGCCCGAAGTCTGCTTCGAAACATTGGAGACGCACACGGTCGAGGCGCTGCTGCGCTGGCGCCAGCCCGATGGCAACGTGGTCTCTCCTGCCGATTTCTTTGCCGTCGCCGAACAGACCGGGCTGATCACGGACATCAGCGACTGGTCGCTGCGGACGGCGATTCAAACCGCCGCGTTATGGCACAAGGGCCCGTGGCCGAAAGCACGCGTGGCCGTGAATATTTCTTCGCAACAGCTGTTGAGCGGCAACTTCGTGACCCGCTTGCGAACATTGCTGGAGCAGCACGAGCTGCCGCCGCACTGCCTGGAAATCGAGCTCACCGAAAACGTTTTGCAGACCGGCGCGCAGACGATCGCAACCTTGAAGGAGCTGCGCGAAGTCGGGGTGAGCCTGGCGCTGGATGATTTTGGCACCGGTTACTCTTCGCTCACCTCGCTCGAACGCCTGCCGCTCACGCGCGTGAAGATCGATCGCAGCCTGGTCGCGCCCATCGACAGCGGCGGCCGGTCGCCGGCGATCGTGCGTTCGATCATCGGTTTGTGTCACAGCCTCGGCCTGCAAGTCACGGCGGAAGGTGTCGAGCGGCCGGCGCAGCTGGGCGTGCTGCTCACGGATCGCGGCGTGCAGGTGCAGGGTTACCTGGTGTCGCGACCCATCAGTGCGGCGACCGTGCCGGTGTTCATCGAGCAGGCCAAGACACATCTGGAACAGCTGATGATCGCGGCTCCGCCGCCGCAGGATTTCGAGACCAGCGCTTTCCGCCTGCGCGCCTTACGCACATCCAACACCCGCTCCAAACGCGCTGCCCGACCTCCTGCCGACGAGAAGTGAGGAACCGCCGCCGGCTGAGCAGAGTTTCTGCACAGTCGTTCCTCTTCTAAGCGCCCGCTACATCGCGCAGGGGCAGAGCTCGCGTGCCGCAGAATCCTTTACCCGCTCGACTGAACGGTCCCTGGGTATCGTTGCTCACGCTCGTGCTGGTCGTGGGCATCCTTTACACCGGCAAGGACGTGCTGTTGCCGCTGGCGCTCGGCATCGTGCTCGCTTTCATCCTCACGCCGCTGGTGCGCGTGTTCGATCGAATGCACCTGCCGCGTTTCGCCGGGGTCGCGCTCACCATGCTGATCACGTTCGGCGTGGTCGGTGGCATCGGTTACGTGGTGTTCGATCAATTCGCCGAGCTGTCGACCGAGATCAGCCAGTACACCTCGTCGATGCGGCGCAAAGTCGGGCAGTTGCGGCTCGGCAATGACGCGGCTCTCCGTCAGTTCACGCGCACGATGGATCGCGTGACAGAGCAGTTTTACAACGATCCCGATCAGCGCAATGCCGAGCCGGTGCGCGTCGTGCCGCAGAGAGTTCCTCCACCGGTTCGCTTGCGCGAAGCGACGGCCGCCATATTCGAGCCGCTCGCGAGTGCGTTCATCGTATTCGTGCTGGTCACGTTCTTGTTGGGTCAACGGGAGGATCTGCGCGATCGTTTCATCCGGCTGATCGGTGCCGGCAATGTCACGATGACGACGCGGCTGATGAACGAGGCCGCGTATCGCGTCAGTCAATTCCTGCTGTGGCAGACGCTGGTCAATATTGCATTCGGTACCTGTATCACCCTGGGTTTGTATTGGATCGGCGTGCCGTACGCGGCGTTGTGGGGCGGCATCACGGCGGTGCTGAGATTCGTGCCGTACGTCGGCACGGTGCTGTCGGCGTTGATGCCGGCGACGCTGGCATTCGCAACGTTTCCAGGCTGGGCCGAGACGTTTCAAACCATGGCGCTGTTCCTGTGCCTGGACTTGGTGACCGCCTATTTCGTCGAGCCGGTGGTCTTCGGTTATCGCACCGGTGTGTCTTCGTTCGCGCTGCTGGTGTCCGCGTTGTTCTGGATTTGGGTATGGGGGCCGGCCGGCTTGCTGCTGGCGACGCCGCTGACGGTTTGTATCGCCGTGCTCGGTCGTCACGTGCGCTCGCTGCGGTTCCTGGCGGTGATCTTCGCCGACGAGCCGGCCCTGATGCTGCACGTCCGCTTCTATCAACGTTTGCTCGCGCGGGACGAAGATGAAGCAGGCACGCTGGTGAATCGCAAGTTGCAGGAGTCGGGGCCGATCGAAGTCATCGACCAGGTGTTGATGCCGACGGTCACGTTGGTGCAGCAGCATCGCGATCAGAACGAAATCACCGACGACGATGAAACATTCGTACTCGATGTCATCGCCGAGACCTTGCAGCAGATGCCCGAGGCTGCGAATGCGAGCCGGGCCGCTGCGAACATCATCGGCCTGGCCGCGCCGGCGATGGGTGACCTGCTGATCCTGGAGATGTTGCGAACTGCGTACGGGCGCGAGCGCATCGCGCCGATGGCGCCGCAATTGACGACCGAAGAAGCGTTGCTGATTGCCATTCGGCAGAAGCCGCGGATGATTTGTATCGCCGGCACCGCGACCACGCGAGGCTCGGAGCTGCGCAATTATTGTCGTCGCATTCAGTCGGCGCTGCCCGAGACCAAGATCGTGGTTCTGCGTCCGCAGCAGGTCGACGATCAAACGCCGTTGTCGACCGAGCGTTTCAAGGAAGCCGGCGCCGATGTCCTGGCGCTCACGGCGAAGGAAGCAGTGCGGGCGATCGATAAGCTGCTGGCGGATCCGTCGAGCGCGTCCGAGAAAAAGAGCAGCCCGCGAGCGGCGCAGGCGCACGCCTGAGTCAGGTGCCGTCGTCCGTCAATCCCAGCACGGCGGCTTCGCTGAGCGGCGCGATTCGTGCGAGCCACGCATCGACCTTCTGCGGCTCGCCTTTCTTGAGCCACGAGAACACCACGTTGTGCCACAGAATGCGCTGCACGTAATTGCGGGTCTCGTTATAGGGAATGTTTTCGATCCACACATCCGGATCGAGTGACTCGCTCGGCAGCCAGCGCGAGGCTGCGTTCGGGCCGGCGTTGTAACCGGCGATCGCGACCAATGTCTGGCCGCCGAAGCGATCGATCAGCGTTCGCAGATTGGCGGCACCCAGCGGCACGTTCACGACCGGATCGAACAGATCGTCGGCGTCCGGGCGAGGGCGATTCCATTTGCGGGCGGTTCGGCGCGCCGTCTCGGGCAGCATTTGTAACAAACCCCGGGCGCCGGCCGACGACATGGCGTCGCGCCGAAACAAACTTTCCTGGCGCATTACGCTGTAAATCAATTCCGGCGACAGACCGGTGAGCTTCGCCGCCGTCAGCACTTCTGAGTCGTACGGCTGCGGATAGAGCAATTCATAATCGTTGAACACGCGCTGCAGGCTCGCGGTCGAGATCGCCTGTTCATACCAACCCCAGCGAGCGGCGAGATGGACCGCCTGCGTGCGAGCCACGGGATTCAATTGCTCGAACGCGTACGCCCATTCGCTGCCGGCCTGCTGACGCATGTCGCTCAACAACAGCTCGCGAGCGCGAATCATCGCGGGGATTTCTTCCATGCGCTTGATCTGCGGCTGATCGAGCGTGAGCTTCTCCGGATGCGGGGCGACCGGACGATCCAGACGCGCGGCGGACATGATCGAATAGAAGTTGTCATCGAGCAGCACGGATTCGTACAGCTGGCGTGCGAGTTTCGGATCGCCGTTCTTCTCGGCAGCCCGGGCGGCCCAATATCTCCAGCGCGGCATCGTGCGCTGCTGGTCGGGCATGGCGGCGATGATGTTTGCAGCGAGCTTCCAATCGCCGTTCCACAGCGCGGCGCGTGCGTACCACTCGCGTGCCGCATCGTCGAACTCGCTCGGCTGCACGCGCTTGAAGTAGTCGAGCGATTCGGGACGACGATCCCACGCCAGCGCGAGCGCCAACGCCAGCGCGTAGGGGCTGGCGGTCTCTTCCGTCAGCCCGCGGGCTTGCACGAAACTGTCATAGCGACGTAACGCGCCGTCACGATCGACACGCGCCAATCGCGTCCAGCCCGCCAGCTGCGCCTTGGGCTCGACTTGCAGATCGGGTGCCGCAATCAATGCATCAATCTGCCTGGCCGGTGTTTCGATCAGTGCCGCCCAGCGCAGCAGCGGCGCGCTGCGCTCCGGAGGCAGCTGGACTGCGATCTGTTTGGCGAAGGCGGCGTTGTTCGTTTCCAGCGCACGGCGCACGCGTTGTTCGACCAGGTCCGGCGTCAGCGCCTGCTCATTGCGCATCCAGGTGAACGCCGGTTCGCAGTCCGGAAGACTGCTCGGCGTCAGCCACTGACGAGCGACATCGAGCGCCAGGTCTTCGGTCTGGCCGAGCGCGATGCGCGCCGTGAAGCTCTGACAGCGCAGCGAATCGTTTGCCGACTCGTCTTTGTAGTGGTCGAGAAACTTCTGCCACTGCATGCGCGCGGCGAGGCTCGACAGCCAGGCGTTGCGAAGATCGCGGCCGACCGGCTCGCGCGGATACTGGGTGATGAATGTTTCAGCCAGCTGGTCGGCCGGCCCCAGATCGTTGCCCGACTCGGCGAGCGCACGCTTGATGCGAGCGGCCTGCAAATACGCATACAACGGATATCTGCGCAGCCCCTCGCTGTCCTTGCCCTGCTGAGCCAGCGGAATGGTGTCGACCTTGGCGTAAGCGTCCTTGAACGCTTCGCGCGTGTGTTTGAACGGATCGCTCGCAGCCGCGCACGCCAGCGGCAGCAGCGCTAGCAGAGGCAGGCAGAATTTGAGCGGCGACCAGCGGTTCATGCGCTCAGATTAAAGGCAAATCCGCCGCCTGGCCAATGTGGTGGATCGCCGACGGAACCGTACGGGGGACCCCGACGTTTCATGGAACTCCCGCAGCCCGCGCGAAGTCATATTCACATTGATCGCGTTCGAGTAAGGTCGCGCCCGTGACCGCCGCGCTCAATCTCCAAACCGATCCCATCCGATACATCGACTGGTACGAATCACCAGTAGGGCCGCTCCTTGCCAGTGCAACCGAGGGCGCCGTTTGCGGGTTGTCATTCTGCAGTGCCGACGAACTGCCCCGGCGTTTGCAAACGCTGCGCGAGCGGCACCGGGAATCGCTGCGATCCGCCGGCGACTCGCCGTTGGATGCTCTGCGGGCACAGTTGCAGGAATACTTTCGAGGGCAGCGGCGCGAGTTCACGATGCCGCTCAGAAGCGCTGGCAGCGAGTTCCAGCAGCGCGTCTGGGCGGCGTTATGCGAGATCCCGTACGGGCAGACGTGGTCGTACCTGCAGCTGGCGCTGCGAATCGGCGATGCACTGGCGACGCGCGCGGTCGGACATGCGAATGGCGCGAATCCCATCGCCATCGTGATTCCCTGTCATCGCGTCATCAACGCAGACGGCGGCGAAGGCGGTTACGGCGGCGGGCTGTGGCGCAAACGAATTCTGCTCGACCTCGAGTCCGGGCAGGGGACGCTGGCGCTTTGAGCGCGCCGGTTCAGCCGCCATATAGGGGCTGCGCATGAAGATTTAGTAAGGCAGACCGACTGGAACTCGCACTGCCGAGACTCAACTAATCCAGTAAGTTGCTCCGTAAGGTGATTCATCATGTCATTCAGGACTTTGACCGCTGCGCTGACGCTGACTACAGCGCTCTTTGCTGCCGGCTGCGCCACCAATCGCGCGCCGGAGACCCGGATCGACTACGACAAGTCGGCTGATTTTTCCGTCTACCGCACTTACGGGTTCCCGAAAGAAACGGGCACCGACCGGGGCGGCTATTCGACGCTGACCACCAGCTATATGAAGAGCGCCGTGTCCACGGCGATGGAAGCTCGCGGTTATAAATACAGCGCCGAGCATCCCGACCTGCTGGTGAACTTCTTCTCCAACACTCGCGAGCACACCGAGAGCCGCCCGGGCCCGGCGTTCGGTTACGGCTACTACGGTTATCGCCGTGGCCTGTACAGCGGCTGGCCGCTTTATGACGACGACCGCGTGGTCACGTACAAGGTCGGCACGCTGAACATCGACATCGTCGATGCGGAGAAGAAACAGCTGGTGTGGGAAGGCGTCGCCGAAGGGCGGGTCAGCGACGAGCAGATGGAGAATCCGAAGGCGACCATCAATGCCGTGGTGGCCGAGCTGATGCGTCAGTACCCGGGCAAGCCCAATATGTAATTAACGTTTTGGAGTGCCGGGTCCCCGCGCGGGGGATCCGGCTTCGATCGGTTCGGTCAGCGAATCGACAGGCCAGTGAGCATCGCATCCACCTGTTCGGCGGACAGCTCGATCTCCACGGTATCGTCGTCCTTGAACGGATCGTACGGCTCGCTCTTGGCGGGCGGTGCGATTTCCGTGTTCGCCACTTTGCTCGGGTCGATCAGCGGCTCGAATTCACAAATATCGTCCACTTCGATCGGCGCGACCGGGGCTTCGGGGTCCATCAATTCCTGGGCCGTGAGATCGATCGAGATCTCTGGGATGACGTTCATAGCACTCGGCCCTCGCTCATCGTCCTTCGCCACTCTTCAGCCAAGGCGATGCTGCCAGAGGCAGCCCGCCCATAAATGCAAAGCAGTTCACACAGGGACTCGTAAAACGCAAGAAAGTTTAGCCGAGTTACCGTAATGTTTCAGCGCCGCGAGCGTCGCATAGCGACGACCGCAGGCGGAACCTGCAACTCGCGCCAAACATTGAGCGCGGACCATGACACCGATCCCGCCGCCCGATCCGCATGCCATCGCTGTCATGGTGCTCACGCTGCTCGCGCTTTATTTATTTTCGCGCGACTCGATTCCCATCGAAACCTCGAGCCTGCTGGTGGTCGCCCTGCTGGCGATCGGCTTCAGCATTTTTCCGCATCCTGAAGCGCCGGGCGGCAAGCCGCTCGATCCCATCCGCTTCTTTGCGGGCTTTGCCAACGAAGCGCTGATCGCCATTTGCGCGCTGGTGATGGCCAGCCAGGGGCTGGTGGCGACCGGCGCGCTCGCGCCGCTCGGCCGGGTGGTGAGCCGCGTGTGGCAGTTCAGCCCGTTGCTGGCGATGGGCGTGGTGTTGTTTGTCACCGCTGTCATCAGTGCGTTCATGAACAATACGCCGCAAGTCGTGCTGATGATCCCGATTCTCACCACGGTCGCAGCACGCTCTGGAATGTCGGCGTCGAAGCTGCTGATGCCGATGACGTTCGCTTCGCAGATCGGCGGCATGGGCACGCCGAT
>CAMLEO010000149.1 GCA_946478975.1 uncultured Steroidobacter sp.
ACCGCGAGCTGATGGGCGCCACCGACCCGAAGAAGGCCGACAAGGGCACCATCCGTGCGGATCTGGCCACCAGCATCGAAGAGAACGTGGTGCACGGCTCCGACAGCGTCGAGAACGCGAAGATTGAAATCGCGTACTTCTTCGCCGCCGCCGATCTTTGCCCGCGCACTCGCTAACGCCGGTTCGTGACCGCAACGCTCATGAGTGAGACGACCGCCAAAACCAACCTGCTCGGCCTGACGCGTGCCGAGCTAGAGGCGTTCGTCGCGAACATGGGCGAGAAGCCATTTCGCGCGCGTCAGCTGATGAAATGGCTCTACAAACGTCACATCGCCGACTTCGAGCAGATGACAGACCTGGCGAAGAGCTTTCGCCAGCGTCTGAGCGAGATCGCCGAAGTGCTCGTGCCCTCGATCACCACCCAGCAGGTCTCCGCCGACGGCACACGCAAGTGGCTGCTCGCGATGGACGGCGCGAATGGAATCAAGCAGGGCATCGAGATGGTGTTCATCCCCGAGCCCGGCCGCGGCACGCTGTGCATCTCCAGCCAGGTCGGCTGCGCGATGGACTGCACCTTCTGCTCGACCGCACAGCAGGGGTTCAATCGCAATCTCACCGCTGCTGAGATCGTCGGCCAGGTGTGGCTGGCGAACAAAGAGCTGGGCTATCAACACGGTGGCGATCGCGTCGTCACCAACATCGTCTTCATGGGCATGGGCGAGCCGCTGGCGAACTATCGCAACGTCGTCCCCGCCACGGAAATTCTCATGGATGATCTCGGCTTCGATATTTCCCGCCGCCGCGTGACGGTGAGCACTTCGGGCCTGGTGCCGCAGATGTTGCGGCTCGCCGAAGAAACAAATTGCGCGCTGGCCGTCTCGCTGCACGCGCCGAACGATGCCCTGCGCGACGAGCTGGTGCCGATCAATCGCAAGCACAAGATCGCCGAGCTGCTGGACGCGTGCTGGGTGTACGTCAACAAACAAAACGCCCGCAGCATCACGTTCGAATACGTGATGCTCGATGGCATCAACGATCGTCCCGAGCATGCGCACGAGCTGGTGACGCTGCTGAAGGGCCGGCCGGCGAAGTTGAATTTGATTCCGTTCAATCCGTTCCCCGGCACGCGCTACAAGCGTTCCAGCGCGGCCGCGATCGAACGTTTCCGCGACATTCTCAACGCCAATGGAGTGATCGCCACCACGCGCCGCACTCGCGGCGACGACATCGATGCAGCGTGCGGCCAGTTGGTCGGCCGCGTGCACGATCGGACCACGGTTCGCCTGGGCTCCAAGTTGATTTCGGTCGCGGTACAGACATGAACAAACAAATCGCCGCACTCGTTGCTTTGTTCGCCATCGGCCTGCTGGGCCTGGCGGGCTGCGTGAGCAACAAGGAAAAGCCGCTGTCCAAGCCCGAGCCCGAGAAGGCCGCCGAGATCAACCTGGAAATCGGCATCGACTATCTGCGCAAGGGCAACCTGCAGCAGGCGAAAGAAAAGATCGATCGCGCGATGGAGCAGAATCCGCGCAACTCCAAGGCGCAGATCACCGCCGGCATGTTGTACGACCGCCTCGGCCAGCCCGACAAAGCGGAAACGCATTTCGCCCGCGGCGTGCAGCTCGACCCGGAAAATCCGGAGATCAAGAACACGTACGGTGCGTACCTGTGCCAGCACGGCAAGTACGACAAAGGTGAAAAGTACGCGCTCGAAGCCGCGGGCAATCCTTTGTATCGCACGCCTGAGATCGCGTACTTGAACGCGGCGAATTGCGCGCGCAACGACGGCGATTTGAAGAGCACCGAAGAGAATCTGCGCAAGGCGCTGGCGGTGCGGCCGAAGTTCAGCGAAGCGTTGTTCCAGATGGCCGACCTGACTTACAACAAAACCGACTACCTGGCGGCGCGCGCTTTTCTCGAACGCTACCTGGAAGTCGGCCGCACCAATGCGGCGTCGTTGTGGCTGGGCGTGCGCATCGAGCGCGGCTTGGGTAACGAGACCGCCGCCAAGAATTATGCGGAGCGCCTGAAACTCGAATATCCCCGGGCGGCTCAGACCAAGGAGCTCCTGGAGTCCGAGCGGAATCCTGGATGAATGCCGCCGGCAGCAGCGAAAACTCAGCGGTGGCGGGTGGTCCGAGCGATACCCCCAATGCAGCCGCGTCGCTGACTCCCGGTGAGTTGTTACGGCGCGAGCGTGAGCGTCGCTCGCTGTCGCAGCTGCAAGCCGCCGAAGATCTGCACCTGGATACGCGCGTCGTCGAAGCGATCGAGGCCAATCGATTCGATCTGCTCGGCGCGCCGGTCTATGCGCGCGGTCACTTGAAGAAATATGCGGCGCTGCTGGGGCTGTCGCCGGAGTTCGTCCTGCAGCGTTACGAAGCGCTGGCGGATCGGCCCGAAGTGCCGATGCCGGTGCCGGCGTCTGTTACGGCGGGTGCGGTCGTCGATCTCGAACAGCGCAGTACCTTCAAAGGTCCGTTGCTGGTCTCGGTGACATTGATCGTGCTGGCGCTGGGCTGGTGGATTTTCGATGAAGTCACGACGCCATCGCCGGCAGCGATGCAGGTGCCGTCGCTGGAGCCGGCGCAAGATGCGCCTCCCGTGACTGGCGCCGTCGAGGCGCCGGCCGCACCGGTATCGCAGCCGCCAGTGGTCGCACCGGCGGTGCAGTCGAGTACAGTGCCGTCCGCCGGATCGGTGGAAGTGAAATTACAATACAGCGACGCGTCTTGGACCGAGATCTACGACGCCACCGGCAAGCGGTTGATGTTCAGCCTGGGTGAGATCGGCCGCGTCCGCACCGTGTCCGGCACGCCGCCGCTGAAAGTCACGCTCGGCAATGCGTCGGCGGTGACTGTGCAAGTGAATGAGCGGCCCGTGGTCGTGCCCCGTCGTGCGGGCCGGGACTCGGCGAAGTTTTCGATCGCCGCCGACGGCCAGGTGCAGCCGATGAGTGATGAGGTTCCGGTCGAGTGAGTCAGCAGCAGATCCAGCCGCCTCGCGGCATGAACGACATTTTGCCGACGCAGATGCCGGCCTGGCAGCGCCTGGAGAACCTGGCGCGCGAGATCTTCGCTTCGTATGCGTACCAGGAAATCCGGGTGCCCATCGTCGAGCACACCGGATTGTTCAAGCGCTCGATCGGCGAGTTCACCGATATCGTTTCCAAAGAAATGTTCACCTTCGAGGATCCAGGCGGCGACTCGCTGACCCTGCGTCCCGAAGCGACCGCCGGCATCGTGCGCGCGATGATCAGCAACGGGCTGCTGCACAATCAAAAGCAGCGCGTGTGGTGTGCCGGGCCGATGTTTCGTCACGAGAAGCCGCAGCGCGGCCGCTTCCGGCAGTTCTATCAGCTGGACGTGGAAGCGTTCGGCTATCCCGGCCCGGACATCGACGCCGAGATGATCATGCTGAGCTCGCGTTTGCTGACGCGCGCCGGCGTCCAGCGCGTGGAGTTGAATTTGAATTCGCTCGGTACGCCGCAGTCGCGACGGGCGTATCGCGAAAAGCTGGTCGAATATTTCAGCGCGCACAAGTCGAAGCTCGACGCGGACAGCCTGCGCCGCCTGGAAGGCAATCCGCTGCGCATCCTCGACAGCAAGAATCCGGAGCTGCAGGACATCATCGCTGGCGCGCCGGTGCTCACCGAGCATTTGGATGAAGAGTCGCGCCAGCACTTCAGCGGCCTGTGCCGTCACCTCGAAGCGGCGGGTGTGAAGTACGTGATCAACCCGCGGCTGGTGCGTGGCCTGGATTACTACTCGCACACCGTGTTCGAGTGGGTGACGACGGAGCTGGGCTCGCAAGGCGCTGTGTGCTCCGGTGGCCGCTACGACGGCCTGGTTGCGCAGTTGGGTGGCGAGAACACGCCTGCGATCGGTTGGGCCCTCGGCGAGGAGCGGCTGGTCGAGTTGTTGCGCGTTCAAAACGGCGAAGTGCCAGGGGTGCCGCCGGACGTTTATTTCGTGATTGCCGGTGCACGGGCCGAGGCGGAAGGACTGGTCATCGCCGAAAAGCTGCGCGATGCCTTGCCGTCGGTGAAAATCGAAATGAACTGCGGCGGCGGCAGCTTCAAGTCGCAGCTCAAGCGGGCTGACAAGAGCGGCGCGGCCTGGGCGATGATCCTGGGCGATTCCGAAGCAGACAAGCGCGTCGTTGGTTTGAAGTCCCTGCGGGTGGAAGCAGAGCAGGCCGAGGTCGCCTGGGACCGGCTTGCGGACGAGCTCGGCGCGCGCCTGGCGTCGCGTTAGCTTTAATTCATTACTACAGTCGAACAATAGAGTTATGGTCGAAGACTATCTGACCGATCGCGATCAGGAAGAAGCGCTGCGGAACTGGTGGAAAGAGAACTGGCGCTGGATCCTCGGCGGCATCGTTCTGGGCCTGGCGCTGCTCGGCGGCTGGCAGTATTGGAAGGTTCACACGGCGCAGGAGGCGGATGCCGCCGCCAAGCTGTACACCGACTTCCGTGCTTCGCTGGACAAGAACGAGCTGGACGCGGCGAATCGCACGCTCGCGACCTTGAGCGCCGATCACGCCAAATCGCCGTACACGCAGCAGGGCCGCATGCTGCTGGCGAAGAAGCAGGTCGAAGCGAACAAGCTCGACGAAGCGCTGACGCTGCTGCGGGCGGTGGTCGACTCGTCGAAGGACGACGAGCTGGCCTGGGTCGCCCGCATGCGCGTGGCCCGGCTGCTGATCCAGCAGGGCAAGCACGACGAGGCGCTGAAGCTGCTCGACGTCGAAAAGGCCGGTGCGTTCTCGGCCCAGGTGCGCGAGATTCGAGGCGACGCTCAGGTTGCGAAAGGCGATTTGACCGCGGCACGGGCCGAGTATGCGGCCGCCCTGGCGGATAACATCGATGGCAAAGCCGACCGCACCATCGACCGGACTGTGCTGGAAATGAAACTTCAGGACGTGGGCGGCGACAAAGCAGACGGCGCGGCCGAAACGTCGACCCCGCCGGCGAAAGCACCCCAACCGGCGAAAGCTGAAGGTCAACCATGATCCAACCCACCGCTTCCTTGACCCGCTTGTATCGCGGCGCGCGCGTTGCCGCCGCCGCCACAGCCTTGCTGATCGTGCTCGGCTGCGACAACGACAAGGATGTCGATCCTCCGGCCGAGCTCACCAAGATCGCCGCGACCCGCGACGTGCACAAGGTGTGGAGCGCGGGCCTGGGCGGCGACGCAGAGCGTTTGCGCCTGGCGTTGAAGCCGGCGGTCGTCGAAGGTCGCGTGTACGCGGCTTCGCATGACGGCGAAGTGATCGCGGTGTCTGCTGATACGGGCAAGCGCGCCTGGATCGTCAAAACGAAACTGTCGCTGTCGGCCGGTCCGGAAGTCGGCAGTGGACTGGTGGTGCTCGGCTCCAGCGACGGCGACCTGATTGCGCTCGACGCAACCAACGGTGCCGAACGCTGGCGCCGTTCGATCGCGAGCGAAATCCTCGCCAAGCCGCTGGTCGTCAACGACATCGTCGTGATTCGCACCGTCGACGGTCACGTCGAAGGTCTGGCGGTCGCGGACGGCAAGACGCGCTGGGCGGTGGACGAGCAGGTGCCGAAACTCACATTGCGAGGCACGGCTCCGCCGGTGCTCGCCGGCGATCGCCTGATCACCGGTTTCGATAACGGCAAGGTGCTCGCCATCGATCCCCGCAACGGCGAAGTGATGTGGGACACGATCGTCAACGCGCCGCATGGTCGTACCGAGCTCGAACGCCTGGCCGATATCGATTCGCCTGCTCGTGTCGCTGGTGACGATGTGTTCGTCGTCGGCTTCCAGGGTCGCATGGCGATGCTGGCACGCGACTCCGGGCAGATCTGGTGGGCGCGCGATGCGTCGAGCTATCGCGGCTTCACAATGGACGACGACAATTTGTATCTCACCAACTCGGACAGCGTCGTGATCGCCATGCGCCGTACCGACGGTGCGGTGTTGTGGGAAATGAATACGCTGCGCCGTCGCGCGCTGACTGCGCCCGCCATCGACGGCGATTCGCTGGTCGTCGGCGACTTCGAGGGTTACCTGCACTGGCTCGACAAGTCGACTGGCGCCATCGTCGCGCGTCAGAAAGCCGATGGCGAACGCATCACCAATGCGGCCGTCGCCGGCGACAACGGCGTGTTCGTGCAAACCGATTCCGGCAAGCTGCTCGCCTATCGCAGCGCTGCCCATGCGATCAAAACCGCGGCTGGCGCTCCCAAGGCCGAGCCGGCTCCCGCTCCCGCTGAAGGTGGTGGCCCGTAACGGGCCACCACCCCGGTGGCGCTGACGAAAGTCAGCAGCCGCCCGCCATTAGTTACTCCTAAATTTTATGCTGCCTGTCATTGCGCTCGTCGGTCGTCCCAACGTCGGCAAGTCGACGTTGTTCAACTTCCTGACGCGCACTCGCGACGCTCTGGTCGCGGATCTTCCCGGCCTCACACGCGATCGTAACTACGGCTACGGCAAAGTCGGCTCGATTCCTTACCTGGTCGTCGACACCGGCGGTCTGGTGGTCGACGCGCAGGGCGTCGAGCAGCTGATGGCGAAACAAACATTGCGCGCCATCGAGGAAGCCGACCGCGTGCTGTTCCTCGTCGATACGCGCGAGGGTGTGCAGCCGTCGGATCATTTCATTGCGCAGACCCTGCGCAAGCTCGGCAAGCAAGTCATCATCGTTGCCAACAAAGCCGAAGGCGTCGATTGGGGAACAGCCGCCGCAGACTTCTTCCAACTCGGGTTGGGTGAGCCGGAGTCGATCTCGGCCGCTCACGGCGATCGCGTGCGCGAGCTGATGGATCGCGCGCTGGAAGGCATCGAGGTTGCGGACAAAGAAGCGCAGATCGGCGGCGGCGACGACATCAAAGTTGCGGTGATCGGTCGCCCGAACGTGGGCAAATCGACGCTCATCAACCGGCTGCTCGGCGAAGAACGTTTGATCGCATTCGATCAACCCGGGACGACGCGCGACGCTGTGTTTGTTCCGTTCGAACGCGATGGGCAGCACTACACGTTGATCGACACCGCCGGCGTGCGTCGTCGCGCGCGCGTGGAAGAAGCGATTGAGAAGTTCAGCGTCATCAAGGCGCTGCAGGCGGTCGATTCGGCGAACGTCGTGATTGGCGTCATCGATGCGCACGACACAGTGGCCGAGCAGGACGCGAGCTTGTTTGGCATGGTCGCCGAGCGGGGCCGTGCGTTGCTGATCGCGGTCAACAAGTGGGACGGCATTCCTTCCGACAAGCGCGATGAGATTCGCATGGGATTGGATCTGCGCTTGCCGTTCCTGGACTTCGCGCCGGTGCATTTCATTTCAGCGTTGCACGGCACGGGCGTGGGCGAGCTCATGCGAGCTGTGAAGCACGCGTATGACGCGTCGATGCGAGAGATGGCGACGCCGGAGCTGACGCGAGTGTTGGAAACAGCGATCGTGCAGCATCAGCCGCCCCTGGTTCGCGGCCGCCGCATTCGGCTGCGCTATGCACACCAGGGCGGCCGCAACCCGCCAATCATCGTGGTCCACGGCAACCAGGTGCAGCACGTGCCGGATGCATACAAGCGCTACCTCGCGAACGTGTTCCGCAAGAACTTCAAACTCGAAGGCACGCCGGTGCGGGTGGAATTCCGTTCCGATGAAAATCCCTTCAAGGGCAAGCGCAATCCGCTCACACCCCGGCAGCGGCGCTCGCGCCAGCGGATGATGAAGCGGGTCAAAAAGTAGGCCTGCGGGGCGGCATCAGCTCATAGCCCGGCGAGATGTCGCATTCCCCGGCGGGCGATTACACTGCCGGTGACCAGGCGGTAGTTCAGCGCCTCGAGCAACGATCCATGGCGACAGCACGCAAATTCCTGAAACTCGATCGGCCGTTCCCGATGCGTCGGGGCGGCGCGCTGCCGGATGTGCAGATCGCGTACGAGACCTGGGGCGACCTGAATTTTTGCAGCGACAACGCGATTCTGATTTTCACCGGCCTGTCGCCGTCGGCGCATGCCGCATCTTCCACCGACGACCCGGCGCCGGGCTGGTGGGAAGACATGATCGGGCCGGGCCGGCCGATCGACACGCGACGTTTCTTTGTCATTTGCGTGAACTCGCTCGGCAGCCCGTTCGGCTCGACGTCGCCGACGTCCACCAATCCGAGCACCGGCCAGCCGTATCGACTGACGTTCCCGGTGCTCACGGTCGAAGACATCGCCCGAGCCGGTCACGAAGTCGTCGCGTCGCTCGGTATCAAGAAACTCGCAGCGGTCGTCGGGCCGTCGCTCGGCGGCATGACAGTGCTGGCGTACTGCGCGTTGTTTCCAAACGAAGCCCGCGCGCTGGTTTCTATTTCCGCTGCAGCTCGCTCGACGCCGTTTGCGATTGCGCTGCGTTCCTTGCAGCGAGAGATGATTCGTAAGGATCCAGCGTGGCTCGACGGCAATTACACCAGCGAGGCGATCCCGGTGCAGGGCATGCGTCTCGCGCGCAAGCTGGGCATGATCACCTATCGCTCTGCCAAGGAATGGTTGCAACGTTTCGGCCGCGAGCGCGCAAACGCTGAACGCAAGCCGGGCGATCCGTTCGGCATCGACTTCGAAGTCGAGTCGTACCTGGAGAATCACGCCGTCAAGTTCATCGGCCAGTTCGATCCCAATTGTTATCTATACATCTCGCGCGCGATGGATTTGTTCGATCTTGCCGACCACGGCGGCTCCGTGGCCGAAGCCCTGCGACGCTTCACCGTCGAGCGCGCGTTGGTCATCGGTGTGGAAACCGATCTGCTGTTCCCCATCGACCAACAACAAGAGCTCGCCGATGGTCTCAGCAACGGCACGCGCACCGTGAAGTTCGCGCGCTTGCCTTCGCTCCAGGGTCACGATTCCTTCCTGGTGGATATGGATCGCTTCCGGCCCATCATGGCGGATTTCCTGGGCTCGCTGCCGATATCGAGCTGACGCACCACGGCGCTGCAGCGTGCGTTTGCTTCTCGGGCGTGTGATCCTGCACGCCTATGATTCTCACGAAGACTAGAGTCGTGCTGGCAATCATCGCGGCATCGGTGCTGCCGTTCGCAGCCGCGAGCGAACGAACGTCTTATAACAGCGATCGATTCGGCTTCACCTTCGATTATCCCGTGGCCTGGTCCCTGGTCGAAAAACAGCAGCCGCAATCGGGCGAAGCGCTGTTGAGCCTGAAGCTGTTGAGCCCGGACGAGAACGTCCCGGTGCGGCGTGATTATTCTCCCGGCAGCGTCGGCATCGAAGTGTTTGCAAATCCCAAGCGGCGGCCGCTGCGGGAATGGCTCGATGAGCATGGCTGGCCGTTCGGCGCCGATCGTTCCGTCACCGCCACATCACTTGGCGGATTGCCGGCGCTGGAAGTTGCGACCGGCAAAATGTTTGCTCCGAATCGCTTCACCTACGTGGCGAACGAAGACTGGGTGCTGCGCTTGAGCGCGCTCGCGCCGGATTCGCAGAGCGTCGTGCAGAGTATTCGTTTCCATCCTTGAGAGATCGAGAGAGCGACCGACCGGCGGACCGATCGGTCGCATGTGACGTACGCTCAGGCGCCGCCAGCGCCGAGGCAGACCTGGATGATGTCTTCGGACTCATCCGCCGCCGCGGTGTTCATGAACGGCGGTGAAGTCATTTCCTGCCAGAACACGCCGGACGTGGTCGTCGGCGGAGTGTTGCAATTGACCAGGCAGCGCTTGTGACTGTTCACTCCGTTCACCCAGTTCGCGCCGGGATCGGTCGCCGAACTCGCATCGGTGTCCGGGAATTCGGCGCCGGCCCAGCCGAGAATCCACGGCCCGCCGCTCGAGCCGCCGGTGAGATCGCTGCCGATGATTTTCGACACCTGTCCGCCCGGGGTGAAATCGTTCGTGTACCACTCGGTCGACGCCGTGGTGATCAGCCGATTGCCGTTGAACGGCGCGGCCTGCGGATAGCCGAAGGTGCGCTCGGCCTGCGCGGGGCTGAAGTTCCAGGCGCGGCCCAGCCAGCCTGTGACATTACCAATGCTGTTTGCAACCACGGTGCCGCGCGTGCTCGTAATCAAACATGAGTAATCACGGTCCGGATCGCTGGCGGTGTGCCAGCCAGCGGAGGTCTTGCTGTTCACGACAGTCCAGCAGCCGCGCGATGGATTCTGTCCGTCCTTCCAGCTCGGGCAGAACAATCGATTGGTAGCAAACGTTCCGGCGCCATTGGAATTGCAATGGCCCGCGGTGATCACGGTGTTGCGATTGATGACCGAGGCCGAGCAAACAAAGTTGCCGACGCCCGGCAGCGTGAAGAACAATTTGCCGATCGTGGATTTGGGAAACGCCGTGATCGGATCGTGCTCGCTCCAGCGCTGGAACGGCCCGTACGGACCGTTGCGAGGATTGGTCGGCTTGGTGCCGTGCTGTGGATCGGCCAAACCGGCGGCCATGTCATAGAGCGGGCTGTCACGATTGATGGTTCGTTCGTGGCTTTGACAGCCGTCTGCCGGCGGCTTGCAGCCCGTCGCGTAGCCGGGCTCCGCGCCCGACGCGAGAATCTCATCGATGCCTGACGAAGCGGACATCGCACTCGCCGACACGATGCGCGTAGGCATCGGCATCTCCTTCGCGGCACGCATGCGCTCGGGAGTCCAGTACGCCGCCGTCGCTGCTGCTTGCATGCTCATGCGCGACTGGTCTTGCTGGGGTTGATCGAGCTCATAAGCTCGCTGTGCGTGGGCGGCAGCGGCGGCCCACACGCCAATACAGAGCAGGGCGCGAATCTTGTATTTCATCGAAGTGTTCTCCTGGATGATGGACGGCGCCGGCCGTTCGCTCGCGCTCCTGCACAGACGTCATGTGCTTTGCGATGAAAGTGCACGCCGGCACCGATGTGACTATTGCGGAGTCAACATAAGATCCGCATCGGACGTTGGTATGCAGAGTGGAGCGACTTCGCACGTGAGCATCGCGCTGTCGCTGCGAAGAAATGATGGTGGCCCGTATTGTCGTCGCGCTTCTACGAAGCAGCGTCGCTGGCGAGCGGAGGTGATGTGATTGTCGAAAAACTTTCGCTTCGGCGCCGGCTGTGTCAGCCTAGGCGTACAAGAACGAACTCGTGTTTGAATCGATGGCCAGCGTGGACTCCGAACAGATTGCAAATCGGCGGCCTTTGACGTCGCGCTCCACAGCGTGGGCGCGCTTTCTCACGGGCGTGCTGATTCGTGCCGGCGTGTCGCCGAATGCCATTTCGGTGATCAGCGTCGTTTTCGCTGCCGCCGGCGCCGCGCTTCTCATTCAGTCGTCGACTGCGTGGGGATTGATTGCGGTCGCGGCCTGCGTGCAACTTCGCTTGTTGTGCAATTTGCTCGACGGCATGGTCGCCATCGACGGCCAGCGTCAGTCGCCGGTCGGCGGGTTGTACAACGAAGTGCCGGATCGCCTCGCCGATTCGTTGTTCATCGTCCCATTGGGCTACGCCATCGGGATGCCCTGGCTCGGCTGGGCGGGCGCGCTGGCAGCCGCGATCACTGCATATATTCGCGTATTGGGCGGCTCGCTCGGATTGCCTCAAGACTTTCGCGGGCCGATGGCCAAACAACATCGCATGGCTGTGCTCACGCTCGCGTGCGTCCTCGCTGCCATCGAGCGCTGGATTTGGGGCTCGCAATGGTCGCTGGTCGTTGCGGCTTGGGTCATAGCCATGGGATCAGCGTTGACGTGTGGCACACGTTTGCTTGCCATCGCTCGGCAGCTTCGGACCCGATAGTCGCATGCGTCCTTCGAGTTTCGTGCTGACGGGAATTACGCGGCTGCTCGTGGGAGCGTTTGCTCGCTGGTCGGGCTGCCGGCCCGAACCGATGCAGCGGATTTATTTCGCGAACCACACCAGCCACATCGACACGATGGCGATCTGGGCGGCGCTGCCGATCCGGCTTCGATATGTCACCCATCCAGTCGCTGCGAAGGATTATTGGGGCAGTGGTCTGAAGCGTTACATCGCCACCAAAGCATTGCGCGCCGTGTTGATCGACCGCAGGCGCTCGGATCCGAACGCAAACCCACTGACCCCGCTGATCGAAACATTGCGGTCGGGCGAGTCGCTGATCATTTTCCCGGAAGGCACGCGCGGCGCTTCGGCGTTGCCGGGACCGTTCAAGAGCGGCTTGTATCATCTGGCCGAGCAGTTTCCGCAGGTAGAACTCGTGCCGGTGTACCTGGACAACCTGCACCGGGCCATGCCGAAGTCGGCGGTGCTGCCGATTCCAATGACCTGCACTGTGCGATTCGGCATGCCCGTGTCGCTCATGCCGACGGAAACCAAGGAAGCGTTTCTCGAACGAGCGCGAGGCGAAGTGATCAAGCTCGCTGGCGACATCGAGGCTTGAGGCAGTGATGACACCTCGGGACAAAATGATCTGGGTCTTCGGCGGCGTCATCGTGCTGCTGGCGATTGCTTCATTGGCCGGCGCAATTCTCGCCAGGCGTGCACGATCCGAAAGCAGCCGCGCGACCATCGATAACTTGCAGGCACGCGTCAATGCCTGGTGGATCATGACCGCCGTGCTGGTGGTCACGTTCGCGTTGGGAAGAACAGCGACGCTGATCGTGTTCGGGCTCGTTTCCTTCTTCGCGCTCCGCGAGTTCATCACGCTGACGCCGACGCGTCGCACGGACTATCTGCCGCTGGTGCTCGCGTTCTATGTGATTCTGCCGGCGCAGTATCTGTTGATCGCGTATGACCAGTACGGCACGTTCGCGATCTTCATCCCGGTCTACGGCTTTCTGTTACTTCCCACGGTGGCTACGTTTGCTGGCGATACGCACGAATTCCTGGAGCGGACCGCGAAGCTGCAGTGGGCGACGATGATCACCGTCTATTGCATCAGTTATGCGCCGGCGCTGTTGCTGCTCGACATTCCGGGCTACCAAGGCTCGGGCGCGCTGCTGCTCGTTTATTTGCTGCTGATCGTGCAGCTCAGCGATGTTTTGCAGTACGTGTTCGGCAAGCTGTTCGGCCGGACCAAACTTGCACCTGTGGTCAGCCCATCCAAGACTTGGGAAGGATTGATTGGCGGCGGCCTCACCACGACGCTGATCGGTGGCTCGCTCGCTTGGATCACACCATTCACCTGGCTGCAGGCGCTCGCTATCTCATTCGTCATCGTCGTCATGGGCGTGCTCGGCGGCCTCACGCTCTCCGCGATGAAACGCAGCCTCGGCGCCAAAGACTGGGGCGTCATGATCGAAGGCCACGGCGGCATGCTCGACCGCATGGATTCCGTCAGCTTCGCCGCGCCCGTGTTCTTTCACATCGTGCGGTTTTTTTTCACGTGATCGCGCGCCGGAAGTCCTGGTCCGAACTCAGGGTGACGCGACCGGCGAGCTCACATCCAGAAACAACGCCGGATCGACCATTGCGCGATTCAACGCGACGCCAAAGTGCAGGTGCGGGCCGGTGACACGGCCGGTGGCGCCGACGGTGCCAAAGACTTCGCCGGGGGCGAGGTGGGCGCCGAGTTTGGTCTTGATGGTGTCCAGGTGGCAGTACATGGTGACGAGACCGTCGCCATGATCGATGTAGACGGTGTTGCCGTTGAAAAAGAACTCGCCGACTTCGACGACCGTGCCAGCGGCGGGCGAGTGGATGGGTGTGCCTTTGGGCGCGGCGATGTCCATGCCGGAATGGGGATTGCGAGGCTGGCCGTTGAAGACACGGCGGGAGCCGTAAGAATCCGACCGGATGCCTTCGACAGGTGATATCAACTGCAACGACGGCGTCGCGGTCGGCGTGAATTTCGACAGCGCAGCGTCGGAACGTTTGGTTTCGCCGGCAATGCGTTTCAGGTCGGTGGGATTCGGGTCCACGTGGCGTGGATTCTTCACGGTGATGTTCTGCGTGCGATATTTCTTGTCGCTGATGCTGAACGGCACTTCGGTCGTGCCTTTCGGGGTGCTCACTTTCAACTTCAGCTCGCCGGGCTTCTCGGCCAGCGGAATGCCGACGACCGCGAGCCACTGATCGTCTTTGCGCACGACCACCACGCGATGCATGTTGAAGACGACCGCAGGCGCGATGTCACTTCCGGGAACCGGCACCAGCGCGATGCCACCGGGCACGCGGCTTTCCTTGGGAAGGACGACGGCGGCTTCGGCCGCGTCGATTGAGAGACACATCAGACACATTGCGATCAGCAGAGACTTGAGCTTCATTGTTTCTCGTCATTGCTCTCGGGGCGGGAGACCTGCTCCACCCGAGCTTGCACCGAACCGCGCGACAGCCGCGCATGAATGATGTCGCCGTTGTTCACAGACGCGGCATCCGTAATCACGTGCTCGTTCGCGTCCGTCACAATGGCATAACCGCGCTGTAACGTCGCGAGCGGACTCACTGTGTTCAGCTTGCCGGCCGCGAGCCGCAGCCGCGCATCCAAACGTGAGATTCGTTTGTGAAGCGAAGTATCCAAGCCCCGGCGGGCGACTTCCAGCCGGCCGCGCAGATCGGCAACGCGCAGGGCAGGCGAGTGATGACGCAGGTTCGCCTCGGCATTCCGCAAGCGTGCGCTCAATACGCCGATCTGCCGTTGCAGCGATGTGCCCAACGTTTTGCGCGCCATCTCCAGTCGGCCTCGCGCGTCGGCGACGCGAACCGCCGGAGAGCGATGGCGCAGATGTGCTGCGAGCTCGACCAGCGTGCTGCGACGTTGTGACAGCCCGTGTCGAACGCAGCGGATCAAACGTTGTTCCAACTCGTCGAGTCGCTGGGCGCGTTGTCGCAGCTCGACGCCAGGGTGGACCTGTGCGAGCCGACGCTCCAGCCAAACAAATGTTTGCTGACGAGACGCGAGGCTGCGAATCATCGCCGTCCTGACGCGACGGCCGAGCAGATCGACACTGCGCGTCCATTCGTTGCAATCCGGCGCAACGAGCTCAGCCGCGCCGGAAGGCGTCGGTGCACGCAGGTCGGCGACGAAATCGGCGATTGTGAAATCCACTTCGTGGCCGACGCCGGAGACGATTGGGATCGCGCAATCGAAGATGGCTCGCGCCACGACTTCTTCGTTGAAGGCCCACAGGTCTTCGAGCGAGCCGCCGCCGCGCGCGAGGATCAATACGTCACATTCGGCTCGGGCTGAGGCCATGCGGATGGCCGCGGCGATCTGGCCGGCGGCGCTCGCGCCCTGCACTTGAACCGGGTAGATCAACACCGGGATGGTGCAAAACCGCCGGCGCAGGATGTTCAGCACGTCGCGCACGGCTGCGCCGGTGGGCGAGGTGATCACGCCGATGCGCTTGGGCAGCCGGGGCAGGGGTTTCTTGCGCGCGGCTTCGAACAGGCCTTCGGCGGCGAGCTTGGTTTTCAGCAGCTCGAACCGACGGCGCAGGATGCCTTCGCCAGCTTCCTCCATGTGATCGGCGATGAACTGATATTCGCCGCGCGGCTCGTACAAGCTGATGCGCCCGCGCGTCAGGACGTGCATGCCATCCTTGGGCGTGAACCGCGCCATCAGATTGCGCTGACGGAACATTGCGCAGCGCAGTTGCGCCGACTCGTCCTTCAGCGAGAAGTACCAGTGGCCGGAGGAGGGGCGAGACAGGTTGGAAATCTCGCCCTCCAGCCACAGAGAGGGCAGCCCTCGCTCAAGTAGCGCCCGCGCCTCGCGATTCAGGCGGCCTGGGGTGTAAACGTCGCGTTCAGGCTCCTTCGGCGGCTCCGCCGCGGGGCTCGGTTCCGCCGTCGTTTGGCGCGCGGTCCGGCGCGGTGCCTGCTCGGCAGCCTTCTTTGGCGCGGCTTTCGGCGGCTCTGCCGGGGCCGGTGCCTTCACCTCGGCCGGTGCCGCGGGCTCGGGCTTCGGCGCCGGGGGCGGCGAAAAGTCGAATTCCAACTCATGATTCATGGCCGGGAAGGCTACAGGCTGACACCCCGGGGTGCACGTCCGCTGTTCCAGGCCACGCAGGCTCGCGTTGGAAGAGCCTTCCCCGGAACCCTCCCGCCGCGTACAATGGCGCGCTTTCATCGATAACCCGCGGGCACCCCCACCATGCGTATTCTCGAGGAAGCACTCACCTTCGACGACGTGCTTCTGGTCCCGGCTTACTCCAATTTCCTGCCGCGCGACGCTGACCTAAGCACGCAACTCACCCGCGCGATCAGACTCAATCTGCCGATCATGTCGGCCGCCATGGATACGGTCACCGAGGCGCGGCTGGCGATCACCATCGCCCAGGAAGGCGGCATCGGCATCGTTCACAAGAATATGAGCATCGAAGCCCAGGCGCGTGAAGTCGCCCGGGTGAAGA
>CAMLEO010000150.1 GCA_946478975.1 uncultured Steroidobacter sp.
GGCTCTTAACACGCTGACCAGCGTGACGTCGGTGCTGGGCGGCGTCGCGGCCTATTTCTCGATGGCCCACGTGCAGGAAGTGCTGCCGTACGCCATCGCGGTCGCCGCGTCGAGCTTCCTGTACATCGCGGTCGCCGACCTGATCCCCGGCCTGCATCGCAAGGTCGACCCGGGCTCGGGCGTCTGGCAGTTCCTGTATATCCTGCTCGGCGTCGCAGTTATCTCGGTGAGCCACAGCCTGGCGCACTAAAGCTACGCCACACGGTTGAATTTCCCGACCTGATTCCCAGATTGCTGGCAAGTCAGTGCGCGGCGTCGATGTGCCACCGCAGGTACATGGACGTACCTCGCCGCCGCAGGCGGCGGCGAGCAGGCAAAAGCCGCGCCTTTTGCCGAGCTCGCGCGAGGGTCGTGGCAGGATGCCCGATCCCTCGCATAAATAAGGGTAATCACATGCGAATGGATAAATTCACCAGCAAATTCCAGATGGCGCTGGCCGACGCCCAGTCACTGGCGGTCGGGCGCGACAATCAATACATCGACCCGGTGCACGTGCTGATCGCATTGCTCGACCAGCAGGGCGGCACCGTGCGCCATCTGCTCGACAAGTCCGGCGTCAAGGTCAACCTGCTGCGCTCGCAGCTGGGCGAGGCCCTGGACAAGCTGCCCAAGGTCGAGGGCACGCCCGGCGACGTGCACGTCTCCAACGACCTCGGCCGCCTGTTGAACGTGATGGACAAGCTCGCGCAGAAGCGCGGCGATCAGTTCATCGCCAGCGAGTTGTTCGTGCTGGCCGCCCTCGAAGACAAGGGCCAGCTCGGCACGCTGCTGCGTAATGCCGGCGCCGTGAAAGGCTCCATCGAGCAGGCGATCGACGAAATGCGCGGCGGCGAGAAAGTGAACGACGCGAACGCCGAGGAAAGCCGCCAAGCTCTGGAAAAATACACCGTCGACCTGACCGAGCGCGCCGAGCAGGGCAAGCTCGATCCCGTCATCGGCCGCGACGATGAAATCCGCCGCACCGTGCAGGTGCTGCAGCGTCGGACCAAGAACAATCCGGTGCTGATCGGCGAGCCCGGCGTTGGTAAGACCGCCATCGTCGAGGGCCTCGCCCAGCGCATCGTCAACGGCGAAGTGCCGGAAGGTCTGCGTAACAAGCGCATTCTGGCGCTCGACATGGGCGCGCTGATTGCCGGTGCCAAATTCCGTGGCGAGTTCGAAGAGCGCCTCAAAGCTGTGCTCAACGATCTCGCGAAACAGGAAGGCCGCGTCATCCTGTTCATCGACGAGCTGCACACCATGGTCGGCGCCGGCAAGGCCGAAGGCGCCATGGATGCGGGCAACATGCTGAAGCCAGCGTTGGCGCGCGGCGAGCTTCACTGCGTCGGCGCGACCACGCTCGATGAATATCGCAAATACATCGAGAAGGACGCGGCGCTGGAGCGTCGTTTCCAGAAAGTGCTGGTCAATGAGCCGTCGGTGGAAGACACCATCGCCATCCTGCGCGGCTTGAAAGAACGTTATGAAGTTCACCACGGCGTCGAGATCACCGATCCGGCGATCGTCGCCGCGGCCACGCTCTCACATCGTTACATCACCGACCGGCAGCTGCCGGATAAAGCCATCGACCTCATCGACGAGGCGGGCTCGCGCATCCGCATGGAAATCGATTCCAAGCCGGAAGCGATGGATCGGCTCGAACGCCGCATCATCCAGCTCAAGATCGAACGCGAGGCGCTGAAAAAAGAAACCGACGACGCCTCGAAGAAACGTTTGAAGGCGCTGGACGAGCAGCTCGGCGGGCTGGAAAAGGAATATTCCGACCTGGAAGAAGTGTGGAAGTCCGAGAAGGCTTCCGTGCAAAGCGCCGCTCACATCAAAGAAGAGCTGGAGCGGGCCAAGATCGAATTGGAAACGGCGCGTCGTGCGCAGGATCTCGCGCGCATGTCCGAGCTTGCGTACGGCAAGATCCCCGAGCTCGAGCGGCGCCTGGCGCAGGCGACCGCAGCCGAGCAGCACCAGGAGCAGAAGAAGCTGCTGAGAAACAAAGTCACCGACGAGGAGATCGCCGAAGTCGTGTCCAAGTGGACCGGCATTCCGATCTCCAAGATGCTCGAAGGCGAGAAAGAAAAGCTGCTGCGCATGGAAGAGCAGCTGGGCCGTCGCGTCGTCGGTCAGAAGGAGGCGGTGACGGCGGTGTCCGATGCAATCCGCCGCTCGCGCGCCGGCCTGTCCGATCCGAATCGCCCCAACGGCTCGTTCCTGTTCCTCGGCCCGACCGGCGTCGGCAAGACCGAGCTGAGCAAGGCGCTGGCGGAATTCCTGTTCGACACCGAAGAGGCCATGGTCCGCATCGACATGTCGGAGTTCATGGAGAAACATTCCGTGGCCCGGCTGATCGGCGCGCCTCCGGGCTACGTCGGTTACGAGGAAGGCGGCTATCTCACCGAAGCGGTGCGCCGCCGGCCGTATTCCGTGCTGCTGCTCGATGAAGTCGAAAAGGCGCACCCGGACGTGTTCAACGTGCTGCTGCAGGTGTTGGACGACGGCCGCCTGACCGACGGCCAGGGCCGCACGGTCGACTTCCGTAACACCGTGATCATCATGACGTCCAACCTCGGCTCGCACGTGATCCAGGAGCTGTCCGGCGAGGCCAACTACGCCAAGATGAAACAAGCGGTGCTGGAGATCGTGCAACAGCACTTCCGCCCGGAATTCATCAACCGCGTCGACGACCTGGTGGTGTTCCATCCGCTCGGCCGGCAGCAGCTGCGTGCCATCGTCGACATTCAGCTGGCGTATCTGCGGCGTCGCCTGGGCGAGCGCGATATCGAGCTGGTGCTGGACGAAACCGCAGTCGATCGTCTTGCCGAAGCGGGCTTCGATCCGGTGTATGGTGCTCGGCCGCTGAAGCGGGCGATTCAGCAACAGCTGGAAAATCCGCTGGCTCAACGCATCCTGCGCGGCGAATTCGGGCCCGGCAGCCGGGTCCGGATCACCGTTCGCAGCGGCGAGCTGGCGTTCGAGCGAGGTTAGAGTTTGATCTGGCGTCGCGCGCCACTATGATGCCGCGACGTCTTACGAGAACAACCATGCCGTTTTACGAATACGAATGCAGCAACTGCAAGTTCTACGTCGAGGTCCTGCAGAAAATTTCCGATGAGCCGCTGCGCGACTGCCCGAGCTGCAAAAAGCCGCAGCTGAAGAAACTGGTGTCGGCCCCGGTGTTCCGCCTCAAAGGTGCCGGCTGGTACGAAACCGACTTCAAGGGCGACAACGAGGGCAAGCGCAATCTCGCCGATCGCGAAGAGCCCGCCGGCGCGTCCGAGGACAGCAGCGCCAAGCCCGCGTCCGACTCCAAGGTCGAAAAGGCGGACACCAAGTCGGTATCCAAGCCCGAGGTGAGCAGCGTCAGCGGCAAGAAAGCCGCCCCCGCCGGCAAGGCTGAATCGAAGGCCAGGCCCAAGGCGCCGGCCAAACCTTCCAAGCCGGCCAAGGCGCCGTCCAAGCCCGCCAAGAAGTCGGCTCCGGCCAAGAAGAAGGCGGCCAAGCGGCGGTAACTCTTGGACTGCCTGGCCGACGGTCGCTGACGCCGGGATTTCCGCACTCCAGCCCCCGGTCCGCCGGACTCGGGGCCGGTTTGCTTGCACCCCTCCAGGGGCCTCCGTAACATCCCGCGCTCCTTACGTTCGAGCCCCGTTTCCCATGCGCTCCCATTATTGCGGCCAGGTCAACGAATCCCTCATCGGCCAGGAAGTCGGCGTTGCCGGCTGGGTGCACCGTCGCCGTGACCACGGCGGCGTGATCTTCGTCGACCTGCGCGACCGCGAAGGTCTGCTGCAGATCGTGTTCGACCCGGACGCCAAGAACGTCTTCGCCGACGCCGAGCGCCTGCGCAGCGAGTTCTGCGTGCGCATCAAAGGCCTCGTGCGTGCTCGTCCCGCCGGCACCGCCAACGCCACGCTGCCCTCCGGCCAGGTCGAGCTGCTCGCGCGCGAGCTGGAAATCCTGAACCGCTCCGAAACCCCGCCGTTCCATCACGACGAAGTGACCAACGAAGAGCTGCGATTGAAATATCGCTATCTCGACCTGCGTCGCGACGTGATGCAAAAGCGCCTGCGCCTGCGCCACCAGGTCACACGCGCCATGCGTGCGTACCTCGACGACAACGGCTTCATGGACATCGAAACACCGATGCTCACGAAAGCGACGCCCGAAGGCGCTCGCGACTATCTCGTGCCGAGCCGCACGCATCCCGGCCAGTTCTTCGCGCTCCCGCAGTCGCCGCAGCTGTTCAAGCAGCTGCTGATGATGGCGGGCTACGATCGTTACTATCAGATCGTTCGCTGCTTCCGCGACGAGGACCTGCGCGCCGAGCGTCAGCCCGAATTCACGCAGCTCGATATCGAGACCTCGTTCCTGAGCGAAGAACAGATCATGCAGCTGATGGAGAACCTGATCCGTCACCTGTTCAAGAACGTGCTCGGCGACGATCTGCCGAACCCGTTTCCTCGCATGACTTACGCCGAGGCGATGCGTCGCTACGCGTCCGACAAGCCGGACCTGCGCATTCCGCTGGAGCTGGTCGATGTCGCCGACCTGGTGAAAGGCTCGGAGTTCAGAGTGTTCTCCGGTCCCGCCGCGAATCCCGAAGGCCGCGTGGTCGCATTGCGCGTGCCTGAAGGCAACACGAAGCTGTCGCGCAAAGAGATCGACGATTACACGACGTTCGTCGGCCGTTACGGCGCGAAGGGCCTCGCGTATATAAAGGTCAACGAGAAGGCCAAAGGTCGCGATGGACTGCAGTCGCCGATTGTCAAAAGCCTCAGCGACGATGCGCTCGCCGGCATCTTGTCTCGCACCGGCGCACAGGACGGGGATCTGATTTTCTTCGGTGCCGACGTCGCGAAGGTGGTGAACGATTCCATCGGCGCGTTGCGCATCAAGCTCGGCCACGACCTGAAGCTCGCCAAGACCGGCTGGCATCCGCTGTGGGTGGTCGACTTCCCGATGTTTGAATGGGATCCCGATGCGAAGCGCTGGGTCGCCCTGCATCATCCGTTCACCGCGCCTCGCCAGGACGACGCCGCAGCCCTGCGCGCCGATCCGAAGAACGCCATTTCGAAAGGTTATGACATGGTGTTGAACGGCTCCGAAATCGGCGGCGGCTCGGTGCGTATCCATCGCCAGGAAATGCAGTCCACCGTGTTCGACCTGCTCGGCATCTCGCCGGAAGAAGCGCAGGTGAAATTTGGCTTCCTGCTCGAAGCGCTGAAGTTCGGCACGCCTCCGCACGGTGGCATCGCGTTCGGCCTCGACCGCATCGTGATGTTCATGGCCGGCACGGATTCGATCCGCGACGTCATCGCGTTCCCGAAGACGCAGACGGCGGCGGACTTGATGACCAATGCGCCGACGGCGGTGAGCGAAGATCAGCTCAAAGAGCTGCACATTCGCGTGAAGCTGCCGGTCAAAGTCGAAGGCTGACGTTATATTTCTATTCGGCGGCGCGTGACGCTGACCCGTCGCGCGCCGCTCGTGTCAGCGGCGACTCAGCATGAGCATCAGGGACGAAAACCCATTTCACGTTCGGGCGCTCGCGCTGCTGAAGCTTACATATGTCGAGCTGCAGTATTGGCTGGTGGGGCTGCCGCCCGAGACGTACCACCTGCAACAGAGCAGGCACTTCGAACAGCTGGGCGCCTACCGCAGATCCGCTCATCATTGCCGACGACTGCTCGATCACGGTGAGCACCCCGAAACGCGAGCCCGCCTGGCATTCTGTTGCTCACAGCTCGGCAACAATCACGATGCAGTTCGTGAGTACCGAAAGGCGGTCGCCGCGTGGGACCATCCTGCGATCGTCCTTGGCCTGGCGCAGGCGGAATTCCGGAGCGGCAATACCCAGACCGCGATCGAGTTGCTGAAGCGCGTCCAGCAGTCCGACATGAAAGATCACCTGCAGTACGCGATCGCTGAGCTCGAAAGTGAAATGGCCGCGGCCGATCGTGCCACTGGATCTTAGCCATGATCATTTGGCGTATCGGACGGCTGGTTGAGCAGCTGGGCAGTCGCTCGTTGCCGCCGCGAGAGATACTCTCTTACGCATTATCAAGCGCAGTTCTCGCCTCGCTGGCATTCGTTTTCGCCGACTGGTCGCGGCAGTGGGATCGCGATGACTTCGAAGCGGCCGTCGTTCGAAGATCTCGACCTGCTTTTCGTCTTTGTCGTCGCATTGTTCTGGTATCGGCTTCAGCGGCACATCGGCTCGGTTGCACGTGCAAGAGCGATCTGATTATTTCTATTCGCGGGCGCGATCATCGTCGTCTCGAGAAATACGATGCGCTGGAATGATGGTCAGTCCACCCCTCCATGAAGGTCTCGATGTGCCCTGCGACCAGTTCGATGAGTGGTACATATTCGAAGATGCTGGTTCACGCATCCGCGAGTTCGACCGGTTCGTGAATTACGGCAGCTTCAATCTGGCGGATCCCAGTTTCGTATGTCTATTGGCTGCAATCTCGGCGCTGCGCGAGCGCCAGAAGTCTTGCGTGGCTGACGCGTGGTGTTGGACGGTGACGAAATCATGAATTCCATAATCGCAATCCATCCCTACATGACGCAGGGCGTCTGGGTATTCGACGATGCCGCAGTGGGCCTTCGCGAGGAGCCCTTCATCTCCGGCGCGGACACCATCATCGAGCGCATGGTCGAAAACATTCCAGATGCAAGGGGCGGCTTTACTTTGCTCTTCTCCGGAAATGCCTTCCCCGGCTATCAGCTGGAGTTGGAATGGGTGCGAGCGGACATGAGCGGCAATTGGTATCGCAGCCAGGCCCTCGGCATGGAAGGCTGGCTATGTCCCGCGCTGCTGAAGTACTTCGAGTCGCCGCCGAGCAAGCTCTACGCTCAGTTCCGTGCTCGCGTGCTAAACACGCCTGAGAAGACACCGATCTAACAGTTGACGCTCCAGACTCGCGCAGATGCTCGATCGTGTGGATTGCGGCACGGTACGGGCTGTGACGTCCGGCGTATACGTTTCCGCGGAAACGTGACGTTTCGAAGTCACCTCGTTGAGGCCCATTTCCATGACCGGACTCTGGAAGAAGATATTCTCTGTACTGCCGTGGTTCGCTGCCGGCACCACGACTGCCGCGACCTCGGCTCCGGCAGCAGCCGATGACCAAGCGGATGCTCAGTGGCAGCAGGTCTATTCCGCTCGTGAGCAGTACTTCGCTGAGCACATCGGCCCGTTCCCCCAGGGCATCCTGAAGATGGGCAACATGATCGGCGTCTGGCCTGGCGGCGGTCTGTTCGTCATTCCGGCGAAAAAGATCAGCGCCGATGCCTGGGTCTATACAACGTTCGGTTTCACCAACGCCGACATGCCCACAGGCACGACGGTCTCCGACGTCGCCACCGAAACAGACGATCAGGGCAGAGTCACAAAGAGCACCGGCACGCTCAAAGCCAGGCCGAAGGCGGAAATTGCCCAGGGGGCTGCGGGATACGGCTATGAATTGTTGGTACTCGCTCGCGAGCAGGCGGAGTGGCCGTTGTGGATTCTGCAATGGACCGCCAACGCGGAAATTCTCAACGACGCGGGCATCCTCGAGCGAGTGAACCAGTACGCCGGCCTCACCATCGAGGGCGTGCAGATCGGCGAGAACGAAAGCGTCAATCTGCTGATCGCCAAAGCTCGCAAGCCGCTGCCCACCGGCGCCAGCCTGCCGAACGGCAGCATGGACCTGCTGATTGCCACTGTGATTACAGATGAGGAAATGCGCTGGTCGATGGAACATGGCCGCGAAGCGCTGCTCGACAAGCTGGTTGCCGCCGGCGTCGGGCAATTCAGCGTACGCGACAGGGCGTCAGTCGTGCAGTGACGGCGAACGGGCGTGGGAAAGGTGTAGCCATGGGAGTCGTCACCAACATCATCGATGCTCTTCGCCGCTTCGGCAGCGCGACGGAAAAATCCGCGATCGAACGTCAGGACGAGCAACTGAAGGGCAAGCGTGTGATCGGCCGGCGCCGGCAAGTGGCGCGGAGCGAGCTTGGACAGGCCTCGACGTTTGTCGCGACCACGGAACGGCAGCCGGAAGTCGTGGTGCCGCTCTCCATCGAGGAGTTGACGCCAATCATCGAGAATGCCGGGTTGGCAGGTGCGTTCGTGCATGCATTTCTCGGTCGAGATCCGAGCGAAACATTCCTCGATGACCTGGACGACGCCTTCACAGCCTGGTCCGAGGCTGGAGACAAGAAAGGTTACACAAACGAAGCAGTGATCGAGATTCTCGGCGCCGCCTTTGGTCGTTTTTGTGTCGAGACACTGGGGATGCGATGGATTCGTTTAACGGATGCAGATGGCACGGCCGTCGCCGTTCAAGGCATGCTCAAAGATTGCCGCAGCTTTCCGTACCACGCGATTTCAAAGCGAATTCGATCGGGTGAGTACGGGTTCTTCAAAGCGATCTACATTTCTTTACAGGACGCGGCGAAGCGCGAATGCAAAGCCATCGATCGACCTGACGCGCAAACGTGACATTGCCTCGAACCATGCGAGCCATTCTGCAACTTCTGATCGCAATCTCGATTTTACTCTCCGTGTCAGGGCGCGCAGGCGCTTGCTCGTGCCGAAGTGATTCTTCCGCGGAGGCAGTCCAGATCAAGCGTGAGTTCGACAACGCGCGAGTGGTGGTTGTCGCGAAGCTCGTCTCGGTCAAACAGACATCGGCGGCCGATGCGCCGAGGTACTTGACCGAGGATGCCGAGTTTGTCGTCTTGGAAGTTCTGAAAGGCGATGTCGTCAACGGCCAGAAGCTTCGCATCCGATCTCATCTCGGCCCGGGCCCCTGCGGCCGCAGCGCTCAGAACGATCCGGTGTGGCTCGAAGAGGTGGAGGCTCTTGGTGAGCCTCCGAAGCCAGCCTCGGTTTCCAAAGAGTGGCTGATCTATGGGCTCGGGACGGAGCCGTATGAGTTGTCCCTTTGCGACCGTTCCATGCCGCTGAGTCACGGTGGCGCATCCGACCTTCAGCATCTCCGCCGTGCCAGGGCTAGCCAAGTGACGCGTCTCGCAACCTTCTATTCGATGGTCAAGTCAAAGTCACATTGAATCCGAGTCGGGCATTCGCTCTCAGCGCTGAGGACAGTTGAATTCGTGAAGACAATACTGCGAATGCTCGCGGCGATGTTCGCGGGCGCACTCTGTGCGCTGCTCGTCCCAGCCGAGTTCGTGCTCGTTCCCATACTGGTTCCGTTTGTTTTCTGCATCTTGCTGTCGTGGTATGTGACGTTTCAGAACAACGGCGTGCAGCTTACGCCATTTCGTCTGTTCTTCTGGCCTTGGGTCAACCTTACAGCGCCGTTGAAAAGGTCGCGGGCGCTGTGGGCGCTGTACGCATCTGCGGCTTTCTTGGCAGGCGGCTGTATTGGTTTGCTGGCCGCGGCTGGATTATCGTAAGGCGAGCCCCGAGGTCACGCGGAAATCCGGATCGGACAGCGTGACGCACGTTCCCAGCGTGCCATCGGCATTGAGCGGGCAGCGATGCAGCGTTGCATCCTGCATGGAGAGATAAACATTGGTCGCCGTGAACACGGCGTCAGTGATCGACGGCTCCGAGGTTGCAGTGTGCACGCACGTTCCCAATACCTCTCGGTTGATCGGGCAAACATCGAGCCCGCCGAAGGTATCTTTGGCATACAGCCGGTTGCCGATCACCGCGAGCAGCTTGGTCATATTGCCTGTGCCGATCTGACCGCAGCTGGCAAGCGTTCCATCGCTGCCCACCAGGCACATATCGATAGTCCAGGTGCCGACACCATTCGCATACGCCGCGTATGCAACTGTGCCATCCGGGGACAAGATGACATTTTCGTAGAACTGGGGCACCGATAGCGGGTCGCAGGTCGAGAAGCCGGACGTACCCAATTTGCAATACGCAGCGTCTCCGGTCGCGTTCATCACATAGGCATATGCGGCGGCCGGATCGAGCGTGATCGTCCTGGGATCCGCGACGGGACTGCCGAGGCCGTACATGAAAGTAATCCCACCGTCGGAATCCAACGTGGCTCGGCGGATCAACGGTGTGCTGTTGCTTGATCGATGCGTTTGTGTAAACACCAGCTTGCCGTTTCGATAATCGATATCGGTGATATTGGTGATCTCCTGGGCGAGGTCGTATGAGGGCGCGTGCGTGCGAGTGCACGGCGCGAGATCGCCGTTGGCCAGGATGTCACACATCAGGAGGTAGTCCGTATCCGGGCTGTAGTTGCTCACATAGAGCGTCCTCGCCGTGGCGGAGTACGGAATTGTGACAATGCCATTCGCGGCCGAACCCGCGTTATCCACATAGCTGTAGCCCAAGGACAATGTCGTGGCCGACCGCTCGGCGGTGGGTTCATAGCTGAGATTCAACTGGCATGTGTTGCCGGTCGTGACAGTGTTGCAGCTGAACGTACCGCCGCTGGTGCTGCTCCATCCGGACGGCAACGAGCTCAGCCCCGAGGTAATGACGAGATCGTTCGCTGCGTTACCGTCGCTCGTTGTGAATGTCACCGACAAGGAACGGCTCTGTCCGAGCTCCAGCGACACGCTCGCCGGGTTGGCCTGCGCGACCATGCTGTTATGCATGGACCCGCTGTAGACCACCGTGACCGAGCCCGTCCGATTGTTATCGGAGTTGTCGAGATAGTCGTAGGTCAACACGAAGTTCCCAGAGCTCACCGCCGTCGGCGCGTAGCTAAGCCCGAGCGAACACGAATTCGTGCCGTCAACGCTCGCGCAAGCGAACGTCGTGGCCGAACTGCTCCAGCCCGCCGGAAGCGTGCTCAGATCGCTGGTGAGCTGGAACAATCGCGCCGGCAAACCATCGTCCGTAGTGAACGTGAAGGTAACGTTCTGTGTTGATCCGACGGCCGCGCGCACCGGAAGTGCCGGGCTGACCGTTGCAGCAACGTTGTTGAGCGTAGTGGCCTTGTAGCCGATGTCGAGCAGGCCGCTTTTGGCCGCGCCCGAGTCGTCCCGATAGCTGTAGCTCAACGACAGCGTTCCGCTTGCTGGCACCGTCGGCGAGAACGTCAGCGGAAGCTCGCAAACCTGTCCGAGGCTGACGGAGCTGCACGAAAACGTCGGCGCGGATGCACTCCAGCCCGCAGGCAATCGAGCCAGGTCCGTCGTGACGGCGAGATCGCTGATCGGGTTGCCGTCGTCAACAGCAAAAGCAACAGTGATCACTTTGTGAGAACCGAGTACGGCAGCGACCTGGCCGGCCGGAAACACCGTGCTCACGATGTTGTTGTGAGTAGTGGCGCTGTAGACGATCTCGACGGCGCCGGTTTTGGCGACACCGGCGTTGCTTAGATACGAATACTGGAGCGCGAGCGTGCCGCCGCCTCGGGTGGCCGGTGCAAAATTCAGTGGCAGCAGGCAGCCGTTGCCTGTGCTGACCGTCGCGCACGCGAACTGTTGGACTGGGCTGGTCCAGCCGGCGGGCAGCGTATCCAGACGCGTGACCAGCTGTAGCGCCGATGCCGGAGACCCATCGTCTGTTGTGAAGGACACGGTTACCGGTTGAGTGCCCGCGACAATCGCATTGACCTGCCCGGACGGTGCCGCAGCTGCCACGACGTTGTTATCCGTGGTGGCTGCATAGGAAATCGTTTCCCGGCCGCTCTTGTTTGCGCCTTGATCGTCGAGGTACGAGAACTCGATCGCGAAGTCGCCGCTGCTGTACGCGGTCGGCGAGTAGCTCAGGTTCAGCACGCATTCGCGGCCAGCAGACACCAGCGCACAGCTGAAACTACTGGGTGCGGCCCAGCCGCTGGGCAGCCGCGCGAGGTCGGTCGTTACGACAAGATTTGTCAACGCCGCCGCGCCACTGGAATTGAATGTGAGAGTGAGCGTGCGCGTTTGGCCGCTCATCGCATTGATTGTACCGCTGGCGGAGCGGCTCACGACGAGCGTGCTGGTCGGGCCGGACTGCGCGGGTGAGTTGGAATACTCGTCCTTGCAGCCGGCGAGCGCGAGCAGCGCGATCAGGGGGACGGAATATCTAAAGCCAGAGAGCGTCTTCGCCGCCGACCAGAAAATGTCAAACAATCGCATCCGTTCTGCTCCCCGTTTTGCGGGGCGCATGTTAAACGCGATGCAACAGCGCAATGTGTGAACGAACTCACGCGTTCACGGCATGAATGTTGGTCGTGAAATATGGCGGCCGTTACGCCAACCCCAGCTTCTTCATCACTTCCACCGGCGGCCCGTCATAGCTCGGCAGCGAAACGTTTCCGACATACCGCAGATCCTTCATTCCCACCGGCGTCGTATAGAACCCGCCCGCCGTCAGCGAGCGATATTTATTGAAGAACGCGGCGGCCTGCTTGAACTCCGGCTTGGGATCCTTGGCACTGATGTCGTCACAAATCGCGGCGCGCTGTGTGTCGGAGAGCCTGGCGAAATCCTTCTTGAAGCGCCGCTGTGACTCGGCGTCGATCCAGGTCAGGCCGTCGAGGACGATGGGTTTGTCGCTGACGTTGTTTGGATAGGGCGCGCTGATCCATTCGTCGATGAAATCCACGACGCCGACGGAGGAAGCTGCGGGCGACTGATCATCGGCGGGAATGATCACATCGCTCAGCACTGTCGCGGTGGCGCGTTGGGGCTTGGTCAAGGTCAACGGCCAGAGAGAGTCGGGTTTGTAGACCTTGAGCAGATCGGGATCTTTGCCATAGCCAGCCTTGACCATCGAGTCCGCAAAACTCGGCGTCGGCAACTGCATGGCTGCGGCAGCGGCGACCACCCATTTGAGAGCCGTGCGGCGATCGATGCGCACCTGGCCGTCGTTGATCAGATCATCGTCGTTGTGAGATTCCATGTCACAGCTCCCGTCGTTTCATTGCGGCCAGCATGTAATCCGCCGAGCGCCACGCCAGCGCCATGATGGTGAGCGTGGGGTTTTTGTCGGCGTTGGAAGCGAAAGGCGCGCCGTCGGTGATGAACAGGTTCTTCACGTCCCAGGTCTGGCCCCACTGATTCACGACCGAGGATTTCCGGTCGCTGCCCATGATGGCGCCGCCGACTTCGTGAATGATGAAGCCGCCGGGCAGCAGGTCTTGTTTGCCGGTGACGCGGCCGCCCATGTTCTCGATGATTTCAGTGAACGCCTGGTGGGAATGCCGAGCCTGGTTCACTTCGTGCTTCGACCATTTCCAGTGGAAGCGCAGCGTCGGGATGCCGTACTTGTCCTTGTTCTGCGGATCGATCTCGCAGTACGAGTCCTCATTGGGAATCATCTCGCCGCGGCAGACCAGGCCGATGAAGGAGCCGTAGTAACGTCGCATCTCTTCTTTGAGCTTCTTGCCATAGCCGCCGGCGAAGCTCGCGAGCCCCGCGGTCGAGCCGAAGCTCGGCATGTCGCGGCCGCCGCCGATCTCGATGTGATATCCGCGGGCGAAGTCGAGCTTGCCGGCCTTTTGTTCCTTGTAGAGCCACCACGGCGCGTACACGTGGTCGCCGCCGGCGCCGTCTTCGTTGTACGGCGGCAGCCCTTCCAACGCGGGGATCTGCCCGCTGACGCTCGCGCCAACGGTGTCCATCAAATATTTGCCGACCTTGCCGCTTGAGTTGGCGAGGCCTTGCGGGAACTGCGCCGACTTCGAATTGAGCAGGATGCGCACCGACTCGCAGGCGCTCGCCGCGAGCACGACGATGCGACCTTTGGCGCGTTGTTCCTTACCGGTCTTCTTGTCGATGAAGACAACGCCCGTCGCGCGGCCGTCTTTGCCCATCTCGACTTCACGCACCATCGCGTTGGTGAGAATGTCGAGATTGCCGCTCGCCATCGCCGGCGGCAGGTGCACCGTCGTCGATTGATAATTTGCCTTGATCGAGCAGCCGCGTCCGCAAGGCGTCGCCCAGAAGCATGGCGCGCGACTGCGCATGCTCTCTGCGGCAAGCTGCTGTGCGCGAGGATTGTTGGGATGGAGCAGGGCGGCGTTGCGCTTGTAATCCAGCTGCTTGGTGAGCACAGCGCGATGGCTGGCAATCACCGGCACGCCGGTCTTCTTCGCATGTTTCTGAATCAGCGCTTCGGCGGCGCGCGGCTTGGGCGCAGGTAACAAACAACCTTCCGGCGAATCGGGGGTGTTCTCCAGCCCTTGGTTCTCGCCGTAGACGCCGATCAGCATCTCGACCTTGTCGTAGTACGGCGCGACGTCTTCATATGAGATCGGCCAGTCGAAGCCGAGGCCATCGCGCGAGTGAGGTTTGAAATCGTACGGGCCGTTGCGCAGTGAGATGCGGCCCCAGTGATTGGTGCGGCCGCCGAGCATGCGGGCGCGCCACCACCAGAATTTGCGTTCGGCTTCGTTCGAGGCGCTGGAATAAGGTTCGCCGGGGATCTGCCAGCCGCCGTCGACGGTGGCGTCATAAAAGCCGAATTCCTTATCGAGCGTTGATGCGCCACGCAGCGGTGCTTGATCCGGCGTGTTGAACATCGCCGTTTCGTGCTCGGGCTCATAGTTGCGGCCCGCTTCGAGCATCAGCACTTTGGCGCCTTCCAACGTCAGCGTGTACGCCGTCTGGCCGCCCGCCGCACCCGAGCCGACGACGATCACGTCGTACTCTTTTTGTAATCCTGAAGTTTCGATCAATGGCATGCGTACCTCCCGTGGTGGGCTGCCTGCTGGCTCATTTTCCGCGCTTCGGCGGCGGTGCCGCGCTATCGCGTAGGATCAATTTGGTGGGCAGCGCGTGCAGCGCTGGTTCGGGTTTGCCGCCGCTCAACATTTCGAACAGCACCGACATCGCTTTGTTGCCGATCTCGCGCGTGGGCTGCTCGATGGTCGTGAGCGGCGGATCGCAGAAGCTCGCGAACTCGATGTCGTCGAAGCCGACGACCGAAACATCCTCGGGCACCGAGCGCCCGGTGCTCTTCAACCAGCGGATCGCACCGAGCGCCATCTCGTCGTTGAAACAAAACACGGCGGTGGGCGGCTCTTTGATATCGAACAACGATGCGATCGCGGTCCGGCCCGAGCTCATCGTGAAGTCGCCTTGCGCGATCAATGTATCGTCCGCGGCGATCTTCGCTGCCTTGAGCGCGAGTTTGTAGCCGCGTAAGCGATCGGTCGTGAGCGGGCTGGTCTTCGGGCCGAGAATCGCACCGATGCGGCGATGGCCGAGGCCGGTGAGATATGAAGTCATCTCGCGAGCCGCGGCGACGTTATCGATGCCGACGCGCGGGCAGGGAGCGTCTTCGATGTATTCGCAGGCATTGACCAGCGGAATTTCCAGTCCGCCGGCACCTTGAGCGATCTTGGGCAGGCGCGGATGCAGTTGGATCAAGCCGTCCGCCTGGCGAGTCTCGACCAAGCCGACGTAATACGCTTCACGGTCCTCGCGACCTTCGGTATCTCCGAGCAGTACCGCGTAGCCGTGTTGTTGCGCGACCTGCTCGATGCCGCGAATGATTTCGGCGAAGAACGGATTGGCGATGTTCGGCACCAACACTACGACGGCGTACGCGCGTTTGCTACGAAAGTTGCGCGCCAGGAGATTGGGTTTGTAACGACTGCGCTCGACCTGCGCGAGCACTTTCTTGAGCGTTTTATCGGAGACTTTGTCCGGCGTCGTCAACGCCCGGGACACGGTGGCAATCGATACGCCGGCCTGACGGGCGACCTGGCGTATCGAAGTGGCGCGACTGGAGGACATGGCTGGGCCCGGCGATCATGCGCCGCTGCGCTGGATCGACTCTGGTTTGAAGGCAAGGGCAAACAACGCGAACACGCCGGCGGCCAGCGCGGCTGGGATCAACCAGATCGCCTTCCAGTCGTGGCCGCCCGCCAATGTATATTGATCGTAGATCAGGCCGGCGACTTTGAAACCGGCGAGCATGCCCAGGCCATACGTTGCCAGCGTGATCAGCCCCTGCGCGGAGCTCTTGTATTGCTCGCCAGCCTTCGAGTCCGTGTAGATCTGCCCGGAGACAAAGAAGAAGTCGTAACAGACGCCGTGCAGGGCAATGCCGCTGATCAGCAGCACCAGGACGGAATCCTGCGCACCGAACGCGAACAGCACATAGCGCAGCACCCAGGCAGCCATGCCGATGAGCAAGGTCTTCTTGATGCCGTACTTGTTCAGAAACACCGGCAGCAACAGCATGAACAGCACTTCGGACATCTGGCCGACGGTCATCTTGCCGGTGGGATTCGCCACGCCGATTTCAGCAAGAAACAAATTGGTGTTC
>CAMLEO010000151.1 GCA_946478975.1 uncultured Steroidobacter sp.
GATCGGCTCGCTGCGAGGTATTCAGCTGAAGCGCGGCGGTCGCACGGCCGTGACCCTCGACCTTTACGACTTGCTGCTGAACGGCGATACCCGCAACGACGTGCGTCTCCAGCCTGGCGACGTGGTGTTCGTCCCGCCGCTCGGCGCAACTGTCGGCCTGGGCGGGGAAGTGCGCCGGCCGGCAATTTACGAGCTCAAGAAAGAAACCACGGTGGCGCAGCTGCTGGAGGTGGGGGGCGGCCTGCGGCCCGATGCGGATCCGGCAATGGCGACCATCGAGCGCATCAACGACCAGCGCCAGCGAACCATTATCGATGTGAACCTGGCCACGCCGGCCGGGCGCAACTACACCCTGCAGACCGGCGACGTTCTGCGTGTGCCGGAAATCCGTCCGGTGCTGGAAAACTCCGTCGTGGTCAGCGGCCACGTGCATCGCCCAGGTGATTATCAGTTCAAGCCCGGCATGCGCCTGATCGATGTGCTGCCGAGCTTGGACGAGCTGGAGCAGAATGCGGATCAGCGCTACATCGTCGTGCGCCGTGAACTGCCCACCGACCGGCGGATCCGCGTGTTTTCCGCCGATCTCGAAAAAGCGCTGGCGAACCCGGACAGTGCTGCGAATTTCGATTTGGCGCCGCGCGATCAGATCTTTGTCTTCGACCGCGAATCTGGTCGCGATCGCATAATGGAGCCGTTGATGCGCGAACTGCAGATGCAGTCCCGTATCGGCGAGCCAACTGCCGAGGTCAGCGTCGCTGGCAAGATCAAGGTGCCGGGCAAGTATCCGCTGGAGCCGGGCATGCGGGTCAGCGACCTGCTGCGCGCCGGCGGCAGCCTCGATGAAGCGGCCTATGGCGGCCAGGCGGAGCTGACCCGTTACGAAGTGACCGGCGATGGTTCTCGCCAGGCGCAGCTGATCGAAATCGATCTGCGCCAGGTGCTCAGCGGCGATCCGTCGGCGGATCTCGCGCTCAAGCCTTTCGATTACCTGGTCGTGAAGGAAGTACCGTTGTGGGCCGCCCAGGAGGAGGTGGAGATCCGTGGTGAAGTGCGCTTCCCCGGTCGCTATCCGATTCATCGTGGCGAAACGCTGCGCTCGCTCATGGCGCGCGCTGGCGGGTTGACCGACCTCGCGTTTGCCGACGGCGCGATCTTCACGCGCGAAGAGTTGAAAGATCGCGAGCGCAAGCAGCTGGCGACGTTAGCTCAGCGCATGGAGTCCGATGTGGCGCAGGCCTCGTTGATGGCCGCGCAGGAAGCCGGCCGCGACGCCTCGCAGGCGCTCACGATCGGCCGTTCGCTGCTGGCCAACCTGCGCGACGCGAAGCCGGTCGGCCGCTTGGTCATCGACCTCAAGCGCTCAGCGGCCGCGAAGCCCGGCTCGGAGCAGGACATCGTGCTGAAGGACGGCGATCGCCTGCTGGTACCGCGCGTAACGCAGGAAGTGACGGTCATCGGCGAAGTGCAGAGCTCGACTTCGCACCTGTATCGCGCCGATCTGTCCCGTGACGACTACATCGCCATGAGCGGCGGACTCACGCCGCGAGCGGATGAGAATCGCATCTATGTCGTGCGTGCCGACGGCAGCGTGGTCGTGCGTTCCGGCAATGCCTGGTTCAACGGCGGCAATGTCGATATCCGCAGCGGCGATACCATCGTCGCGCCGCTGGATACCGAGCGCATGCGGCCGCTGACGTTCTGGACCAGTGTCATGTCGATCGTCTACCAGCTGGCGGTCGGAGCGGCCGCGGTCAACTCGTTCAACAACTAAATGCGCCCGGGTCGCATGCGGCTCGCGTTGATCGCGGATGTGTATCCGCCCCTGCGTTCTTCGGGGGCGGTTCAGCTGCGCGACCTGTCCTTCGAACTGGCCCGGCAGGGTCACGAAGTGACCGTAATGGTGGCGGTTCCCGAGCTGAAGCTGCCGTGGCAGATCGAAACTCTGAACGGCGTTCGCGTCATTCGCCTGCGAACTCCGCGGGCCAAGGACACCAACTACGTGCGTCGAACGGTTGGCGAGTTCCTGATGCCGTTCGCGATGCTGCGTAATCTGCGCCGCAGCCCGCTGGGCCAGGAGCGCTGGGACGGCGTCGTGTGGTACTCGCCCACGATTTTCCTTGGGCCACTGGTGAATGCGCTCAAGCGCAGCAGCGGTTGCCGGGGCTACCTGATAGTGCGGGACATCTTCCCTGAATGGGCGGCGAACATGGGCCTGATGGGGCGCGGGCTGCCGTTCAAGTTCTTCAAGTGGATCGCCAACTATCAGTATTCGGTGGCGGATGTCATCGGCATTCAGGCGCGCGGCGACGAAGCTTATTTCACCAATTGGCTGCGCCACGCACGCGTGCGGGTCGAAGTACTTCGCAACTGGCTCTCGGACAGGCCAGCGAATGGCTGCAGCATTGCGGTGAATGTGACGCGACTGGCCGGCCGGAAGATTTTTATCTACGCAGGAAATATGGGCATCGCCCAGGGAGTCGGCATCTTGCTGGATGTCGCCGAGCAGCTGAAACATCGCGCCGATATCGGCTTTTTGTTTGTAGGTCGTGGCAGCGATGCTCAGCGTCTGCGGGTCGACGCCGCTGCACGCCGCCTGGACAACGCCCTGTTCTTCGATGAGATCGATCCGGACGAGATTCCAGGTCTGTACCAGCAGTGCCACGTGGGTGTGGTGACGCTGGACGTACGACACAGCACCCATAATGTGCCGGGCAAGTTCGTGTCCTATCTTCAGGGCGGACTGCCGGTCCTGGCCAGCATCAATCCGGGCAACGACCTGGTGGAACTGATCGAGACCGAGTCGGTGGGCCGGGTAACGACCGATGCCTCGCCGCATTCGCTGAGCAAGCAGGCTGTGACGCTGGTGGACGAGATCCTGCGGGACCCCGGTCTGCACGCGCGCTGCAAGGAGCTCGCCGCCCGGCTGTTTTCGCCCGAGATCGCCGCCCGACAGATCGTGCAGGGACTACTACGCACATGACGATCAAACGTTTGTCCGCAAGCCTGCTTGCCGACTTGACGGGCGAAGCGCAGCGCTCGCCGCGGGCACGCCAGCACCTGAACTTTCACGACAGCTACCAGGAGCCCTGCCAGCGGCTCCTGAATGCGATCGGCGCCGAAAGTTACATTCGCCCGCATCGGCACGCGGCCGATCCGAAGATCGAAACGCTGGTGGCGCTCCAGGGCAGTTTCCTGGTGGTGACGTTCGAGCAGGACGGGGCGATCCGGGAGAGCATTCGCCTGGGTACCGAGCGCTATGCCCTCGAGGAGCCGGTCGACGTCGGCGTAGAACTGTCGCCTGACACCTGGCACACCGTGATCGCGCTCGCCGCGGGCGCGGTGCTGCTCGAGCTCAAAGCCGGTCCTTTCGATCCCGGGGCCGCCAAGGAGCTGGCGCCGTGGGCGCCGGCGGAGGGCACGCCGGCGGCACGGGTTTATTTCGAAAATCTGCGGGCACGGGCGCTTGAATTATCATCGCGGCCACTCGCATCGACCGACGAGTAGCATCCGCAAACATTATGAGCAGCACTTCTTCCGATCCGGCTGTCGTCGCGGCGCGCCTTGCTCGCGTGGAGTCCGCCCTGTATGGACCACCTCCCGCGGAGGAGAAGATCGACATCCAGGATCTGTTGCGCACGCTATGGCGCGGCAGGTGGCTGATCCTCGCCGTAACCGTGCTGAGCGGCCTTGCGGCGCTGATCGTGTCGCTGAATCTGTCCAATCAGTACAAGGCGAGCGGCGTGTTCATGACCGCCAACTCCGCCGGCGGCGCAAGCTCGCTTGCCGGCCTCGCCGGTGAATTCGGCGGCCTCGCAGCGATGGCGGGTCTGAGCCTCGGCGGCCAGACCGAGAGCGAGCGCAAAGTCACGGCGGCGATCGAGTTGGTAAAATCCTGGGGCTTTCAGGAGCAGTTCATCCGGGACAACCATATTGAGGTCGCCGTGTTCGCCGCGCGAGGGTGGGACCGTGCGACCAATCAACTGGTGATCGATCCAAAAATCTACGACGTCGAGCGCAAGCAGTGGGTGCGTTCGTTCAATCCTGCCCGCGGCCAGACGGCCGAGCCGAGCGGCTGGGAACTGTACGAGAAGTTCATGAAGCGCGTCACCATCAGTCAGGACAAGAAGACCGACCTGGTGACGCTGTCGGTGGAGTTTTATTCGCCGCTGCTGGCGAAGGAGTGGACCGACAAGATCATGGCGGCCGTGAACAAACATATTCAGGAGCAGGATCGGATCGAAGCCGAGCGCAGCATCAAGTACCTGGAAGAAAAAATGTCGCAGACCACGCTGGTGGAAATGCGCACGGTGCTGGCGCGGCTGATCGAGGAGCAGACCAAAAATCTGATGCTGGCGCACGTGAGCGATGAATATGTGCTGCGGACGTTGAGTCCGGCGAAGGTGCCGGAAAAGAAATCCAAGCCGCAGCGCGCGGTCATATGCATCGTCGCGACCTTCCTCGGCGCCTTTCTTGCCACCCTGGGCTGGCTGGTGTGGTCGATGTATCGCCGCACGCTGCCGGGTGGGAGCGCAGCGTGATCGCGAGCTTCGGCTCCGCGTTAGCTGCACGCTGGGGCGGCCTCGCCGCCCTCGATCGCCGGGTGATCAATCGCGGGGCGCTGCTGTTCGTGCTGGGCCTGATCGGGGCCGAACTGTTTCAGTACTACTCGATCTCCAAGCGCGGCTTCCTGGCTGGGGATTTCTACATGCCGATTCCCGCCGGCGCCGACCTGACCGTGTCGCTGCTGATCTGCATCGGCATCTGGGTCGCGACGTACGTTTTGTTCATGGCGACGCGCAGCGACGGGCCGACCCGCGTCAGCATCCCGATGACCTGGCCCATCCTGCTGCTGTACCTGTTCAATCTGGCGATTACGGTGTTCGGCAACGTTGGCAACGTGCAGGCCACCAGCAAGAGCCCGATCGCATTTCTGACCACGCTGATCCCGATCAACTATCTGATCCTGGTCAACGCCCAGCAACCGAAGTTGAATAAAAAGTTCTTCGTCGCCGCCGCCATTCTCGCGCTCATCGACCTGGCGCGGCTGCTGCTCGGAGCGATATTCAAGCTTGGTTACATCACTCTCACGCATGCCAGCCGCAGGCTGCTGCTGGTGATGGTGCTGAGTCTGCCGCTCAGCGTGCTGGCGCTGCAGGCGCTGGTGGCCTACAAATTCGAGTCTCGTGGCGCAGCCATGGACAATGTGGACGAGGTGGTCTACGACGTCGTGACTTCGCGCGTGGCGGTGTTGTCGACGGTTCATTACATGACTGCCTACGACACGGGCCTGGCGGAATTCTGTCACCGTGCGGACTACGCATCGCCATGGTATGCTGCTGTGCTGTCGGTCATTCCCAAAGGGATTTTCGGGCTCGAGTACGTCAAGACCTATAACAACTGCTTGATAGAGTTCCACCTCGCGCGCTCGGTGCCCGATTCATCGGTCAACTCGCCCTGGCTGGTCACGCTCTACATCGAAGCCCTGAGCGGTCCCGCGCTGTTCATTTCGTACCTGGCGCTGACCTGTTCCCTGCTGTTCGCGATCATCAAAATCGCGAATTATCTGTTCGGGGCGAACGGCGACATTTTCAAGCTGTGGGTGATATTCGAGTTCATGTGGACGGGAAATATTCTCCATCTGACGATTCCGCTGTATTTCCTGTGTCTGCTGCTGTTCTACGTCGCGGTGAGAAAATGTTTCCCGCGTCGCGCGCCACCAATGTTGACGAATGAGAGGGTCCATGGAGCCGCTGCTTAGCGTGATCATTCCGTGCTTGGACGAGGAGGACAACGTCGCGGATGTATTGCGGGACGTCACCAACATGCTGAGCACGGGCCGGATCAACTACGAAGTCATCGTGGTCGACGATCAAAGCACGGATCAGACGCGCTCGCGCGCCGAGCGCTGGGCGAAGGAACATCCGGAATGCAACGTGCGGGTGATCTACAAGGAACTGCATCGCCGGGGCTACGGCGCCGCCGTCAAGTACGGCCTGGCGTATGCGGCAGGCGAATACGCGATCTTTGTTTCGGCGGACCTGGTCGATCCCATCAGCCTGATCCCGCAGATGTATGCGGATCTGAACGCCGGCGGGGACGTCGCGCAGGTGTCGCGCTATCTCGATAAGGGCAACGCGCGGACCATTCCGTTCTCGTACAAATTCTTTCAGTTCTTTTATCGCATCGGCGTATCGATCGCGCTCGGCCGCCACATCCCGGACAGCACGTATGCGTTCAAGATGTTCCGGCGCTCCAAGATCCTGGCAATGGGGCTGGCCGCGAACCGCTTCAACATCAGTCCGGAAATCATGTTCAAGTCGATTCTCGCCGGCCTGAAGGTGAGCTTCATCTCGGGCGCACAGGGGGTGCGCGTCGGCGGCGTCTCCAAGTTCAAATTTCACAAGGAAGGCATCGGCTTCGGCATGTGTCTGCTGCGCGCCTGGTTGCACCGAACGCGGCTCGTCTACTGGTTTTAGGCGTGTTTCCCAGCATCGCAGACGACGCTGGGTATTCGCCAGATCGCCAATGAACAAACGCCAGCGCTATTACACCAAGGCCAACAGCAACACCATACTCGGGGTGGTTTCGACCGGCATGTCGGTCGTGCTGTCCGCCGCGATCATGCCGCTACTGATCGTGCGCTTCGGCGCCGACAACTGGGCGCGGTACGCGTTTTTTCTGTTGTATGTGGCGGTCCTGACCTTCGTCGAATCGGCGTTGCAGATGTACTCGCTGCAGAGGACCGCGACCGCGAGTTCGACGCAGACCGACTATCGCTGGACGAAAGACCGGCGGGTGCTGGCGGTGTTCGGCGGAATGATGTTACTGGGCATCGCGGTCGTCGGCATCAATGAAGCTGTCGGGCTCACCCAGGACCTGGACCTGCGCCACCTGCTGATCCTGGCGTTCGTCAACGTGTTCCCGCGCGGTGTGTCTTCGGTGGTGAAGGGAACGATGCTCGGGCTCGATAGCCAGGCTCGCTACTACGTCACCTCGACGCTGCTGAATCTCGGCCGGCCGTTGTTCCTGCTGCTGGCTCTGCTGCTGTTCGAACCGGGCGTGGTGACGCTGGTGGTTCTGTATGTGACTTTCAGTTTCCTCGAGATGAGCGCGTATCTGCTGTTGGGATCATCGCGCCAGCAGCCTCGCCCGGCGGCGGGCGCTCGCGAGGACATCGACGCCAATCTGCTCGGCTCGCTGCTGGTATCGAACGGCCTGTCGGTCATTGCGGTGAACCTGGACAAGATCCTGGTGTTCGTGGCATCGAGCCTGGCACTGGCGGGCGAGTACACGTTCGCTTCGACGGTGGCAGGCCTGCTGTATATGTTCGTCAACGCCGCCATTGCCGCCTTCGGTCCCAAGTTCAAGGAACTGTTCCTGCACGGCGAGCAGCAGCCGATGCGTCTGCACCTCTACGGAATCTCTTTTATCAACAACGTGGTGGTGCTCCTGGCGATCGCGGGCTTTTATTTCGTTGGCGACTACCTGTTGCAGGCGATGTCCTCGAACCTGGACCGCGTCAACGTGATGAACACTTTCATGATCCTGGCGGCTGCGTGCCTGCTCAGCAGCAATCTCTGGATCCCCGGTATGGTCGCGACATCCACCGGGCGTGCATCGTTCAATGTGAAAACGAACCTGCTGTTCGTGGTTGCGTACCTGGTAGTGTTTTATTTCTTCACGCGCGGCATGGGGCAGGGGGCGTTCGCCATCTCGATGCTGTGGTCGGCGCTGTTCACCACTGCCCTTGGCATGCTGTATTTCAAGCTCACCATCTTTGCGCTCAGCCTGACGCGTTACCTGCTGATATCGGTGCTGCTGCCGCTGGTGCTGGTGGGCCTGGCGGTCGCGCCGCTGTGGGTGCTGGATGCGCGATTCAAACTGCTGTGGGTCAATATCGGTTACTTGTCTGTGATCGGCATGCTGGGCGCGCTCGCCTGGATCCGGGCCTCTGCTGCGATCGAGCTGCGCTTTCGCGGCTTGCTAGTGAAACCATGAAGTACGTGAGAAATATTCTCTTGCTGGTCGTGGTGTGCCTGGCGCTGCACTACTTCCACATCGTCGATTTCCGTCAGTTGGCCGCGCTCGACCCCTCGGTGGTCCTGCGCACGCTGGTGCCGTGCACGCTGCTGCTGCTGGCGGTCAATTCGCTGGCGGCGGTGCGCTGGGTATTGATCGTGAATCGTTTCCTGGGCACGCGCATCGAAGTGATGGCGGGCATGGCGCTGACCTTCAAGTCGGGCCTGTTTTCTTATTTCCTCCCCGGCCAGATCGGAAGCGAGGTGAGCCGCGTCATCCTCGCCGCCCGCGGTGGCTCGCCCGATGATCTGAATCATGCGGTCTCCGCGGCAATCATCGATCGGGCGGTGGCGCTGGTGTCGCAACTGATCATGGCGGGGCTGTTCCTGGCATACGCGCTGCTGCCTCGCCAATACGGCCCGGGCACCGTCGTGTTGGTTCTGGGTGCGGGGCTGCTGCTGTCGGTGGTGCTCCTGCTGATCGGCAACATGGTGCTGAAGTCGGCCGTGTTCGCGTTCAAGTCGAACCGCTACGTCGACTACGTCGGCAACATCCTCAAGATGGTGAAGACCTTCGTGATCGCACAGCCCGCGTTCTGTAGTGTGACGCTGCTGTGCTCGATGGTGCTGAACCTGGTGGTTGCGTACGTCATCTATCTGATCGTCAGCCGCATCATCCATCCGATGGATTTTTCCACCGTAGCACTGATGTCGCTGGTCTCCAATCTATCCTCGGTGATTCCGATCACGCCAGGCGGCGTCGGTATTTCCGAGATGGTGTTTCGCGAGACAGGCGCGCTCGTCGAGAACTTTTCAGTCGCCAATCTCGCCGGCGGCTACATTCTGTTCCGGTTGTTGAATATCGGTTCGTTCATCGCCGGCATGCTGCTGCTGGGTATCGCCCGGCTCGGCGCGCAGGCTCGTAAACCCACTACGGTAACTCTGTAAGGAACGCGGACATAACGATGAGAAATCTGGCCAAAAAGCTCGCGTCGCTGGTGCCGATCAATGTTTATCAGCGCCTGCTGGCGTATTCAATTACTCGCAATCAGTATCCCGCCGTAGGCACGGTGCGTGAATTTCCGGTGCGCGAGCAATTGTGGGACGAGGCGCTCAAACTCGCCGGCAGCCCAGGCCAGATCACCTTCGTCGAGTTCGGCGTGCACCAGGGCTACTCGATCAAATATTTCGCCAGTCACAACTCGCATCCTGATTCGAAATTCATCGGCCTGGACAGCTTCGAGGGGCTGCCGGAGGACTGGGACCTGATTCCCAAGGGAACATTCGACGTCAACGGGGTGGCGCCGTCGGTCGATGATTCCCGCGTAGCCTTCATCAAGGGCTGGTTCCAGGACACCAGTCATCTGCTGCTGGATCGTATCGACCCGGCGAAGTCGGGCGAACTCATCGTGCACTATGACGCTGATTTGTACTCGTCCACGCTGTTCGCGCTGTCACAGATCGATACGTTCGGCAAACCTTATCTCGCGATCTTCGACGAATTCACCGGTCACGAAGTGCGGGCGCTCTACAACTATGCGCAGAGCTTCAACGCGGACGTGACCATCCTGGCCAAGACCATGTTGTGGTCGCAGCCCCGCGTGGTGCTGTGCCGGATCGCTCCGCGTCCACGGCGGTCCTGATCTTGAACGGCATGCTGCAAGCACTGTCGGATCCGAAGCACTCACGCTGGGCAATCGCGGCGTGCGGCCTGTTGTTTTTCATCGCCTATCTGCTCGGTGCCGACTTTGGCAAGTTCGCGCCGGATTATTTCGAGGCGCATTCGCTGACGATGGCGCACCTGCATCGCGATGGCAATTTTCTGGAACTGCTGCGGACCATTCCGAACAGCGCGTCGGGCGTGCTGCCGCTGTGGCTGTACGGTTTCGTCAGTGGATTTGCAGTCCACAAGGCGTTGTCGCTGTGCGTGTTCATCGCGGTCATCGCAGTCGTCTGGCGCGGCTCGCGCATGGATGAGTACGGTCGACTCTTCGTGCTGGCGTTGCTGGTGTCGCCGATGATGATGTCGGCAACGGCCTGGGTGCTGCCGGAAGTGTTTGCCTTGCTGACGGTGTTGATGGTGTGCGTACTCAGTCGCGACCATCCGTGGTTCGCCGTGGCAATTTCACCGCTGGTGCCGTTGAGCCGCCAGACATTCATCGCGCTGCTGGGCGGCCGCTTGTTTTTCTGGCCCAAGAACCTGGTCGCGTATGTCGCATCCGTCGTGGTCGCGGCGTTCGCGCTCGCTGCACTGGTCCTGGTGTGGGGCGGCCCTGTGCCGCCGAACCTGGCCAAGGTGCACATGACGCCGAGCGTGAAGTCGCCCATCATGGCGCTGCTGATCTTTTGTTTGTATTTCGTTTATCACAACGTGCGCAGCCTGCGCGACGCGCCGCTGAACGTCACCCGTTTGTCGATCGCGGTGGCGGCGGCGGTGGCGCTGGTCTGGATCAATTTACAGCAACCGCCCTTGCTGGGCGGCGGCTATATCTTCTCGCGCCTGGAAGGGCGCAGCGCGCTGCTTGCGGGAATGTTCGAAGCCGGGCTGCTGACGCTGTTCTTTTATCAGACGCGTCTCAACACCATCGTGTTTTTCGTGCTGGCAGCGCTGTCGTTCGCGACCACGAATTTCATGTTCCTGAAGTACGTGGATTTCTACTTTTTTGCGTTCCTTGGGTATGCACTGGCGGACATCGACGCATCCTTTCGCGAGGTATTTGTCGACTATGCGCGGTCCTGCTTCGTGTTCCAGTTGTTCTCCCTGACCACGGCTTTCGTTTTTTATGTCCTGTGACGCGAGGCGCCCCAAGGGTGATCGTGGCCGAGTAATCTCCTCATGAAGACCGTTCGAATTCTGATCGTAAAACACGGTGCGCTCGGCGATGTCGTGCGCACGTCCTATTTCGCCGGCGCGCTGAAGCGCAAGTACGGCGAGCGGCTGGAGCTTTGCTGGGTGACGTCGCCGGCGGCGCGCCCCCTGCTGGCCGACAATCCGCACATCGACCGCCTGGGCGTATCGTTCGCGGACTTTCAGAACGACACCTTCGACATCGTCTATTCACTCGATGACGAGGCGCCCGTGGTCGACGCTGTCGGCGGGCTGCGGGCGAAGCGCGTGACAGGCGCGATCCGACGGGACGGCAGACTGACGTACTCGCAGGATGCTGCCGAGTGGTTCGACATGGGCTTGCTGTCCACATTCGGCAAGCAGCGGGCCGACGAACTGAAGATTCTGAATACCCGCGGGCACGCAGAGATCTTCCAGCGGATCTTTGAAGTCGACGCGGTGGAGCCGGAATTCTTCCCAAGCGCTGCGGGCCTGGCGGCAGCCAAGGGCTTCCTGCCGGGTAAAGATCCGCTGGTCGGCATCAACCCTTACGCCGGCGGGCGCTGGCCGTCGAAGGAGATTCGCGACACCGAACTGCTCGCGCTCGTTACTGCGATCGGCGCAGGGCGAGTATTCTCCCGACCGGTAACCGTGGTGCTGTTCGGAGCCGGGGACGACCGTCGTCGCAACGAAGCGCTGGCGGCGAAAGTGGCCGCCGGGCAGGTGCGGCAGGAGGTGGTTGTCGCCGACACCGACGCCTCGTTGATGACCCTGGCGGGTTATATCTCGAGAATGAGCGCGATGATTTCCAGCGACAGCCTGGCCATGCACCTGGCGATTGCCCAGGGGGTGCCGACGCTGGTGTTCTTCGCACCCACCTCGGCCGCGGAGATCGACGCGTTCGGTCGCTGCGAAAAATTGATTTCGCTGGCTCCGGACTATTGCTCGTACGCGAAAGATTGCGACAACTCGACCATTACCGCGGGCCGTTTGATTGACAAGATTCGCGCGTCGAGCCTTTTCCAACTCACGCGCCCGGAGGCAAGGAACTCATGATGTCGTTGTTCTCGAGTAATTTGCGTGAACACCTGGATTTGTTTGCTACGCTGGAGTCGCTGGACGGCGACGTCGAGCGCGCCTGCGCAGCCGTGGCCGCCAGTTTGAAAGCGGGTGGCAAACTGCTGGTCTGCGGCAACGGCGGCTCCGCCTCCGACAGCCAGCACATGGCCGCGGAGTTCACCGGCCGCTTTATCAAAGATCGCCCGCCGATAGCCGCGATTGCCTTGTCCACCGACACTTCCGCGCTGACCTGCATCAGCAACGACTATTCCTTCGCCGAAGTTTTCAGCCGGCAGGTACACGCGCTGGGACGCCCGGGAGACTGCCTGATCGGTATCTCCACGTCAGGTAATTCCGAGAATGTTCTCAAAGCGGTCGATGCAGCCAATGGCATCGGCATGACCACGATCGGCCTGCTGGGCAGGGACGGCGGCAAGCTCGCGCCCCGTTGCAAACACAACATCGTCGTTCCAAGTCAGACGACCGCGCGCATCCAGGAAGCTCACATCCTCATCGTGCACACGATGTGTGGTGCTGTCGAAAACGCGCTTGGCCTGGTGTGAGGAATCGCACAATGCTCGAGTTTTATTCAAGGCTCTCGCTCGACCCACGCGGCTTCGAGCCCTCGCGGCTGCTGGTCGTAGGCGATGTGATGCTGGACCGTTACTGGCACGGCTCGACGTCTCGCATTTCACCCGAAGCTCCGGTGCCGGTCGTCAGCATCGATGACGAGGAAGCACGTGTGGGCGGTGCCGGCAACGTGGCGCTGAACGCCGCGGTGCTGGGTGCCACAGCGCATTTGCTTGGTTTGGCAGGGCACGATCCGGCCGCGGACGAGATCGAGCGCATGCTCGCGGAGCGCAATGTCTCCTGCACTCTGCAACGAGTCGACGGCAGCAAGACCATCACCAAGCTGCGCATTCTTTCGCGCCACCAGCAGCTGATTCGCCTGGACTTCGAAGATCATTTCCCGCGCTGGGATTTCGATGCGCTGCTGCGCTCATATCACCAGCTGCTCGATGGCGTCGACGTCGTCATCCTGTCGGACTATGCCAAGGGAGCGTTGCGTCGCTCCGCCGAACTGGTCAAAGCGGCGCGCACGCTCGGCAAGAAAGTCATCATCGATCCGAAGGGCACCGATTTCGAGCGCTATCGCGGCGCCACCATCATCACGCCGAACCTGCAGGAGTTCGAGGCGGTCGTCGGGCGCTGCTCGAGCGATGAGATCATTGTCGAACGAGCCGACCAGTTGCGCCAGTGGCTGGATCTGGAAGCCGTGCTGGTCACGCGCAGTGAGAAGGGAATGACGCTGGTGGCGAACGGTTTCGAGCCGCTGCATCTGCATACGCGTGCGCACGAGGTTTATGACGTGACCGGCGCGGGCGACACGGTTGTGGCGACGCTGGGGGCGGCGATCGGGGCCGGTATCGCACTTCCCGACGCGGTCGCTCTATCAAACGTGGCCGCCGGGATCGTGGTCGGAAAACTGGGCACCGCCACGGTTGCCGTTCCGGAACTGATCAGTGCGCTCAAATCCGAAGGTCGTTCCACGCCGAGCGGCTACTGCGACGAAGAAGAACTGGCGGTGATGATCGCGGCCGCGAAGGCCAAGGGCGAGCGCGTCGTGATGACCAATGGTTGTTTCGACATGCTGCACCCGGGCCACGTCGATTACCTCGAGCGCGCGCGGGCGCTGGGTGACCGGCTGGTCGTCGCGGTGAACGATGACGCGTCTGTCCGTCGGCTCAAAGGTCGCGAACGACCTGTCAACGCGTTGCCGTCCCGGGTGCGTATGCTGCTGGCACTTTCCTGCGTGGACTGGGTGGTGACATTTTCGGAGGACACGCCCGAGCGTCTGTATTGCCGGGTGCTGCCGGATATACTCGTCAAAGGCGGCGATTACACCGAAGATGCCGTCGCTGGCGGCGAATGCGTCAAGGCCGCGGGCGGGCAGGTGCGAATTCTCGATCTGCTCCAGGGGCATTCCACTACCGATTTGATTTCACGCATACGCAGGGGCTAATCGTGATCATCGTCACCGGCGCCGCAGGCATGGTCGGCAGCAACAGCGTTGCGGGGCTCAACGCCCGCGGCATTGATCGCATCCTGGCGGTCGACAATCTGAAGAATGGCAAAAAGATGCGCAATCTCGCGGATCTGAACATTCTCGATTACATGGATCGCGATGACTTCCTGGCGCGCGTGCGTGCCGGGCACGACTTCGGCCCGATCCGCGCGGTGTTTCACAACGGCGCGTGCTCGGCGACCACCGAATGGGATGGCCAATATCTCATGCGCAACAACTTCGAGTACTCGAAAGAGCTGCTGCACTGGTGCCTGGGCAAGGGCATCCAGTATCTGTATGCGTCGTCGGGCTCGGTTTACGGGCTGGGCGAACGCGGCTTCAAGGAAGAGCGTCGCTGCGAAAGCCCGATCAACATGTATGCCTACTCGAAGTTTCAATTCGATCAGTACGTGCGCGGCTTGGGCGGCAGCTTCGCGTCGCAAGTGGCGGGCTTCCGATATTTCAACGTTTTCGGTCCACGTGAATCTCACAAAGGATCGATGGCGTCGACCGCATTTCACTTCAACAACCAGGTGGCCGCGACCGGCGTCGCGCGCCTGTTCGTCGGCACCGACGGCTATGGCGACGGCGAGCAGCTGCGTGACTTCGTGTACGTCGAGGACTGCGTCAATGTGAACCTGTGGTTCCTCGAAAGGCCGACCAAGAGCGGCATCTTCAACCTGGGCACCGGCCTCGCACGTTCGTTCAACGACATGGCGCGGGCAATCCTCGCCTGGCACCGGGAGCGATCCGGGCGCGACGGCTCGATCCAGTACATTCCGTTTCCGGATCACCTGCGCGGCAGTTATCAGAGCTATACGCAAGCCGATATCACAGCGCTGCGCCAGGCTGGGTACGACGCTGCGTTTCATTCTCTCGAAGCAGGCGTACGCAAGTATCTCGCGTGGCTCAACGCGCAAAGCGTTTGAGTGCGGGACTTGTGCTGATGTCGAAAGCGGCATTCCTGGATCGCGATGGCGTCATCAACGTCGACAACGGTTACGTCTATCGTTGGGAAGATTTCGAGTTCCTGCCAGGCGTCATCGAAGCATTGCGGCTGCTGCAGGGCCTGGGCTACAGGTTGGTAATCGTGACCAACCAGTCGGGAGTCGCGCGCGGCTACCACTCCGTAGCCGATGTCGAGAAGCTTGGCGAACGTCTCGCGGCTCATCTGAGCAGCGAGGGCGTCGGAATAGCTGGTATTTACTATTGTCCCCACCTTCCCTCCGGTCAGGTCGCCGAGTTCGCACGAGAGTGCGATTGCCGCAAGCCGATGCCTGGCATGATCACCCTGGCCAGCCGCGAGTTGGGACTCGATTTGTCACGCTCGGTGCTGATCGGCGACAAGCTCACAGATATCGAAGCAGCGAACAGAGCAGGCGTGGCGCGTGCGTTCCTGATCGCGGACCGAGCCGATTCAAACCCCGAAGGCGTGGCGGGCACGTTTACAGATCTGCTCGAGTGCGCGCGCTTTTTATCCCGGTGCTGACAAGTGGCCAGACGTTCCAGGATTCTACTCGTCGACCTGCTTCACTCGGACGGCGGCTCTCTCGATGAGGATGTGAGATCCATCACCCGGGCCCTCACGGTCGATCATGACGTCGAGTATCTGCGCTACGACGAGCGGGTCGGCAATCGCGCCATCGCTGGTGTGTTCCGCCGCGTGCTCACTTTCCGTTATGACAAGGTCGTGTTTCTCTCCAGTAAGGTCGGTCAGTTGTTCCTGCTCGCACCATTGCGGCTGGTGGCGCGGTGCTATGTGATTTATCACTTCATGCCGAGGCACCGCCAGGCCTTTCATGAACGTGCGCTGAAGGGTTTGTCAAAATTTTTCAAGATTGCGGTGTATGCGGGCGGCGTGGCCGATCAACTGCAGGGGCCGCTTGGTTATCGGCCGGCGGTGCTGCCTTCGCGAATTGTTGATACGGAACGCAGTTTGGCCTCGTTGCGTGAGAAACTAGCGCGGCCGCAGATCCGGGTGCTGGTGCCCGGCGTGCGCGCGGGCGTGCGCAAACCGGTCGAACTGGCTCCGATTGTCGAGACGCTGGAGCGCCAACTTGGATATTCCCTCGAGGGAATCTATGTGCAGTCAGGACAGATCACGGCGGAGCAGCAGGTCGGCGGCATTGTGCGAAAAGTGGGGAAACTGCCGCAGGCGGAATACGATGCACTGTACGATTCGGCGTTGATCGTGGCGATCGAGTTCGAGGACGACTACGAGGTTCGAGCGTCCGGAGTGGTGCTGGATGCGCTGAGGAGC
>CAMLEO010000152.1 GCA_946478975.1 uncultured Steroidobacter sp.
AGCGACTGGCGTTCCGTTTCCTCCACGCTGTCGAACGTGAATTTCACCGATTGATAGATCGGCGCGACCAGCGGGCGGTTGTCCGCCGGAACGAGCACCGACGGCGGATGATTCAAACGCGTGGAAATCTTCATATCACAGTGCCTGCGGGTCAGGGATGCAGCTGGAACTCGTCGGCGTCGAGGTGCGCGGGGAACTTGTCTCGAAACGATTGCAGCGCGACTCGATCGAGCGTCGCCGTGGTGACGAACTCCTGTTCGGAAGGTTCGGTCATGAGCTGGCCGAGGAAGTCGATCGCAGCGCTGTCGCCGGTGTAGTTGATGCCGTTGCCATCTTTGCCGACGCAATTGACGGCCACGCAGTAGCTCAAGTTCTCGATGGCGCGGGCTTTGATCAACGTCTGCCACGCATAACGCCGCCGCTCCGGCCAGTTCGCGACATATAACAAGAGATCGTACGCACCCGCGCCGCCGAGCTGGTTCCGACTCCACACCGGAAACCGCAGGTCGTAACAAACGAGCGGACGCACCTTCCAGCCTTGGATATCGACGATCACCTGGCGCGTGCCCGCGGTGTAGTGATCGTGCTCGTGCGCCATTCGGAACAGATGACGTTTGTCGTAGCTCTGGTACGTTCCGTCCGGCCGCATACAGATGAGGCGATTGAAATGCCGCCCGGCATCGCGGGTGGCAATGCTGCCGACGATGACTGCTCCGATCTTTGCAGCCTGCTCGCGCAGCCACTCGACCGTCGGGCCATCGGCGATTTCGGCAACCGCCTCCGGCTGCATCGTAAAGCCGGTGGTAAACATTTCCGGCAGCGCCACCAGGTCGGTGCTGCCGGCCAGCGGCGCCAGCAGTGTTTCGAGCTTGCGGCGATTCGCGGCTGCGTCATGCCAGACCAGGGCCGCCTGAACGAGCGTCACTTTGAGCGTGTTCATGGGTCGAAGATATATTGACAGCGGCGGGAACGCGAGTAGGATGCGCGGCCTTCAGTCACAACGGCTACATCGACAGGAGAGCCGCATGTTGGTCCCACTCAATCGCGACAATCAATTCGAACACGAGCGTTAGCTCCGCGAGCGAACTTGGCGGAGCGCAGCTCCCCAAGTCAGTGGCACCTCTTTGGCTCTCTAAAGACCCCTGGCCGGGAATTCGTCCAGGGGTTTTTCATTTGTCGGTGACATCAATGAACGTTCACAAGCTTCCCGCCGAGCGGGCGCTGCCGGAGACCGGCGCCGCCGCGATCGGACTGAATCTGCATCACCGCATCCACGACTTCGCCGATTCCGTGGTGAAGACCCGTGCGCTGCGCTCGATTGAAAACATTGCTGCGAAATATCCAATCTATCGCCGGGTGCGCTGTGCGTCCGGGCGCAACCTGTACGCGATCTTCGACGACCTCGCGCTGCACTCCGGCTTGAGCGCCTGCCGGCTGTGGTCCGGACTGCTGTTGCTGGAAGGTCCGGGTGTGTTCGTCGAAGCGGAAGGCTGGCACACGACCGGACATTCGTCCTGTGCATTCAACATCTGGGCCGAGAGCCTGGCGCGCCTCGATGAGGTGCGTCAGAAGTTGTTGAGCGTGGTCGGCGACCCCTATCCGCGCAGCCGCATGTTCACGCTCGAATGGCATCACACCAGCGGTTATGGGCTCGATCACACGTCGTTCGACGAATTGGCGTCGGATGTAGTGCATGACGAAGCGTATCCAACGCTCGGCGCACCGGTGCGCGATTTCATCAGCAATTATTTGCAAGCTGAGGAAACAGTGCTGGTCCTGCTGGGCTCGCCGGGCACCGGCAAGACCAAGCTGGTGCGCGTGATCCTCGGCGCGTTGTCCGAACGCAAAAACGACAGCGCGCTGGTGATGTACACGGCGGACAAGCGAGCGCTGGAGCACGATGAGATCTTCGTCAAGTTCATCACCGGCCCGTACGAAGCACTGGTAATCGAGGACGCGGATCACATGCTGCTCGCTCGCAGCGACGGCAATCACGATCTGCATCGTTTCCTGGCGATCGCGGACGGCGTGGTGCGCGCGGCAGGTCGGAAGATCATCTTCACGACCAACCTGCCGAACATCAACAGCATCGACGAGGCGCTGCTGCGACCGGGCCGCTGCTTCGGCAGCGTGCGGACGCGGCCGCTCACTCGTGACGAAGCTGCATTGCTGGTTGCGAAAGTCGTCGCGGACGAGGCACGACGCGAGCCGCTGCTGGACCGCCTGTTTTCAGCGGGCGTGAAAGGCGTGTCGGTCGCGGATGTTTATCGAGCCTGCCGCCAGCGCTAGAGCTTGCACAAGCGTTCGGCGGCTTCTTCGAGCGTCGAGTCGTTCTTGGCAAAGCAGAAGCGCAGCACGCTGAGCTTCGGCGGCGAGACGTAGAACGGTGAGATGGGAATGGAAGCGACGCCGGCTTCGCGGAGCAGCTTGTCCGCGAAGTCGACGTCGCTGTCGTTGGTGATTGCGCTGTAGTCGAGCAGTTGAAAATAACTGCCCGCCGCCGGCGTCCAGCTGAAACTGGAATCTCGCAGCAGCTCCAGGAAACGATCGCGCTTGGCTTGATAAAACTGCGACAGGCCGGCGTTGTGCTCCGGCGCCTGCCGCAGGAAATCTGCAATCGCCAGCTGCAACGGATGCGCGATGCAGAATGTATTGAACTGATGCACGCGTCGAATCTCCCGAGTGACCTCGGGAGTCGCGACGGCATAGCCCACTCGCCAGCCGGTCGCATGCATGGTCTTCCCGAACGAGAACACGGCCACACCGCGCTCGTAGAGCTCCGGATGCTCGACGATGCTCGCGTGACGAGCGCCGTCGTAAACCATGTGCTCGTACACTTCATCCGAAATCACCAGCGCATCCGTGGGCCGCAAGATTTCAGCGAGGATGTCGAGCTCTTGTTTGGGAATGACGGTGGTGATCGGGTTGTGCGGCGTGTTGATCATCACCAGTCGCGTACGCGGCGAGATCGCATCGCGCACCCGATCCCAGTCGATTTTGAATTTCGGCGGATCGAGTGGAATGTGGATGGGCTTGCCGCCGACCGAGATCACTGCCGGAGCATATGAATCGTACGAGGGATCGAACAGAATCACTTCTTCGCCTGGATGCACCAGTGCGACCACGGCAGAGAAGATTGCTTCGGTGGCGCCGAGCGTGATGGTGATTTCGCTATCGATGTTGAGCAGCCGCCCGTAGCTGGCACCGAGCTTGAGCGCGATCTGCTCGCGCAGTTCGGGGACGCCGATCATCGGCGCGTACTGGTTGTGCCCGGCGGCGACGTGATAAGCGAGCAGGTCCTTCAACTTCGCCGGCGCGTCGTAATCCGGAAAGCCCTGCGCAAGATTGATCGCGCCCAGCTCGCGAGCGCGATTGGTCATCACCGTAAAAATCGTGGTACCGACGTGCGGCAGCTTGGAACGGATGTTCATCGCCGTCACTATTGTGCGGTTACCGCTCCGGCGGCCATCTGCATATCACGCAGGCGGCGTTTTTCCTGGCGCGCCATGAGGATGCCGGCGGCCACCACACCGATGGTCACGAGCGCCACGATGATGGTCGCGAGCGCGTTGATGTCCGGGCTCACACCCATGCGCACCTTGGAGAAGATCACCATCGGCAGCGTGCTCGAACCCGGGCCGGAGACGAAGCTTGCGATCACCAGGTCGTCGAGCGAAATCGTGAACGACAGCAGCCAGCCGGAAATCAGCGCCGGCGCGATGATAGGCAAGGTGATGACGAAGAATATCTTCGACGGCCTCGCCCCCAGGTCCATCGCCGCTTCCTCCAGCGAATCGTCCATGGTCGACAGCCGCGACTGCACGATCACGGTGACATACGAGACCGTCAGCGTCATGTGAGCGATGGTGATCGTCGTAACGCCGCGACCGTCCGGCCAGCCGAACAATCCTTCCATCACCACGAACAACATCAGCAACGACAAACCCGTGATGACTTCGGGCATCACCAGCGGCGCCGTCGTCATACCAGACAACAACGTTCGGCCGCTGAACTTGCCGAAGCGCGCGAGCGCAAGGCCGGCCAGCGTGCCGAGAATCACTGCACCCGTCGCGTTGATCGACGCAATTTTCAGCGACAGCCAGGCAGCATCGAGCACCTGATGGTTGCGCAGCAGGCGTCCATACCACTCGGTGGAGAAGCCCGCCCACACCGTGACCAGGCGCGACTTGTTGAAGGAATAAAAGATCAGCGACAGGATCGGCACGTACAGGAACGCGAACCCGAACACGAGCACCGACAGTCGAAACGTGGGAACACGTTTCATCGGTGCGCCCCGCGCGCTTCCTCGTTCTGCGCCCGTTGCAACAATGCGATCGGAATCACCAGCAGCAACAACAGCGCGATCGCCACCGCGCACGCCGTCGGCCAGTCGCGCTTGGTGAAGAACACGCTCCACAGCACTTTGCCGATCATCAAGGAATCAGACGGCCCGAGCAGCTCCGGAATCACAAACTCGCCGACCGCCGGAATGAACACCAGCATCGAGCCGGCGATGATACCCGGCATCGACAGCGGCAAGGTGATGGTGAGAAACGCCTTGAACGGCCGGCAGCCCAGGTCCGCCGCCGCTTCGAGCAGCGTCAGATCCATTTTCTCCAGGTTGGAGTACAGCGGCAGGATCATGAACGGCAGATAGGAATAAACGATGCCGATGTAGATCGCGAAATCGGTTTGCAACATCACGATGGGCTCGTCGATCACCCCGAGCCACATCAGGAAATTGTTGATCAGCCCGTTGTTCTTGAGGATGCCGATCCACGCATACACGCGCAGCAGGAACGAAGTCCAGAACGGCAGGATCACCATCATCAACAGGATGTGACGCGACGTGGATTGCGCCCGCGCGATCGCATACGCCATCGGATAACCGATCAGCAGGCACAGCACGGTGGAGATGGCCGCGACCTTGATCGAATTCAAATAAGCCTTCCAGTACAGGCTGTCTTCGACCATGGTCTGGAAGGTGGCGAAGTTGAGCTTGATCTGGGCCATGTGGCCGTCGACCCAGCTCCACAGCGGCTGATACGGCGGAATGCCGATGCGTGCTTCCGAAAAGGAAATCTTCAGCACGATGATGAACGGCACCAGGAAGAACAGCAGCAGCCAGAAGTACGGAACCGCGACGACCAGGTTCCGGCCGGTCAGCCGGAAGCGGCGTGGCGCTGCGCTTCGATCGCTCATTCGACCAGCACCACCGGGCTGGAGGGATGCCAGCTGAGATACACGGGCTGCTCCCAGGTGATCGTCGCCTCGGCGTGACGATAAGTATTCGGCTGCGTCACGCGCACGACTTTGCCTGAGGCCAGTGCCACCAGATAAATCGACATATCGCCCATGTAGGCGATCTCTTTGACCGTGCCGCGCACGACATTCTCTGTCTGCTGCGGCGGGTCGACCGAGATGATGATCTTCTCCGGCCGGACGGCAGCGAACACCACGGCGCCGGGTGCCGAGCTCACGCCGTGATCGACATAGATCGTGCCTTGCAGATCGGGCGCATCGATGCGGACGTGATCGGGCTCGTCCTCGATCAAGCGGCCCTGGAACATATTTACGTTGCCGATGAACTCGGCGACGAACTTGCTGTTGGGATATTCGTAGATGTCCTTCGGCGTGCCGACCTGGATGATCTCACCGGCGTTCATGACACCGATGCGCGACGACAACGTCATCGCCTCTTCCTGGTCGTGCGTGACGACGACGAACGTCACGCCGAGCTGCTCCTGCAGATTCACCAGCTCGAACTGGGTGTGCTCGCGAAGTTTCTTGTCCAACGCACCGAGCGGCTCGTCGAGCAGCAGCAGCTTGGGGCGCTTCACCAGCGAGCGAGCCAGCGCCACACGCTGACGCTGGCCGCCCGACAACTGATGAGGTTTGCGTTGTGCGAACTGCGTCAGCCGCACCAGGTTGAGCATGTCCGCAACGCGCGTCTTGATCTCCGTCTTCGGCACGCGGTCCTGTTTCAAACCGAACGCGACGTTTTGTTCCACCGTCATGTGCGGAAACAGCGCGTACGACTGGAACATCATGTTCACGGGTCGTTCGTACGGTGGAATGTTGGTCATTTCCACGCCGTCGATGAAGATCTTGCCGCTGCTCGGCTCTTCGAAGCCGGCCAGCATGCGCAGCAGCGTGGTCTTGCCGCAGCCCGAGCCGCCGAGCAGGCAGAACAGCTCTTTCTTGTAGATCTTCAGCGAAACGTTGTTGACCGCAACGAAGTCACCGAATTTTTTGGTGACGCGATCGATGCTCACATACGGAACAGCTTGCGGATCGTTCCAGACCGCAAGCTGCTCCTTCAGGCCCGCGTTGGTGGCCATCCAGACCTCGACGCCGATGAGCCGTTATTGGCCAGTGGTGAACTTCTGCCACAGGCGCGCCATCACGGCGGTGGCCTGCTCGCCGTACGCCAGCGACGGGAACAGCTTGGCCTTCACGTCCGGCGTCGGATAGATATTGGGATCGTTCTTCACTTCGTCGCTGATCAGCGCGAACGACGCGGCGTTGCCGTTGGCGTAGTTCACGAAGTTGGAATTGTTGGCGGCGACCTGCGGGTCCATCAGATAGTTGATGAACTTGTGCGCGTTCTTGGGATGCTTGGCATCGGCCGGGACCGCCAGCATGTCGAACCACACGATGGTGCCTTCCTTCGGAATCGAGTACGCGATCTTGATGCCCTGGCCGGCTTCCTTGGCGCGGTTGCGAGCCTGCAGGATGTCGCCGCTCCAGCCGATCGCCACGCACAGCTCGCCGTTGGCGAGATCGTCGATGTACTGGGAGGAGTGAATCTTGCGGATATACGGACGGACCGCCATCAGCTTCTCGGTCGCGGCGGTCAGGTCTTCTTCCTTCTGGCTGTTCGGATCTCGGCCCATCCACTGCAGCACCACTTTCAGGATTTCATCCGGCGCATCCAGCACCGACACGCCGCAGTCTTTGAATTTCGCCAGCTCCTTCGGGTCCCAGATCTGGTTCCAGGAATCGAGCGGCTTGTCGCCGAGAATCTTTTTGACCTTGTCGACGTTGTAGCCGATGCCGGTCGTCCCCCACATATACGTCACCGAGTGCTCGTTGCCCGGATCGTGCAGGGCGACGCGCTGCTGAATGTCGGGATCCATGTTCTTGAGATTGGGGATCTGGGATTTATCCAGCTTCTGGAACACGCCGGCCTTGATCTGGCGCTCCAGGAACGACGCCGACGGCACCACCACGTCGAAGCCGGAGTTGCCGGCCAGCAGGCGCGTTTCCACCATGTCGTTGTTGTCGAAGACGTCGTACGTGACCTTGATGCCGGTCTGTTCTTCGAAGTTCTTGATGGTGTCTTCGGCGATGTAGTCGGACCAGTTGTAGACGTGGAGAACCTTCTCTTCCTCGGCCGCGGCGGCGGTCTGGTCAGCTTGCTTCGCCTCCTCTTTCTTGCCGCAGGCGGCGACGGCCAGGGCGATCGAGGTGATGGCCAGGACAGTACGCAGCGAAGTGTTCATCGCCCTACTCATTAGATGTTTCTCCCCGGAAGTTGAATGGGCCCGTACCGGCTGGTGCCGGTACCGGCGCTGCGGGGAGGGTAACGCAGAAGCGGGGGGTCGGGCTACGGGGCGCCGGTTGCGGCGAGCGTCGCATCGAGCGCCTTGCGCGCCTTGTCGACCAGCTCGTCGATCTGCTCGTGAGTAATGACCAATGGTGGTGCAATGATCATCGTGTCGCGCACCGCTCGCATTACCAATCCGTTGGCAATACACAAGTCGCGGCACAGCAGCCCCACGTTGCCGGGCTCCGGGAATGCCTGCCGACGCGCTTTGTCCTTGACCAGTTCGAGCGCACCGATCAACCCGACCATGCGCGTCTCGCCGACCAATGGATGGTCGCTCAATTCATGCCAGCGCTGCTGCAGGTAGGGCCCGACATCGTCGTGCACTCGTTCGACGATGCGTTCGTCGCGCAGGATGTTGATGGCGGCACAGGCGACCGCGCAGGCGACGGGATGCCCTGAATAAGTGAAGCCATGGTGGAACTCGCCGCCCTTGCCGGTCACGACCTCGGCAACTCGGTCGCCCACCATCACGCCGCCGATCGGCAGATAGCCCGACGACAGGCCCTTGGCGATCGGCATCAGATCGGGGCGAATGCCGTAGTACTCCGAGCCGAACCAGCGGCCGGTGCGCCCGAAGCCGCAGATCACTTCGTCGGCGATCAGCAGGATGCCGTACTCGTCGACGATGCGTTGGATCTCCGGCCAATACGTCCCGGGCGGAATGATCACGCCGCCCGCGCCCTGGATCGGCTCGCCGATGAACGCCGCGACCTTCTCCGGCCCGAGCTCCAGAATCTTTTGTTCCAGCTCGCGCGCTGCCTTCAGCCCGAACTCTTCAGGCGACAGGTCGCCGCCTTCGCCGAACCAATACGGTTGACCGATGTGGACGATGCCAGGAATGGGCAAGCCGCCCTGCTCGTGCATGGGCTTCATGCCGCCGAGGCTGGCGCCCGCCATCGTGCTGCCGTGATAGGCGTTGCGACGGCTGATGATTACGGATTTTTCCGGCTGCCCGAGCACGCTCCAGTAATGGCGCACCATGCGCACGACGGTGTCGTTCGCCTCGGAACCCGAACCCGTGAAGAAAACGTGCTTGAACTGCGGCGGCGTAACTTCCGCGAGCAACCGGGCGAGCTCGATCGCCGGCGGATGCGCCACCTGAAAGAAACTATTGTAGTAAGGCAGCTCCAGCAGCTGCTCGTAGGCGGCGTCGGCCAGCTCGCGCCGGCCATAGCCGAGATTCACACACCACAGCCCGGACATGCCGTCGAGAATGCGACGGCCGCCGGACTCATATAGATAGACGCCCTCGGCACGAACGATGACCCGAGTTCCCTTCCTGCCAAGCGCGTCGTGATCGGTGAAGGGATGGATGTAATGGGCCGCATCGAGCGCCTGCCATTGCGTGGTGCTGCGCTCGGGGATGGAATGGGACATCAGCGAAAACGACGAAAGTAAGTCATGGCTCTCTTAGACGTTCAATAACAGGTGCTCGCGCTCCCAGGAGCTGATCACCTGCAAAAAGGTTTCGTATTCGTTCTCCTTCACCGCCGCGTAGGCAATGACGAAGCGCTCGCCGAGGATTTCGATCAGCGGCCGGCAGTCACGCAGCAGCCGCAACGAATCTTCGATGTTTCGAGGCAGAGAGAACGGCAAGTCATAAGCGCTGCCGGTGATGGGCTCGCTCGGCTTGAGTCCTTCGACCATGCCGAGATAGCCGCACGCCAGCGAGGCGGCGATCGCTAAGTAGGGATTGGCGTCCGCGCCGGCGATGCGATTTTCGACGCGACGGTTTTTGGGATTGGACACCGGCACTCGCAGACCGGCGGTGCGGTTGTCGTAACCCCATTGAGTGTTGATCGGCGCTGAATAGTGCCGGGTGATGCGCCGATACGAATTCACATTCGGCGCAAACAGCGACATCGCCGCCGGCAGGTATTTCTGCAGACCGGCGATGTGCGAAAAGAACAGCTGCGACGGCCGACCTTCGCCATCGCTGAAAATGTTGTTGCCGGTGCGCCGGTCGACGACGCTCTGGTGAATGTGCATGGCGCTGCCCGGCTCGCGAGCCATCGGCTTGGCCATGAACGTCGCATACATCTTGTGACGCAGGGCCGCTTCACGCGCGGTGCGCTTGAACAGGAACACCTGGTCGGCGAGCGACTGTGCATTCCCGTGCAGCAGGTTGATTTCCATCTGCGCCGCGCCGTCTTCGTGAATCAGCGTGTCTATCTCGATGTCCTGCGCCTCGCAGAACGCATACATATCGTCGAACAGCGGATCGAACTCGTTGACCGCGGCGATCGAATACGACTGGCGGCCGATTTCCGGACGACCCGAGCGGCCGATCGGCGGCTTCAATGGATAGTCGGAGTCGGTGTTCGGCTCGATCAAATAAAACTCGAGCTCGGGCGCCACCACCGGATCCCAACCGTGCTGCGCGTACAACTCCAGCACGTGCTGTAACACGTAGCGCGGCGCCATCGTCACCGGACGGCCATCCGAATAGAAACTATCGTGAATCACCGAGGCCGTCGGCTCGGCCGCCCACGGCACCACGCGAACGGTGCTGGGATCGGCACGCATCACCACGTCGATTTCCGACGGGCTGATGGCGCGCTCGTCATCCGGGTAATCGCCGGTGACGGTTTGCAGAAAGATACTTTCCGGCAGGCGCATGCCTTCCTCTTCGGCGAACTTCGCCGCGGGCATCACCTTGCCTCGTGCCACTCCGGCCATGTCAGGAATGATGGCCTCGCACTCGGCAATGCCGTGTTCTTTGAAAAATTGTTGAATGCCGCTCATACGATCACCTTGCCGCACGCTGGCGGGCACGCTCGCGCGCAGCTTCACCAAAAGCGGCGAACAGCGCGCGCGAAAAACGGTTGTCCTTGAACTTCCACTCGGGATGCCATTGCACTCCGAGCGCGAGCGACGGCGCGTCCGCCACTCGAAAAGCTTCAATCACTCCATCCGGTGCGCGGGCTTCGACGACCAGCCCCGCGCCCAGGGTTTGCACTCCTTGGGAGTGCAGCGAATTCACCTTCAACCGCGGCTCGCCCGCGAGGCGCTCCAACGTGCCGCCCGGCGTCAGCTCGATCTCGTGCGCCGGCCCGTACTGCTCATCGAGCGGCGCGTCCTTGTCCTCGCGATGATCGCGATAGCCCGGCACTTCCTGCAGCTTCTGCCAGAGCGTGCCGCCGAACGCGACGTTCATCTCCTGGAAACCGCGGCACACCGCGAGCAGCGGCAGGCCTGCTTCGACGACGCGCGGAATCATCGGCAGCGTCGTCGCGTCCCTCCACGCGTCGTGCAACGTGCCCGGATCGCTCGCCGGCCCGTTGTATCGATGCGGCTCGACATTCGAGGGACTGCCTGTGAGCAGGATTCCATCGAAGTCCGCGAGCAGCTCACGCGCTTCCAATCCGTCGCCCAGCGATGGAATCAAGACCGGCACTGCTTGAGCGCCTTCCGCCACCGCGGCGATGTATTTCTCGCCGACGCAGTGGAAGTAGTGGTGGCCCAACAGGCGGCGATCCGCCGGGATGCCGATGAGCGGTTTGCGAGTAGACACGTTTAAGATCTTTAACAGCCGGCGGGATCACCGGCCCGATCGCGAGGCGCCATTTAAGCACATCTGGGCCCGGGCCGCCTCTCCGAGCATGGAAGATGGAGGCGAAGCTCAGCTATTTCAATGAGTTAGTTTGAGTCCAGGGCGCATCGCCCCCTTGCCGCCACTGCGCCGCGCTCGCTATCCTCGCCGCGGGTTCAGCTCGCGGCTGCCCGACGAGCAGCCCCTAAATCTTAAACAGGTATCCCCTCATGGCGGTCACTGACTCCGCGACATCGCTGGCCGCATTTCACGAGCGCTGCCCTCATGAGCGCTTTATTACTGCGCGAGTCGCAGATGTGCGCGGGACCCCTCGCAGGGAGCGCGTGGCGGCCCAACCATGCTGAAGATGAACGCCGACATTTCGTACTACGCCGCTTCCGCCAATCCGGCACCCGAACATCCCTCCCTGCGAGGCGATGTCAGCGCCGACGTGTGCGTGATCGGTGGCGGCATCGCGGGCTGCTCGACTGCGCTGGAACTCGCGGAGCGCGGGTATCGAGTCGTGCTGCTCGAAGGTCAACGCGTCGGCTGGGGCGCGTCGGGGCGTAGCGGCGGACAGGCGATCACCGGCTTCGCGAGCGGACAAACCAAGCTGGTTCAACAAGTCGGCGCCGCGAACGCGCGTCGCATGTGGGACATCTCCCTCGAAGGGTTGCAGCTCATTCGCGACCGAGTCGCCAAATATCAGATTGACTGCGATCTGCACTGGGGCCAGATGCACGTCGCCATCAAGCCTCGTCAACGCGACGACCTGCTCCACGAGCAGCGCGAGGCCGAAGAAAAATACGGCTATCGACAGCTGCGATTGCTGGAACGAGCGGAAGTCGAATCGCTGCTCGAAACACAACGCTACTGCGCCGGCCTTTACGACAGCGGCAGCGGTCATCTGCATCCACTCAATTACACCTTGGGCCTGGCGGCCGCCGCGAGCGCAGCTGGCGTGACGATCTATGAGCGGTCGCTGGTCACGAATGTTTCTTATGACAGCCCCGCGGTTGTGAGCACAGACAGCGGCAAGGTGCGAGCAAAGTTCGTCGTCCTGTGCGGGAACGCGTATCTCGACAAGCTGGTGCCGTCATTGCGTTCGCGCATCATGCCAGTCGGCACTTACATCGTTGCCACCGAATCGCTGGGCGAAGCACGCATGCAGCGACTCATGCGCGAGAACATCGCAGTCACCGACACCAACTTCGTGTTGGATTACTTCAGGCGCTCCGCGGATCATCGCCTCTTGTTCGGCGGTCGCGTCAGCTACTCCGGCTCGGATGCGTTCGACACCGCGACCGCCACTCGCAAGCGCATGTTGAAAGTGTTTCCTCAGCTCGCCGACACGCGCATCGAATATGCGTGGGGCGGATATGTCGATATCACAATGAGCCGCGCGCCCGATTTCGGCCGGCTCGCGCCTCATGTTTATTACTTACAAGGCTTCTCGGGCCATGGCATCGCGCTCACCGGCGTCGCGGGACGACTGGTCGCCGAAGCGATCGCCGGCCAGGCGGAACGATTCGATTTATTCACCAAGCTCCAGCATCGCGATTTCCCCGGGGGCGAGCTGCTGCGAATGCCGGCGCTGGTGCTGGCAATGTTGTGGTATCGCGCGCGGGATTGGCTCTAGCGACTTTGTTTGACGGCAGCCGCGTACGCATCACTCAAGCGCTGTAGAACGCTCGGGCCTGCCGCTGCCCGCGCCGGGCGCTTGCCCAGATGCAACACGCGCAGCTCATCCATGAACTGCTCCCACATCGGCGGGCCGCCCTCGAACAGCAGCCGCGCCCGCACGCTGAGCTCTCGCGTCACCGGCAAATGGCGGCGGCCCCATTCTCCGAGCGTCGCCATCACCGGTACGAGTTGAATCGCCGCCTCCGTCAGACTGTAGATCACCTTCTGCTTGTGCGTTGGATCGGGCGCGCTGGTGATCAACCCCACTTCCTGCAGGTGTTTGAGCCGCGACGACAGGATGTTGGAAGCGATGCCTTCCATGTTGTTGGTCAGCAGCTCCCGAAAATGCCGGTAGTTGCCGAACATCATGTCGCGCAGGACCACCAGGTTCCAGCGATCGCCGATCACCTCGCTGGCGAGGTTGATGGCGCAGCCGGAGCGCACTTCGAGCGCGGCACTGTCGATCTTGGTGGTCATGGCGGGATCGTCATACTGGTTGCATTGTGCAACCGGATTGGCTAACGTAGCAACCAGTTGCAACATGCAACCGGTTTTCACCCCATCCAGGAGCGCCTGTCATGAAATTTTTGTGTGTCTGCCACTACGATGCCGATGCCTTCGCCAGGCTCACGCCCAAGGACTTCGAAAAACTGCAGGCGATGTGCGGCGAGCACGACGCACGCTTCAAGGCATCAGGGAAAGTGAAGTTGATCGGTTCGCTCGGCATGCCGGCCGAGTCACGAACACTGCGCGTGCAGAACGCCAAGGTCACCGAGGAGTCCGGTCCGTACGTGAACACCAAGGAGCCGTTCGGTGCGTTCTTTATCGTCGAGGCGGAGAACATCGACGAAGCAGTGCGCGTTGCGCGCCTGCATCCGGGCACTCACATCGGCGAATTGTTTGGCGGCGGCATCGAAGTCCGGCCGATCGAAAGCTTCGAGCAGCTGTGAGCGATCAGGCCTCGCCGCGATATTCGCAGCCGCTGGTGCAGGTCTCGTGGATCACCACTTTGCTCAACAGCGGCAGCACGGGCCTCGCCTGCTCCCACACCCAGCGGGCCAGGTTTTCGCTGGTGGGATTCTCGAGCCCGGGAATCTCGTTCAAATAGTGATGATCGAGGCGGTCGTAGATGGGCTGAAACGCGCTCTTCACATCGGCGAAGTCCATGACCCAGCCGGTGTGCGCGTTCACGCCGCCGCTCAAGTGCAGCTCGATGCGAAACGAATGGCCATGCAGGCGCGCGCACTTGTGCCCCGCCGGCACGTTCGGCAGGCGATGCGCAGCTTCGATGGTGAAGACTCTGAAAATGTTCATGGCATGAAAAAAGGCGCCGCGGTGCGGCGCCTTTTATAACTCATTCAGCTGCAACGAGCAGCGGCGTCAATCAAGCAGCCTTGCGACGGCGAGAGCTGGACACGCAGCTGCAGGTGCCGCACGTGCAACGGATGGCGCTGCAGTCGCTGCACACCGTGAAATCCACCGAACCGAAATGCCGGCGGCACTGTTCGCAATAAGGTTTGCGTCGGCCACCGCGAGCCGCGCGATACGTTTCGACCGCACCCGCCGTCTGGGTTGCCGTTTCGCCGGTGCAAGGGCTCAAGTCCTTGCTGACGATGGCGCGCATGAAGGTGCTCGAAGACATCGAGCCGACCTTGAACAAGCGCATCTGTTCGCGGGCCAAGCCCATCTGCGCGACGGGATCGTAGATCACCACGCCGAGCTTGGGATGAATGTGAACCTGGAACGGATCGCCGCTCATAACAATCACTTCGATGGGGAGGGGGCCGGTAACGCGGGCGCAATTGTGCTGCAACAGGTCCGTCATAGCAATGCGCCGTAGCCCTTATCTGCGCGCCTTTTTGACGGAAAAAAGGCCCTTTTCACTGTTTTGCACACCATTTTGGCGCAGCGAGCGGCGAAGGCTACGTTCGCAGTCGATGAATGGCCCACTGGCGGGCCATGTTCTTCGCTCAGCCGCGCCCCGCTGAACCCGCAGAAATTTCAGTAACTCCTGCAACATTTCTCGGCCGCAGCACAAAACAGGAGTGAATGCGCGGGTTGCGCTCGAAGTCTCGCGGCAGCGTTTTGCGAGTGAGATCCTCGATTTCGAATGCCGCGAGCGCCTCGCGATCCAGGCGAAAACGCGTGTAGTTATTCGAGAACACGATCACACCCTCCGGCGCGAGCAGCTGCGCGGCCAGCTGCAACAACTGCACGTGATCACGCTGCACGTCGAAGTCCTGCTCCATACGCTTGGATCGCGAGTGCGTCGGCGGATCGATGAACATCAGATCCCAGCGTCGCGGCTTGTCGCGCTGATCCTGCAGCCACGCCAGGCAATCCTCCTGCACGAAGCCGTGTTGCGGCTCCGCCCGGCCGTTCAGCGCCAAGTTGCGTTTCGCCCACTCCAGGTAGGTGCGAGACATATCCACTGTGGTAGATGAAGCAGCACCACCGCCGGCGGCGTACACAGTCGCCGTGCCCGTGTAAGCAAACAAATTCAGGAAGCGTTTGCCGCGCGCGAGCTCGCCGACATAACGACGCGTCAGTCGATGATCGAGAAACAAACCGGTGTCGAGATAATCGGTGAAGTTCACTGCGAACTTGTACGGCTGCTCGCGAACGATGTGATATTCGCGCTCGTTGTCCAGCTTCTCGTACTGAGCGCCTTCTTTCTGCTGCCGGCGCTCGCGAATGAACAATCGCTCCGGCTCGATGCTGAGCTCGTGAGGGATTACAGCTAACGCTTCGTTCCTCCGCTGGCGCGCAGCTTTCGGCTCGATGGTCTTCGGCGGCGCGTATTCCTGCACGACCACCCAACGATTGCCCTCACCGTCTCCGTATTGGTCGATGGCGAAGGCGTACTCGGGCATGTCTGCGTCGTAGATGCGATAGCAATCGACGTTCTCTCGCCGCGCCCAGTCCTGCATCGACTTGATGTTCTTGCGCAGGCGGTTTGCAAACATCTGCGCGCCGGGTTGTTCACGCAGCTGCGCCTGGTCCGGCGGCGGCTTGCGTTCTCCACGATAATCCGCAGGTGCGACATCGAAACGCAGCAGGCGACATTCGATGCGGCCGTTGAACAGCGTGTGCGTGCGGCGCGCATTGATACCGATCGATTTCGCCAACGGCGGATTGCCCGTGAGCACCGCAGCCTTCCAACCTTCAAAGTGCTCGCGCAGCTTGGCTCCAAGCGTCGCGTAGAGCGCCTGCAATCTCTCCTGCTCGCCAATGCGCTCGCCATACGGAGGATTGGTAACAACCAAGCCTGTC
>CAMLEO010000153.1 GCA_946478975.1 uncultured Steroidobacter sp.
ACTTCTCGCAGCAGCGCCTTGCCGTCGATCACTTCGTCTTCGCCCGCGAGCACATCCATCGCGATGTAACCGCTGGGATCGTATTGCCGATACACCTGCCTCGGCCCGGCCCACGTTTCTTTCCAAGGCGACAGCTTGCGCACCGGCCGTCCCGCGTACTGCTGCAGCTTGTATGCGCAGTCCAGCGCGGGTGCGTCTTCGGATACCGTTAAATGCGTGCCCAAGCAGAACACATCGATCGGTGCTCTCGCCGCCAGCAGCGCTTCGATGGAATATTCATCCAACGCACCGCTGACGAAAATGCGCACGTCCTTGCAATCGCCATGATCCAGGATGCTGCGCACGCTTCCTGAGACCTGCGCGAGGTCGCCACTGTCGATGCGCACGGCTTTGATGCGGATGCCCTCGCCTCGTAAACGGTGTGCAAGATCCACCACGCGTTGGGTCGCTCGATTGACATCGTAAGTATCGATGAGCAGCACGGCGTTGTCGGGATGCATGCGCGCGAAATTTTGAAAGGCCGCTGATTCCAGTTCGTGAGCCTGCACGAACGAATGAGCCATCGTGCCGGTCATCGGAATACCGTAGCGATACGATGCTTCCACCGTCGCGGTCCGATCGAGCCCACCGATGTAACTTGCACGACTGGCGAGCAATGCCGCTTCGGCGCCGTGTGCGCGGCGCATGCCGAACTCGACCAACTCGGACTTGGGCGCGGCCAGCCGACAGCGCGCCGCCTTCGACGCCACCAATGTTTGGTAATGCAGGAGGTTGACGATGCGGCTTTCGATGAGCTGCGCTTCGGGCAGCGGCGCCTCGACCCGCAGGATGGGCTCGTGTGCGAAAAACACCGTCCCTTCCGGCACCGCGAACACGCGTCCGCTGAAGCGGAATTTGCGCAAGCGTTCCAACGTGGTGCCGCTGACGCGCGCGGTGCCGTGCAGCCAGTCCAGCTCCTCGGCAGTGAACTTCAGGTCCTCCAGATAATCGAGCACCTGCGTGAGCCCGGCCGCGACCAGGAAGCTGCGGCGCTCCGGCAAGCGCCTGACAAAGAACTCGAAAATCGCCGTCTGTTCCATGCCCAGGCGGTAAGAGGCATCGAGCATGGTCAGCTGATACAAATCCGTGAGCAGCGCTGAGGGCTGCTCGGGCCGATGAGGGAATCTGTTCACCGCTATCTCCCCAGGCCGTGGAGCGCACGGCGCCTGAGTGTAGTCCGCCAACTTGCCCTTCTCCACATCCCACGTTGATTTTGCCGCAGGGCACGAGCGGTTGGACTACGGAGCGCCGCGTAACGGTTAGCGGAAATGCTCCAGTCTCAGAATATGCGAGGCAGCTTACGCTCGAATCCAGCACACTCGAGTCACGCGCTCACCTACGCTTACGCTCGCCATGGAATGTTTCGAAGATCGCGTCCATGCCGGTCGGGTCCTTGCGGACCTGTTGGGCGCCTATCGTGCCCGAGCGGAGGTCGTCGTCCTCGGCCTGGCGCGGGGCGGTTTTCCCGTCGCCATTGAAATTGCAACGGCGCTGGCGGCGCCGCTGGACGTGCTGGTCGTCCAGAAGATCGGCGCGCCCGGCCTGCGTGAGTTCGTGCTCGGCGCGATCGCGCCCGGCGGCGTGGTCGCTCTCAACGACGACGCGCTCACGCTGTGCCTGGATGCCCCGGAGTTCCGCTCGGAGGCCATTCTCGAAGGCATGGAGATGAAGCGGCGCGAGGCGTTGTATCGAGGCACTCACGCGCCGCTGATTCTTTCCCGTCGCACCGTGATCCTGGTGGATGACGGCGCCGCCACCGGCGCTTCGATGCGAGCCGCGATCCGCTCGGCACGAATGTTCGGCGCTCACCGGGTCGTGGTCGCGTTAGGCGTCGCTCCCAAGGAACTGCTGCCGGTGTTCCGGGTCGAGGCGGACGAAACCGTCTGCGCCAGGATCGTGCCGCACTTCTGCTCGGTCGCCCGGTACTTTCGACAATTTGGCTGCGTCCCGGATGAGGACATCATGCCGCAGCTGCACCGATCCCGCTTGCCGGATTATCATAAAGTCCCTTCGTAACGTTCCGGCGGTGTCTCGATGCTGTTGTTCGCGCCCAGTCATTCCGCTGCGTTCGGACGGCGTGTCGCCGACTGCCTGGGAGTAACGCTCGCGAGCAGCGAAGAACGCGAGTTCGGCGGCGGCGAGCACAAGATGCGGCCGCTCACGGACGTGCAGAACCAGGACGTGTTCGTGATTCAAAGTTTGTGTGGCGACGAGCACGCGTCCGCCAACGACAAACTGTGCCGCCTGCTGTTCTTTATTGGTGCGCTCAAAGACGCTGGCGCCCGTCGCATCACCGCTGTCGTGCCCTACTTCGCTTATTCGCGCAAAGATCGTCGCACCCAGCCGCAGGATCCGGTGATCACTCGCTACGTCGCGCAGATGTTTGAAGCGGCCGGCGTCGATTGCGTGATCGCGCTGGATATTCACAATGAAGCCGCGTTCGACAACGCCTTTCGCTGCCAATCGATCCGGCTCGAAGCCGGCGAGATGTTTGCTGCCAGCGTGGCCGCAGACATCGGCGCCTCGCCAGTCACTGTCGCTTCGCCTGATATCGGCGGCGTCAAGCGCGCTCAATTGTTTCGCGAAGGTCTCGCTCGCAAGCTCGGCCGCGAAGTGGGCTTCGCCTTTCTGGAGAAGCGTCGCAGTGCCGGCGTGGTTTCCGGCGACATGCTGGTCGGCGATGTCGAGCATCGCACGCTGGTTCTCTACGACGACATGATCGCCTCGGGCACCACGATCCTGCGTGCATGCAAAGTGGCGCGTCGGGCTGGGGCAGCTCGAATTTACGTCGCTGCTCCTCACGCGGCATTCCTACCCGAAGCTGCGCAGTTATTTGCGAGCGAGGACATTCACGTCGTGCTGGTGAGCGATTCCATTGCACTGACTGCGAGCTTCGCAAACGTGCCCGGCGAACGCCTGCGTATCTGTTCCGTCGCGCCGCTGGTAGCGGATATGATCCGACGACTGGCTGCACACCCATGAGTTACGACGACATTCCCGACGTTCGCGACGGCCTGACGCGCAAGGAGCGCGTCGTGTTGTACGTGCTCCACCAGGTGCAAAAGGAACGCGGCGATCACAACGTGCCGACGACGATGCTGTGGGGCCGGGTGTGTGAGCATTTCTATATCAGCCCCGAAGAGTTGTCGCTGATGCTGGCGCGGCTCGGGGCTCGCAAAGATTGGACGCCTTCAGACTGGAATCACTAGCATGACGCTGCCCTCCCGCTCGTTCGGCCGCACCGGCCGGACCGTCTCGGAAATTGGTTTTGGCGCGTGGGCGATCGGTGGCTCGTGGGGTGACGTTGGTGAGGCCGAAGCGCGCGATGCGTTGCTGGCCGCACTCGAAGCCGGTACGACGTTCATCGACACCGCGGACGTGTACGGCGACGGTCGATCCGAGCGCATCATTCGCGATGTGTTGAAGGAGTGGCGCGGCCCGCCGCCGATGGTCGCAACCAAGGCAGGTCGGCGCTTGTCGCCTCACACGACGAGCGGCTACACCCGCGCCAATCTGGAAGCATTCATCGATCGCAGCCGCAAGAACCTCGGCGTGGACACGCTGGACCTGGTTCAGCTGCATTGTCCGCCGACCGAGGTCTATTACCGACCCAAAGTGTTCGACGCGATGGACGCCTTGGTCGCGTCCGGCAAAATCGCCAGCTACGGCGTATCGGTGGAAAAGGTCGAGGAAGCGCTCAAGGCCATCGAGTATCCGGGCGTCGTCTCGGTGCAAATCATCTATAACATTTTTCGCCAGCGCCCGGCCGAGCTGTTCTTCCGTGAAGCGAAGTCACGCAACGTCGCGGTGATCGCACGCGTGCCGCTGGCGAGCGGCCTGCTGACCGGCAAGCTCGACCGCCACTCCAGCTTCGCGCCCGACGATCATCGCAACTTCAATCGTCACGGCGAGGCGTTCGATGTCGGTGAAACATTCTCGGGCGTGCCCTATGACGTGGCACTCGAAGCGGTCGATGCCATTCGCGCCTTGGTGCCCGCCGGCACGGGCATGGCCGCCCTGGCATTGCGCTGGATCTTGATGGACGACGCGGTGTCGGTGGTCATTCCCGGCGCAAAATCACGCGCCCAGGCCCAGGCTAACGCGGCAGCCAGCGCGCTCGCGCCCCTGCCGCCGCAAACCATGGACGCGCTCGAGAAAATCTACGACGAGAAGATCGCGGCGCACGTTCATCAGCGCTGGTGATTCAGGTCTTCAGCCGGCCGGTGAGGATGTCGCGATACATGACCCAGTCGCCGAGAAAACTGTACAGCGGCCGCTGAAACGTCGCCGGTCGGTTTTTCTCGAACACGAAGTGGCCGATCCAGGCGAAGCCGTAGCCGCACAGCAAGCCCGCCAGCAGCCAGTACGGGTTGCCGGTTCCGAACAGCAGGACCACGCACGCCAGCGCCAGCGTCGAGCCGACGAAATGCAGCCGCCGGCAGTTGGCATTGCTGTGCTCGGCCAGGTAGTACGGATAAAACTCCTGGAAGCTCTTGAAGGACTTGGGATCCGCGCCCGCCGCGGTGGCCTGGATGCTTTCGGGTGCCTTCATTGACGTCTCCCCCGTACAGCTGGTGGCATCCAGATTACTCCATCGCGGGCGCGGGATCATGGGGGTGCGTCGTTCCGCGCCAGGCAGCGCTGGTAACGGCCTTCCACCCGGTTCGCGAACCATTCCGTAGTGAGCTTGCGCTTGATCTTCGGACTCTGCAGGCGAATGTTTGGAATCATGGCGCGCGGCACGCCGCCGGCGAGCGCAAACACTCGTTTGTAAAGCCTCGTGTCTGAGAACTCCTGCTCGTCCCCCTGCTCCAGATCCTCGCGAATCTCGCGGTCGTCCATGTTCAGCTTTGGAGCGATGCTGCGAATCGCAAGCTCGGTCCGGCTCGGCTCCGAAGAGCCGTGAATGATCAGATCGCCGTCGAGCGCCAGCGTCCGGCGGGATACCTTGCTGACTGCATTCTGAAACGCAGCATTGCGGCTCGCGTAATGACCGGCATTGAAGTCGGCGAATCGAAACTGCATGGCTGGATAGTCGGTCGGGTAGTCCAGCAAATGCGCGATGCCAAAATACATACCGCCACGACGCGTGAAGACTTCCTGGCGCACGGTGCCGGGCATTGGATAGGGATAGTGTTTTTGCCGGGCGTGCTGCTCGGCGAACGCGATGCTCACCTGCATCGGCCCGCCGGTGCGCACCGGATTGAAGTCGCCGAACAGCTTCTCGCCCAGCGGCACCATGCCGATGAAGTCCGTGAAGATGTCGCTCAACTCCTGCTCGGTCTGCGCCTGCCGCAGTCGTTCGGTGTAGGTTGCGCCAGTCGGCGATCGCAGGCTGAGCGCAGCCGACACCACCAGTCTCGGAATGTTGTAACGGGCCGCGCGTGAATCGATTTCATGGCGTGCGATCTCGGCCAGCCCCGGCACCGGCGGATTGACCTGAAACGTCGACTCCTGCTCCGTGATCGCGACCACCGCGCAAATATTCTGCGGCGTCGGCTGGATCGACAGCGCTTCGAACGCCGCGAAGATGTCGATCGCCCAGCCGTTGCGATTCCTGGCGGACTCCGGCAGGCGCTTGGAAATATCGGCGCGAACCACATCCGGATCGAGCGGCGGCTCGTTGACCTTGGAACTGGTGCACGCGGCCAGCGCACTCAAGGCCGCGAACACCACGCCAATGCGGATCCAACCTGTTATGAGCAGTCCCAAGCGCCTTCCCATGGCGCTAACTTAACATTCGCTCCGTCGCGCTGGAACAACCATGCACTGCTGCGTGTCACCGGGCCCGCGGCGTGGGCAGATCCGCCCAAATCTGCACCTGGTTGCCCGTTGCAGCGACCGAGTAACTGGTGATCGGCGCAACGAAGTCGCTCACTTGTTCGGCGGCCGTCTCGTTGGTCGGCGTGCGCCACAGCTGATCGACACCTGAGGCGTCGCTGAGGAAATAGATCCACTCGCCGTCCGCGCCGAAGCGAGGATGATGCACGTTGTAATCATCGTCAGGGAACAACGGCCGCGGCTCGCCTGGATGTTGCAGATCGAGCACCCACACGCGCGTGCGCGTCCGGTTGGAGGTGATATCGGTCTCGCGTTGATCCCAGACCATCCAACGACCATCCGGCGAGATGGTCATTGCACCGATCTCACGCCGAATGGACAGATCGTTTGCTGCGAAAGTCCGCGCCGATGTGACGCTCCCAGCCAGCAGCAGCGCCACGATGCAAATGAGCGGTTTGTAAAACGTATTGGTGATTGACCTGTTCATGGTTGTCTCCTAGTTCGGCAGTCCAAAAGTGAGGCTCGCGAACACCGTGTCGAAGTCGGCTTCGTCGGCGCTCGGCAAAGGTTGGGTCCACGTGACATTCAGCAGCCACTGGCCAGCGCCGGGCATAGCGAACACCGCGCGGCCCTGGTCGTCCGTCACGAGCGAAACAGTCGCTTTCGAATCGTCGGCAGGGTTGCTCAACTTCACCAGCGCGGCTGCGAGCGGTTTGTCTTCGAAGATCACGCGCACGGGCAGCTGCTTGGATCGCGGCTGCGCATATGGATTGATCTCCGGCACGATCTCCAGTCGCAGCCCGACCGCTCGTGTCACATTCGTCTGCTGTCGAGACGTGCCGACCTGCACCAGTGACTTCGCTTGCCGGCTGTAACGTTCCGATCCATCGGTGTTCATCAGCCCGCCTTCCTCGCGCGTCGCTAACGCAGGCGTCAGTCCTTCGCTGTGCAAATAGTCGTTGAAGCGGCTCGGCGGCAGATCGCTGCGCGCCTGATTGTCGGTTGCAAACACGACCACATACGCACCCGGCGCGGCGAGTTGCAGCTGCGCGTCCACGTCAGAATGAACCTGGCTGCGCAGATCCAAGCGCTCGTTGCTCGGGCCAATCACTTCGAAGCGAGTGATCCGTCGCGCCGGAATGCTCGAGCGAGTGCTGTGATCGCCATGGCCGACCCGCAAGCCCAACGGTATCGTTTGCATCGGCTGCCACTGAAACTGCTGAGGTTGCAGCCAGAACTCGTGAGCGCTCACTGCGTGCGGAGCGAACGCGCCCATGAGCAATGCGCCGAGCACCGATGTGCGTATCGCATTCATCGCGGCGCTCCCTGCTCCGTCGACACCGGCGCTGCGAGGAACGGAAAGTGGTCGACGGAATGTTCCTGATCGTCGCGATCCACGCCGTCTTCGAAGCCGCTGGTCGTGCCGTTCACCAGCACCGCTCGATACACATCCACCGCATCGACCAGCGGGGTCCGGCCGCCGCAATCTTTGCTCGGTGTTTTCTTTCCTGGCCCGTTCGCCAGCTCGACGGCGAAGAACTCGCGGCACTGGCCGTACTGACTGTCGATCCACAAGCGATCGTCAGCCATCACTTCCGCCAGCTTGCGATAGCGATCGGCCGGCGGTGCATTCACATCGGCTAGCCATTGATTGCCGCAAACTGCGTCGAAGCTGTCGTACAGCGCCAGGCCCTTTTCGATTTCCGGAACGAAGGCCTGCGCCGTCGCCGGCGTTGCCAGGTTGTAACGTTCCTTGAGATCGTCGGCGACCTCTTCCGGACCGAGCGTCGCCAGCAATGCGTTGGTGGTCAGCGGCCGTCCCATGCGATCGAGTTGTTTGTTCGAATCGGCAGTCGCGGCCCACACGCCCAACAGCTTTCCGCCGCGCGCGACAACTTTTGTATCAATCGAAATCACCAGCGCCGACGATTGCCAGCCGGCCAGGAAGTTCGTGCCCGGACCGCCGTTGGTGCTGCGCCATTCCTGCTTGATCTTCTGTGAGATGTCGCTGGTGAATTGCGGGCAGCTGGCGGCGTCGCGAGTCGTGCCGTTCGCCAAAGCGGCCGCGGCGACGTTGTACGCCGCTCGCGGACCTCGGACATTGTTGAAGAACGGATCGTCGCGCGGCCCGGCGAACACCTTGAAGTGATGTTTCGCGCTGTCGAGACCGGCGACCGTGCTCGCATCCCCGGTGGCACGATCGATATCGCCGGCCTTGCAGTCGGCGGCTTGCGCGGCGTTGAAACGACACTCGATGGTCACTGTCTCCGTCGTCTCGCCGAAGCGCTTGCCGCTGTCGACGTGAAAGACGTAGCTCAGCTGATCCGAGAACCTGCGGCCGACGATCGTCATCACCAGGTTCAAATGCCGCGTATCGGATGACATCCAGGCAAACACGTCGCCGATGTCGGCACGGGGCTCGGCAATGACGGTCGGAGTGTCGAGATGATTGGCCGCGAGCGCCGGGATCGAACCCGTCGCCGCGGCCAGCGCGATGGCCAAAGGAATTGCACGCATGGCTCAGTGACCCTTGCCCGAAGCGGAGGCGTCCGCTTCCTTGAGCAGCGTCGCGCAATCCTCGCAACACACATCCACGGCGTTGCCGCCGATGGTTACGGTGATGACTTCGCCTTCCAGCTTGCAGTCGCAGGCCGCACAGGTCTTCTCGATCACGGCAGTCTCCTTCGCGTTACGCCCGTAGCGGGCGAGGCGTAGAAGACCATCCAGCGGCCGCCGCCGCTGTCAAAATCTTTAGCGACTTATCTAAAACAGCGACTCGGGCATCCTGCCACTCGCGCTGTGGCGCAGGCCGGAAAAGGCGCGACTTTTCCTGCTGCGCTCGCCGCCTGCGGCGGCGGGCACGTCCATGTGCCTGCGACCTACCGAAGGTTCAGCGAGCGCTGGAATTGCGCCGGGGTGCGGCCGAAGGCCTGGCGGAACGAGGAGCTGAAATGGCTGTGGCTGGAGAAGCCCAGGTCCATGCTCAGCGCGGCGAGATCGGGCGAAGAACTGAGCAATTCGAGCGCCCGCGCCAGCCTCAGGCGTAGCTGATATCGATACAGCGGCGTGCCTTCGAGCTGCTGAAATACCTGGGTCAAATACACCGGCGACACGCCGATTTCGGCGCCGATGTCGGCGAGCGACCAGCGTCGTGCCAGATCAGTAGACAGCAGCAGTTTCGTGCGCTCGACCAGCTTGCGTCGGCCCGCACTGGCGGAGAGGTTTTCTTTTCTCTCGCCGATCACGCGACGGATCAGCGTCAACGCGAGCGTTTCCGCTTCCAGCGGCTCGGCCAGCTTGCGATGCAGGCTATAACGTAACGTGGCGACCAGCGCCTGCGCACGAGGATCGATGCCCAAGTGCTGCTTGCCGAACGCGAGCACCGAGCCGGGAAGCAGGTACTCTGCCGGCACCAGCTCTCGCAGCCAGTTCTCACCGATCGACAGCGACAAGCATGCATCGCCGCCGTTCACCGGGTGGCTGATGCGATAGCCCTCCAGCGGGTTGAAGATCATCACCTGATTCGGTTCCGCCACGGCCTCGCTGCGACCGAGGTGGCGAAGGAACACGCCGCGATAAGGAAACACGAGGTGCGTGCTCTGGGCGCATTCCTCCGGGCTCTTGTACCGACAGCCGCTCCCACAGACCACATCGCGCACCATGACACTCCCCGTGCTGAGGAGGTCATGGCACACGAGCTCAGGAGCTGTTTGAGTGTCGTTCGACATTTAACCTTGTGCAGGGACCGCCGGCACGCTGGCAACCGCTGCGGCAGGCGCCGCCACTTTTACCAAGCCGCTCAGTCCGTCACCTGACAATCCAACTTCCTTGATGAGCTGATCCACCACCGGCGCATAGGCGCGATACTTTAACGCCGCACCCACCGCTTGTTCGGCGAGATTGCCAGACGAGCCGTTGGGAGCGCCATCGCTCGCGCCGTTGGCCGCGCCGGTATTGAGCCCGTCGACCTGCATGATGCGAATCGAGTCGATATTCTGCATCGGCTTGACCGCTTCTTCGATGATTTTCGGCAGCGCCTGGATCAACGCCAGCTTTTCCTGCAGCGAGACCTGCGCGCTGGACAGCGTATTGATGGCTTCGTTGAGCGCACGTTTACCCGCAGCTTCCGCCTCGTAGTTTTCGCGATTCGCCTTCGCCAGCGTGCGGATCGAATCGGCCCTGGCTTCGGACGCTTCCTTCTCCGCCAACGCAGACACCTTGACGCTGATGGCCTGGCGCTCGGCTTCCTGCGACGCCAGCACCAGCGTCACCTGCTTCTCACGTTCAGCTTTGGCCACTTCCTCGGCTGTCTTGACCGCCTGCTCGGATTTGACGGCCTCGGCGAGCGCGTGGTTGGCACTGGCCTGCGCTTTCGATTGCTCTTCTGACTTCTGCGCCAGCGAAATTGCCTTGTGCTGTTCGGCGAGCTGAGTCGCGCGCTGCTGCTCGATCGACGCGATCTGGACCTCGCGCTCGGCTTCCACTTCGCGCTGACGCACCGCCTGTTGTTTGGCGACTTCGGCTTCGCGGATCAAACGTTGCGAGGCGATCTTCGCCTCCTCCGCTTCACGCGTTTTCTCGGCTTGCACCTTCGAAACCGTGGCCGCCTGCTCGGCTTCGCGAGCCGCGACTTCCTGCGACTGCGCGAGCTCGGCGAAGCGCTTCTGGCGATCGATCTCCAGCTGCAGCTGCTTGGCTTCGAAGTTCTTGCGCGAGATCGCGACCGTCGTGTCCTGCTCGATTTCGTTGCGCTCGCGGTTGCGGCGCTGAGTCTGCTCGGTCAAGCGCGTGAGACCTTCGGCGTCGAAGGCGTTGTTGGGATCGAAGAACTGCATCGCCGTCTGGTCGATACGAGTGAGCGACACGCTCTCCAGCTCCAGGCCGTTCTTGAGCAGATCTTCGCTGACCGCGTTCTGCACGCCCTGGATGAAATCCTGGCGCTTGTCGAGCAGCTCCTGCATGGTCATCGAAACAGCGGCGGCGCGCAGCGCATCGACGAATTTATCTTCTACCAGCTGCGACAGCTGCTCGGGATCGATCGTGCGCTGACCCAATGTTTGTGCGGCATTGGCAATGCCTTCCTTCGTGGGCACCACGCGCACGAAGAATGCGACCACCACGTCGACACGCATGCGGTCCTTGGTGAACAACGAATCCTTGCCGAAGCGAGTGACTTCGAGCTTGAGCGTGTTCATGTTCACCAGGATGGTTTCATGAAACACCGGGAACACGATCGCGCCGCCGTCCATCACCACCTTCTGCCCGCCGAGGCCGGTGCGCACGAAGGCGCGCTCCTTCGAGGACCGCCGGTACAGCCGCGAAAAAATGATTCCCACCAGCAGCAGCGCAAAAAACGCGATGCCGACCAATATGAGATTGTCCATCAACAGGTTCGTTGTCATCGTTTGCTCCCCAGCAACGGTTGCAGAAAGAATCGACAGTTCTCGTCAAACCAGATCCGGCCACGGATTCACGACCGCTGCGAAGCGGCTGCCGGAAATCTGTTTGGTCAGCAGCACGCGCTCGCCGCTTTGAAAGGTCATGCCTTCGGCTTCGGGCTCGACCATCACATAGATGGCCTGGCCGTGCTCGTTCGGCACCTTCGCCTGCGCCGGATAACCGGCGCGCGCGGTGCCATTGATGATGGTACCGACGCGGCCGACCAGCGAATCGAAGGACACCGCAAACGTTTGGTCTTGGGGAATGAGGCGCGCAAGGCCCGCGCCGAGAATGCGAACGATGGGCAGCGTAGCGAAGAACGCCGCGGGCACGGAGATGATGGTCGGCACCCACGCACCGAAGAATCGATGCACGACCATGTTGAGTCCGAAGCCGGTGAGCGCAAAGCCCGCAAGAAACAACACCAGCAGCACCAGCAGCGGCACGCGGCCGACATACAGCCAGCCGAGCAGCTTGTCGAACGGGCCGTGCACGTCATCCCAGGGATCGGGCAACGCGTGTTGTAACGTTTCGGAAAGATTGGCACCGACCACCATCGCCATGCCTTCGACGATGGCGATCAGCAGCATCAATAAAGTGGCCGCGGTGAACGGCCAGGTTTCGGTCGCAAGCAGCACGTGCTTGGTAATCCCTTAGAGTTGAGACGATTCGAGTTGCGGCGATTCCTATCGCGACCTCATTCAACTGCGTCAGCAAGTCTGCGTCGAGGCGTTGCCGGCGAATGGCCACGGGCTGCCGGTCAATCGTGACATGCCCCGCCCGACCGTCGGAACAGCCGAGGGCAAAAGGCGTTTAGCCGCCGACATGCGCGACGACCTGCTGCATTTGAAGTATCTGAACTCGGCGATGCGCTTCGCCCTGCCGCACCGGAATGCCATCGTTGCGATCCTGCTGCTCACCATCCTGATGGCCGCCGCCAATGCCGCCGAGCCGCTGGTGCTCAAATACATCTTCGATGACCTGAGTGAGCGGGCAGCCTGGCACGTCGTCGCGCAGGGCTTGATAATGCTCACAATTCTGGCGGTGCTGCGCGAGGTGGCGCGGGGCTTTTCGGATTGGCTCACCTGGCGCACGCGCATCGGTTTGCAGTACGGCCTGCTCGAAGCCACTGTCGGCAAACTTCATAACATGCCGCTGCGTATGCAGCGAAGCGAAGGCGTCGGCGCCATCATGACGCGGCTGGATCGAAGCATCCAAGGCTTCGTCGGCGCGGTGACGCAGATTTTGTTCAACATCGTGCCGTCGATAGTCTTCCTACTCATTTCGATCTGGATCATGTTGCGGCTGGACTTCCGGCTGGCGCTGCTGGTGCTGGTGTTCGCACCCCTGCCCGCTCTCATCGCCATGCGTGCCGCGCCGGAACAAGTCAACCGCGAGCGAACGCTGCTCGATCAGTGGTCGCGCATCTACTCGCGCTTCAACGAAGTGCTGTCGGGAATTCTCATCGTGCGCAGCTTCACCATGGAAGAAATGGAAAAGCAGCGCTTCTTGAAAGATGTCGAAGCCGCCAATCGCACGGTCGTGCGTGGCGTTGCCACCGATACGGGCTATGGCTCAGCCAGCAACCTGGTGATCGCGATCGCGCGCATCGCCGCCGTCGCGCTCGGCGTTTATTTGATAACCCAGGGCGAAATCACTGTCGGCACCCTGGTCGCGTTTCTCGGCTACGTCGGCGGCCTGTTCGGCCCGGTGCAAGGCTTGAGCGGCATCTATCAAACGATCAGCAAGGCCTCGGTGTCGCTGGAAGAGATCTTCAAGATTCTGGCCATCCAGGAATACCTGGGCGATTCGCCCGATGCCGAGGAGATCGGCACCGTGCACGGCGATGTGACTTTTCGCAACGTGCACTTTCGCTATGAGCAGAGCGGCCGGCCGCTGTTGAACGGCGTCGATCTGGACGTGAAAGCCGGCCAGACGCTCGCGATCGTCGGACCGAGCGGCTCCGGCAAAACCACGCTGATGGCGCTGCTGATGCGCTTCTACGATCCGCAGCAAGGCACGATCCTGCTCGACGGCCGCGAGCTGCAGACGCTGAAACAAAGCTCGATCCGTCGCAACATCGGCGTCGTGCTGCAGGACCCGCTGCTGTTCAACGATTCCATTCGCGCCAATATTTCCTATTCGCGGCCGACTGCAACCATGGCCGAAGTCGAAGCCGCCGCGCGCGCCGCGAACGCTCACGAGCTCATCATGCGTCTGCCGGAAGGTTATAACAGCCTGGTCGGCGAGCGTGGCGGCTTGCTCTCGGCCGGCGAGCGACAGCGCATCACCATTGCTCGCGCGTTGCTGAAGAACCCGCCGATCCTGGTGCTGGACGAAGCAACGTCATCGCTGGATGCGGAGTCCGAAGAAGCGGTGCAAGCAGGTCTGCACGCGCTCATGAAAGGTCGCACCACTTTCATCATCGCCCATCGACTCACCACAGTCACAAACGCCGACCGCATCATCGTGCTCAAGGAAGGCCGCGTGATCGAAAGCGGCCGGCACGAAGAACTGATGGCGCAGAAAGGTTATTACGCCTCGCTCGTGCAACGACAACAACGCGGCCTCATCCCCAACGACGCCGCACCGGAGCCGTCGCTCACGCCGGCCTTTGCGCTGTGACGGGAGTCTGTAATTGGTACGCACGATAGTACCTCTTAAATACCACCCGCCAGTAGCCACAAACGCATCCGAGGCAGCCTGCTTTGCATGTGGCTTGGATTTTTAATGCGACTGGTACTATATTGGCCCCATGTGGTACCACTCCACCCAGGCGGCATCAGACCGCGGGTGACCGCACATTTTCTTCCGGGACAGTGACGTCTTTTCTTTATCAAGGCTCGGAGCCATCTTTACGGAGGAAGTTGCAGTGACAGCATCTATTGCGCGAGTCCCGCTGGGCATCGTGGCGGTGTTCTTATGGTTGTTGTGTTCATCGCTCGCGATGGCGCAGGCGCAGCCCTGCCCTTATCCCGCGTGGAGCAGCAGCGCCATTTACACAAATGGCAATCGCGTCACCTACCAGGGCGCCGCCTACGAGGCCAAATGGTGGACGCAAAACGAAATTCCCTCGCAGTCCGGCGAATGGGGTGTGTGGCGCAAGCTGAACGATTGCAGCAGCGGCGGCAATCAAGCTCCCACAGCAAACGCCGGACCCGATCGCAACGTTACCCCCGGATCCGCCACTACGCTGTCCGGCTCGGGCACGGATGCAGATGGCTCCATCGCGAGTTATCAGTGGTCACAAATCGCAGGGCCGAGCGTGACGCTCGCGGGCGCGAACACAGCCACTGCGAGCTTCACCGCGCCGTCGTCGAATACAACGTTGATCTTCCGCCTCACGGTGACGGACAACTCAGGTGCGACCGGCACGGATGAAGTCACGATCACCGTGACTCAATCGACCGGCGGTGGCACCAAGCAAGTGGGCTCGTACTTTACGCAGTGGAGTGTCTACGGCCGCAACTATCACGTGAAGAACATCGATACCAGCGGCGCGGCCGACAAGCTCACCTTCATCAACTACGCGTTCGGCAATGTTTACGACGACGGACGCTGCGGCATCGTCAATCGCGCCGAGTCCGGCAATGGCGACGGTGGTGACGCGTATGCCGACTATCAGAAGTCCTACGATGCCGCAGGCGCGGTCGATGGCGTCGGCGACGTATGGAGTCAGCCGCTCAAAGGCAACTTCAATCAGCTCAAGAAGCTCAAGGTCCGTCACCCGCAGTTGAAGGTGTTCATCTCCATCGGCGGCTGGACGTGGTCGAAGAACTTCAGCCGTTTCGCGGCGAGCGATGCTTCACGTCAAACGCTGGTCGCGTCCTGCATCGACATTTATCTCAAAGGCAATCTGCCGGTGGCCGACGGTGCGGGCGGCGCGGCCGCAGCTGCCGGTGTCTTCGATGGCATCGACATCGATTGGGAATATCCAGGCGGCGGCGGTCAGCCGTACAACACGGTGAGCCCGGCGGATAAAACGAACTTCACGCTGCTGCTCGGCGAATTCCGTCGCCAGCTGAATCAGCTGACCGCGCAGACCGGTCGCCAGTATTACCTGACGATCGCGGCCGGTGCCGGTGCGGACAAGATCGACAACACCGAGCCAGCCCAGTACTCGCAGCACCTGGATTGGATCAATCTGATGGCCTATGACTTCCATGGCGGGTTTGAGCCGCAGGGTCCGACCAACTTCCAGTCGAATCTGGCCATGGATCCGAGCAATCCGGCCAGCGGCGTCGCGAAAACGTATGCCATCGAAACGGCGGTGAACAAGCTGCTGGGCGCGGGCGTGCCGGCGAGCAAGCTCGTCATCGGCATTCCGTTCTATGGCCGCGGCTGGACCGGCGTTGGCGCCGGCGGCACGAATGGTTTGTATCAACCGGCGACTGGCCCGGCACACGGCACGTATGAGCAAGGCATCGATGACTACAAAGTCCTCGCGCCTCGCAACGCGCCGAAGTTCTATCACCCGGTGACCAAGCAGCTGTGGACTTACAACGGCACCGAGTTCTGGAGCTTCGACGATCCGGTCGTGATTGCCACCAAGGCCGCGTACGTCAACAACCTGGGACTCGGAGGCTTGTTCTCCTGGTCGCTGGACGGCGATGACGCGAACGCCACCCTGGTGAAAGAGACCGCGAAGGTCCGCCAGTAGTCCTTCGCTGATACTTACCCGGAAGCGGCGTCGGTCGATGAGACCGGCGCCGCCTTTTTTTTGCGCTACCATTCGCCGCGATTGCAGACACAACAAAAACATCCTCCCATCCCCGCC
>CAMLEO010000154.1 GCA_946478975.1 uncultured Steroidobacter sp.
CGCCGATGCCGAGCACCGTGGTGAAGATGCTGCCGACGAACACGACAAACATCACCGGGTTGCGCACCTGGACTCTCGGATCGAGCTTATGGAACGAGCCGACAATCGCGGAGCGCAGCAACGGACCTTGCATGGCCATATCAACTTTTCCCAATCATCTGCAGGTGCTCGGCAATCGGCCCGAGCGCGAGCGAAGGTAGAAACGTCAAAGCGCCGACCATCAACACCACACCGATCAGCATCGCGATGAACAGCGGCGTATGAGTCGGCAACGTGCCCGCTGTGATCGCGACGGTGCGCTTGGCGGCAAGACTGCCCGCAATCGCAAGCACTGGAACCATCAACCAATAGCGAGCGATAAACATCGCGATGCCAAGTGCGATGTTGTAGAAGGGCGTGTTCGCCGACAGGCCGCCGAACGCGCTGCCGTTGTTATTTCCTGCGGACGAGAACGCGTACAGAATTTCGGAGAAACCATGCGCGCCGGGATTCGCGACGCCAGCCGTGCCCGCTGGAATTGCGCTCGCGAGCGCCGTGCCGACCAGCACTACGACGCAAGGAATCAGCAGCACCAGCGAAGCCATCTTCACTTCGAACGCTTCGATCTTCTTGCCGAGATATTCGGGCGTACGACCCACCATCAAACCTGCGATGAACACCGCGACGATGGCGAACATCAACATGCCGTACAGGCCGCTGCCGGTGCCGCCGAATACAACCTCGCCCAATTGCATCAACCACAGCGGCACCAGGCCGCCGAGCGGCGTATAGGAATCGTGCATCGAGTTCACCGAGCCGTTCGACGCCGCTGTCGTGGCCGCCGCCCACAACGCGGAGTTCGCGATGCCGAAGCGCACTTCCTTGCCTTCCATGTTGCCGCCGGAATGCAGCTGCGAACTGGTTTGGTCCACGCCCAATGTTTCCAGGCGCGGATTGCCGGCCTGCTCCGCACTGAACACGCCGAACGTCAGCGGCAGAAAGATGATCATCATCGCAACAAACACCGCCCAGCCCTGGCGCGTATCGTTGACCATGCGGCCGAACGTGTAGCACAGCGCCGCGGGAATCAGCAGGATCGACAGCACTTCGAGGAAATTGGTCAGTGGCGTGGGATTCTCGAACGGATGCGCGGAGTTCACATTGAAAAAGCCGCCGCCGTTGGTGCCCAGCTGTTTGATTGCGATCTGGCTCGCTGCCGGGCCGAGCGGAATCGTTTGCTGTACGCCCTGCGTCTGCTGAACCAGATCGGCCGTCTCATAAGCAGAGAAACTCTGCACCACGCCTTGCGACACCAGAAACAGCGCCAGCAGCACCGACAGCGGCAGCAAGACATACAACGTACTGCGCGTCATATCGACATAGAAGTTGCCGATACGCTGCGTCTGCCGGCGCACGAAGCCACGAATCAACGCGATCAGCACCGCCATGCCCGATGCGGCGGAAAGAAAGTTCTGGACGCCCAGCCCCAGCATCTGCGTGAGATAACTCATCGTCGCTTCGCCGCTGTAACCCTGCCAGTTGGTGTTGCTGACGAAGCTCATGGCCGTATTGAATGCAGAGTCGACCGCGACACTCGGAAAATTCTGGGGATTCAACGGCAGCACGTCCTGCCAGCGCTGGAGCAGATAGACGGCGACAAAGCCGATGAAATTGAACAGCAGCAGCGAGGCGGCGTAGCCCCTCCAGGTCGACTCGGCATTCGCATCGATTCCACACAGCCGATAGATCGAACGCTCCACCGGCGCGAGCACCGGCGACAGCCACGTACGCTCGCCCAGATACACCCGGGCCATGTAACCGCCCAGCGGCTTGACCAGCGCCGTGAGCACGACGGCGAACAAAACGATCTGCATCGCGCCGAGCCCGCTCATTCGAATTTCTCCGGGAACAGCAGCGCCACGACCAGGTACACGCCCAGCCCTGCAGCCAACAGCAAGCCGATCCAGCCCATGAGTGCCTCCAGGTTGAGCGCCATGGTGCGCGACCCGGCCCGCACCGGGCAGACCGAAACGTGTGAAGAAATTCGGCGGGTAGGCAATCCGGGCCCTGGCGCGTACCATGCGCGCGCCACCCGACTTGCGAGGTCATGATGCTCGTCAACTGCGTCGCTTACCGTAACGGCGAAAAGATCGCCGACATCGAGCCGCAAGAGATCCACAACTACATCGTCAAGCCGGATTGTTTCGTGTGGGTGGCGCTGGTCGAGCCCGACAACGGCACGCTCGAGCTGATGCAGGCCGAGTTCGATCTGCATCCGCTGGCGGTGGAAGACGCCCGGCACGGCCACCAGCGTCCAAAGATCGAGGAGTACGGCACCTCGCTGTTCGCCGTGCTCCACATGATCGAGCCATTCGAAGGCGAGATGCGCAGTGGCGAGGTGGCGATCTTCGTCGGCCGCAACTACATCATGACCGTGCGCAGGCGGGCCCAGAAAGGCTTCGCCGAAGTGCGCGCCCGCTGCGAGAACGAGCCGGAACTGCTCAAGCGTGGGCCCGGCTACGTTCTATATGCAGTGATGGACGCAGTGGTCGATCGCTACTTCCCGCTGCTGCACGAGCTGGAGATGGAACTGGAGCGCATCGAAGAGCAGATCTTCGCCAACGTCTCGCCGCGAGCAAACATCGAAGCGCTGTACGCGATGAAACAAAGGCTGATGGTGTTCCGTCACGCCGTGGCGCCGCTGCTCGAAGCGCTGGGCAACATCACCGGCGCACGCGTGCATCTCATCTGCGCAGGCATGCAGGAATACTTTCGCGATATCTCCGACCACCTGATGCGGCTCAATCAAACCATCGAGTCGGAGCGGGACACGATCTCGACCGCGATCTCGGTGAACCTGTCGATGATCAATCTGCAGGAAAGCGAGACCATGAAGCGGCTCGCCGCCTATGCCGCATTGATCGCCGTGCCGACGCTGGTCGCCGGCATCTACGGCATGAACTTCGACTACATGCCGGAGCTGCGCTGGCACTATGGATACGTCGTCTCACTCGCAGTGATGGCAGCGGCGGACCTGTACCTGTGGTTTCGTTTCAAGCAGGCGAAGTGGCTGTAGCCCGTGAGACAATCGCGGCATGCCCGATCTCACTCGCATCCTGCTCATCGAGGACGATGTCCCGCTCGCGTCGTTGATCAGCGAATATCTGCGCGGCCACGATTTTCACGTTGACGTCGAGCTGCGCGGGGACACCGGGGCACATCGCATTCTGCGCGATCGACCGGACCTGGTGATCCTCGACGTGCTGCTGCCGGGGCTGAACGGCATGGACGTGTGCCGGCAGGTGCGCAAGCAATTTGCCGGATTGATCCTGATGCTCACGGCTCGCGACGACGACATCGATCAGATCATCGGCCTGGAACTGGGCGCGGACGACTACGTTAAAAAGCCGGTCGAGCCTCGCCTGCTGCTTGCTCGCATCCGCGCCTTGCTTCGTCGTGCCGATGTGCCGGTGGGCACCGATGCCAATCGCCTGGTGTTCGGCGCATTCAGCATCGATCAAGCGGCACGGCGTGTGACATTGAACGGCGCCTCGATCGAATTGACGACCCTGGAGTTCGATTTGCTGTGGACGCTGGCGAGCGCCGCAGGAACCGTGCTCACTCGCGAAGCGATTTTTGCCCACTTGCGCGGCATCGAATATGACGGGCTCGATCGCTCCATCGACCTCGGCATCTCTCGCCTGCGCGCCAAGCTGAACGATACCCGCACCCCGCCGACAAAAATCAAAACGGTCCGTGGCAAAGGATATCTGTTCGTTAGGGATGCCTGGTGACGCCCGCTACAAACTGTTACACACGGATACCAAGAGCCGACTGATCCGCATCCGGCCCTTTCCTAAGCTCCCGACTTCCTCGTCGTTGGAGTTGAGTCGTAATGCGTCGGGCCGCCAGACCCTTGTTGTTGAGTGTGTGCGTCTTCGGAATTGCACGAGGCGCGGAACAGAAAAACTCGCTCGAAGAAGTCACCGTCACTTCCCGGCGCATCTCCGAAACATCCGAACCCACGGCCCAGACGCGAAAATTGCTCGAAGTGCCCGGCAGCTTCGGCGATCCATTGCAGGCCATCTACAGCCTGCCTGGCGTGGTGCCGACGGAAGAGACCGGCGGTGCACCCGCGGTGCGCGGCTCGGGGCCGGAAGACAATGCATTCCTGGTCGATTTTCTGCCTGCGAGTTATATCTTCCACGACTTCGGCCACAGCATCTTCAACGAGAATCTCATTCGTGAGTTCGGCTTGAAGGCCGCGGGCTTCGGCTCACGCTACGGTCGAGCGACCGGTGCGGTGTTCGATGTGAGCTTGCGCGATCCACGCGTGCAGCCGCTCACCACCACCATCGATGCGAGCTTCCTGCGCGCTGGCGCGATGCTGGAAGCCGGCGTCGGCGAGACGCAATCGTTCTATATCGCCGGGCGCGCCAGTGTCATCGATAAACTGCTGGACGCGGCGGACTATCAGCCGGACGACGAGGACGATATCTCCTTCCAGCAATTCCCCAAGGACCACGACTACCAGGCGAAGTACCTCTGGCGGCTCGGCAATCATCACCGCGTCGAAGTCTCCGCCATCGGCGCCCGCGACGAAGCAGCGGCAACGTTCGGCGCTCGCTCGGACGACGCGTTGCTCGACCCTGGCATGACGGGCCGTGCTTCGCTGGAACGTGAGTTCGCCAGCGAAGCCGCACGCTGGATTTTCGAAGACGAGCGCCAACGACTGCAGACGGCGTTCGGTCACTTGCACGAATCGCGCTTGAACAAGCAAGGCGACGGCGCGGAATTTCTGGATATCGACACCGATCAGTGGACGTTCCGGTCGCAATATGACTATCGCGTCTCCATCGCGCATACGTTGGGCGCCGGGGTCGAGTATCAAAGCTCCAACTACGACTACGCCATCCGCGTGCGCTATCGCAGCTGCTCGATCTTCTCGCCGGATTGCGGAACCGACAAAGGCGAGCTCACGCTGGCCAACGACCAGCAAAAGATCGAAACATCGGACGGCTTCGTCGAGGACATCTGGACTCTCGCACCGGGCCTGGTGCTGACCAGCGGCATCCATCTCGCACGCAATGAATATCTGGAGGAATCGCACGCCGAACCGCGCATCGCCGCTCAATGGCAGCTCAATCCGGCGTTGGAATTGCGCGCGTCCTGGGGCAAGTATCATCAGCTGCCCGAGATCGATCAAATCGTCCCGGTCTTCGGCAACACGCAGCTGGAATCGCCCGAGGCCACCCATTACGTAATCGGCGCCACTTACAAACCGACCGAGCTGTGGTCGATCACCACCGACCTCTATTACAAAGAACTGGATAAAGTCGTCGTCGACGTACCCCAGCCCACGCTGTACGTGAATGCAGCCACCGGCAAAGCCTACGGTGCGGAGTTGCTGGTGAATCGCGATCGTGGCAATCGCTGGTACGGCTGGCTGTCGCTCAGCGCATCCAAAACCGAACGTCGCAGCGGGCTCACCGGCGAATCGATTCCGTTCGACTACGACGTCCCAGTGGTCGCAAACCTGGTGCTGAACTATCGTATCAACTCGACCTGGGAAGCCGGGCTGCGCTGGAACCTGCGCAGCGGCATGCCGTACACGCCCATCGTCGGCAACAAACCCAATCCCGATTATCCCGGCTACTATCTGCCGGTGTACGGCGCGCTCAACAGCGAACGGGCCAGGCCGTATCATCGCCTGGACCTGCGCATCGAGCGCAAGTTCGAGCATGGCCGCGTTTCCGGCAGCTACTATCTGGACATCATCAATGCGTATGCGCGCAGAAACGGCGGCGCCGTGACTTACGAAGCGATCGAAGGCTCTTCCGACTACCGGCTGGTCGAAGCAGACAGCCTGCCGTTCTTTCCGTCCTTCGGCGTGAAGATCACGTTCTGATCATGCGCCGGCTGCTGCTGTCTCTTTATATCGTCCTGGTCGCGGTCGTGGTTGGCTCGGTGTTCGCGATCGGCTGGCTGTGGGATCACGGTTTGCGCGCCGAGGTGATCAGCAGCGCCGAGCACACCGCGCTCAGTGGGCAATATCTGTTCGAAGACGAGCTCGCCGCCCTCCCCGTAAAGCAGTGGCCGGATCGGATCGAGCAGCTGAAAAAACAATTCGGCTATGAATTGACACTGCTGACGCTGCCGCAGATCGAAGCTTCCGAGCGCAATCTCGAACGCCTGCGCCAAGGACTGCCGGCACTGGACGAGTCGAATGGCGACATCAAATTCATGCTCCTGCCGCTGCGTGGCTCGCCGTACATCGCGCGAGTCTTCCTGTTGCCGCAGGATGCGGAGAAGGGCGCTCGCAGCGTCCAAGGTTTCTACTACCTGATCGAGCGGCAGCTGGCAGACGCTTCACCGTTGGAACGTATCAAGCGGCTGCAGGCGCTCGAACAGCGCTTCGGCTATCCCATCCGCAGTGTGTCTCTGAACGAGATTCCGAGCGAGCAGGATCGCGCCCGAGTGCGGGCCGGCGAGCTGGTCGTGGTCGAGTTCGATCAGCCGGGCGAACGTTTCTACAAGCTGCTGCCCGGTGAAGAACGGGCGCTGCAGCTCGGCCCATTCCCGCGCTATCTGCTGGAACGAATCATCCAATACGTCGTGCTGGTGATGGTCGCGTGTGCCGTCGCGTTCGCGCTCTACTTGTGGGCGCGGCCGCTGTGGCAGGACATGCTGGGACTGGAACGAAGCGCCGCGGCCATCGGCCAGGGCCAGCTGCAAACGCGCGTTCGCGTGTCGTCGCGATCGTCGATTCGCGGCGTCGCCGATACGTTCAACAACATGGCGCAGCGGGTTCAGGAGTTACTCAAGGCGCAGAAAGAATCGACGGACGCCATCTCGCACGAGCTGCGCACGCCGATCTCGCGGCTACGCTTCGCTGTCGAAATGATCGAGCAGACGACGGTCGCAGAAGACCGCACGCGTTATCTGCAGACGATGCGCAGCGCGCTGGATGAACTCGAAGCACTCGTCGACGAAGCACTCACCTATTCCCGACTGACCAACGCCACGCGGCGATTGTCGCCGGAGACAATCGATCTGAGAGACTGGCTCGCCGACATCGTCGACGACGCTCGAACGTCACCTGGCAACGTGCAGCTTATTAGTGAAGTGCATCCGCCGGATGCGAGCGCGCATTTCGACTCGAAGCTGGTCGCCCGCGCGCTCAAGAACATCATTCACAATGCTCAGCGCTACGCGCAGACCACGGTCAAAGTGGTCGTTCGGCAGGACGGCGCGCATACAAACTTCACCGTCGAGGACGACGGCCCCGGCATACCAGCGAATCAGCGCACGGCGATCTTCGAACCGTTCTATCGTATCGACGACAGCCGTCAGCGCGATTCCGGCGGCCACGGGCTCGGACTCGCGATCGTCCGGCGCATTTGCGAATGGACCCAGGCGGAGGTGAGCGTCGAGGATTCGCCGCTCGGCGGAGCGTTGTTCCGACTGCGCTGGGTGACGAGCGAAATTACCTGAGGATCAGCCGCCGAGCTGCTCCAGCTTGGCCTTCATCTGCGCGATCTCCGATTGCTGACCGGCGATGATTTCCGAACACAGCTTCTTGATGTCCGTGTCCTGTATCTTGGCCTGCTGGCACATCAGGATCGCCCCCGCGTGATGCGGGATCATCGACTTCAGAAACTGCCGATCGGTGATCGCAGCCTGCTGCCGGATTGCAAACCAGAACACCGCGAGCACGACCACGCTCAGCACCGTGATCACCATATTCGCGCGCTTGTTCGGATACATCGCGCCCATCAATGCCAGCTCGATGACGATCATCGGCGCCGCCATCAATCCAGCCATGTAGAACTGATTGAAATTGGGATAGACGTTCGCGAATCGATCCACCATCGCATACATCAGGATGTACATGGCGATGAAGGACAGGATGGCCATCGCGGCCAGTCGTCCGTAATGTTTGTTTTCCATGCGGGCATCTCCTGCCGGTGAGTTGCGCAACGATCGCAGTGGTCACTGAAAGCCCCGCCGGTTGCATTAGTTCCGCGCTCGGGTGAGAAACGCGAAGTCCTGTCTGCGGAAGCTCTTGAACAACAGGATCAACCCCGACACGGCCAGCCAGAGCGCGGCGAACGCGACGGTGATCACCAGCGGATTGTTGAAATTGTCGCGCCCTCGATAGTCCATGGTGTGCAACATCCAGAAGAAATCGAACCAGCGCCAGGTGCTGTTGCGCGTCTCGACCAGGCGTCCATCGTCGGCCGAGAAATAAAACGTGGTGGCCTGATCGTCGTCGAAACGCGCTTCCCAGGTGGCAGCCGAGTCTCGCGTTTCCATCGTCGAGGTCGGATGAAACATCACTGAGGCAATCTTGCCGCTGCCGTTGTAGTGGCGCGCAGCCAGGTCACGAACGAGCTGCTCGTTGAGTTGGAACGGTTCGGCAGTCGTCGCGCTCAGCAGCGTGATGCCCTTGGTGGTTTCGACGCGCCAGACCCACTGCTCCAGCAATGAAATCAGGCGAACCTCGATAACTTCGCCAGCAGTGCTCCAGCTGGATGGCTGCACGAGCGGAACGGACGGCGCGAGCGCTGCCGGCTCGACCTCCCGCACGCTGTGCTTGGCCGAAACATCGTGATGATCGAGCCACGCGAACAGTGTGCCACTCACCGTCCACAGCAACAGCTGCAGCACCACGATGAGCCCCAGCCACTTGTGTAGCTTGCGTAGAAATCTCATGACCGCCTGCCCAACTGAGGTCGACGCCGGAAACTGAAATAGAGCAGCCAGGCGCCGCTCAGCACGGTGACTAAGCCCGCCACGGTCGCCGTGCGCAGCAGGCCGTTGTTCATGTCGGTGCGGTTTTCGTAATCCATGATGTGAAACATCCACACGAAATCGAACCAGCGCCAGAATCGATGCCGCCGCGTCACCAGGGCGCCGGTATCGGGATGCACATACAAACTGGTTTGCAGCCAGTCGTCGAAGTCGGCGCGCCACAGCGGCAGCGGACGCGTTTGAATCTCCATCGGCGCATCGCGCTCGATGAGCGCAACCGAGGCGAGCTGACCGCTGCCCGCATAGTATTGCCGCGACAGATCGCCGATCGCGTCGCGCGACAGCGGCGAGATCAGCCGACCGGTCGTTGCATCGACCAGCCGTTTTCCCTGGTCCGTTGTTACTTCATATACAGCTGCCGCCTGTCCCGGCAGCGCACGCAGCGACACCGAGGTAACGCCGTTGAACTGCTTGGTCACGTCACCGAATGTGAGCAGCGGCTGCCGCCCGCCCAGCGGCACGCGAACGTTGCGCACCAGTGAGTCGCCATGAATGAAGTCGAGATCGACGACGACCATGTAGAAGCCGCTGATGGTCCAGAACACCAGCTGTATTCCAACGATCAGGCCGAGCCACTTGTGGATCGTCCGCGAAAGTAACGCTCGCGTCATCTCATCCCTGCATCGACTCTGGAGAAAACAGTGTGGTCATCACGGCTGTGGTCATGAGTACGACGCAGATCAGCGCGAACTCGATTGCGACAGTGCGCTGAAACGCCGCGGCGGCGCTGCCTTCGGCTAATGCCGGGCCGTAGCGCCATTTGTTCAGAGCTGCGAGGGCCATCAGCGCAGCGAAGCCGCCCATCTTGATGAGCAGCGATATTCCATAGCCTTCGCGGAAGATCGCCCAGTCGTCGATCAGCAGGATCGCCATCGACAACCCCGCCAGGAAAATCGCCGGCACCAGCCAGAAGGCTATGCGTGAAAAATTCTCGACCACCGCCGCAGCGACAGGCGCACGTTCCGTTCGACTCACCGCATACAAAGGCAGCAAAGCTCCGAACCAGAATGCGACCACAGCCAGATGCAGCGCGAGCAGCGGCCACAGCCACGCGCGATTGGGATTGATCGCACTGTGGCCGACGAATAAAAATCCGGCGACCACCGCGGCGGCGCCGACCAGGCTGCTCACGGTGCCTACTGCGCCCGGCCGGCGGATGGTCGCGGCGATCACCACCAGCCCGATCGTCCGCCACATCCACGCGGTGCTCATCGACGAATCGAACACCATCTGTTGCAACGACTGATCGAAGACACCCGACATCGCTCCCGCCATCCGCGCCGCTTCCAACGCGTAGTGAACGGCGACGAGCATGATCGCGGCAATTGCCGATACAAAGCCGAGGCTGCGCACGCGCCGCGATGTGTTCGCGAGTTGGCGGCCGAAGAGCGCAAGAAAGATCGCCGCTCCGGCCGCCTGAAACAACGCGATGAAGCTCAGTCCGCGAATCAGCGCTGAGATGACATCGACGGCCATGTCGCTCGCCTCGGTGCGTATTGTTACTTGGCGCTGACGGTGAACTGGATCGAGCCCGACATGACGTGATTGTCGGGACCCACTGCACGCCAGCTCAACTTGTAAGCACCGGGCCCCGTGATCGAGACCGGCAATGTCACTTCGGCCGCCGCTTCTTTCGGCAGGCCCGACACTGCTGTTTCGTTCTTATCGCCATCCTTCTGCAAGGTCACCGCGGTGAGCCGGGTCGGCTCCGAGAAATGCAACATCACCTGCTTGGGCGCGGCCGCGAGCACGGCTTGATCGGCCGGCATCGAGGACTTCAGGTGGGTGTGCGCCTGCGCGACGCCGAGCGTAAAGAACAGAGCCAGAGCCGAGAGCAGATATTTCATGACTATCTCCAATGTCAGTTGCTAAAACCAAGCGTGCAAACCAGCTACAACGACCAATTCGTTCGGATCGTCGCCTTCATCGCGCGCAAAGCTCGCCGTGCGTCCGAACTTTCGTTCCCAATGCAGCCCGATGTAAGGCGCAAACTCGCGGCGAATCTCATAGCGCAATCGCAGTCCGAGTTCGACGTCGGATAGGCCCGAGCCGATGCCGTTCTCAGGATCGTCCTTGCCGAACGCGCGCACTTCCAGTTCGGGCTGCAGAATCAAACGTTGGGTGAGGAGCATGTCGTACTCGGCGGAGAAACGTAGCGACGTGCGCCCCTCGTCGCCGACGTACAACGCGGCATCGATGTCGAAGAAATACGGCGCGAGGCCTTGAATGCCGAGGTCGAGCCAGTTGCGCGTCGGGCCTTTGCCGAAGTCCTGGCGCAAGCCGGTCTGCATGCTCCACCACGAGCTGATGATGCGATCCCACATCACTTCGACGCGGCCCTCTTCATCGCCGTTGGCACGATCGCCTTCGGTTTCGAACCAGATTTTGTTGTAGTCGTTGCCATACCAGGCGTCGAACTCCCAGGCGAGGGTATCGGCGTTCTTGCGATTCTGCCATTCGAGCTGGTCGAGCAGCACCATGCCGTACTCGCCGTCGTCTTCCATTTGCATCAGCTCGATCATGCGCTCGCTCGACATATCGCCCATGACGTGCTGCGGCGGATCGGGCGCAATGTGCGCCAGCTCGCTTTCGGTGGGCTGATCGCTGGCAGGCGTGTCGCTGGCGGGTGTGTCCGCCATGTCCATGCCAGGCATGTCTTCCATGTGATGCCCGGCGTGCTGATCGTGCTGATGCTCGCTGTGATCTTCAGTTTGCTGCGGCTGATGCCCGCTGTGACCCTCGGCTTGTTGCGTCGGCTGCTGATGCTGCGAGTGATCCTCGGCACCGAGCGCCATGCCGGCGAACACAGTGAAGGTGGCTGCGGTCACAAACGTTACCGGAGTTTTCATTCGTGACCTCCGCCGTGCTCGTGCTCCGGTGCCACGTGCACTTCCCGGAACATGCCCGCCTCCATGTGATAAAGCAGATGGCAGTGATACGCCCATCTCCCCAGCGCGTCCGCCGTGACTGCATAGCTGATGCGTTGAGCGGGATTCACGATCACGGTGTGCTTGCGAACCTGGAATTCACCTTGCGGTGTTTCGAGCTCGCTCCACATGCCGTGCAGGTGGATCGGGTGCGTCATCATCGTGTCGTTCACCAGCGTGATGCGCAGGCGCTCGCCGAGATTGAAACGCAGCGGCTCGGCTTCCGAGAACTTCTGGCCGTTGAACGACCAGATGAAACGTTCCATGTGACCGGTGAGATGCAGCTGAATCTCGCGCCCCGGCGCGCGACGATCGATCGGGCCGCCGATGGTGTGCAAGTCCGCATACGTGAGCACCTGGCGGCCGTTGTTGCGCAAGCCGACGCCGGGATCGTTCAAGCTGGTCGAGGCTTGGTCGATGCGCATGTCGACGGTAGGGCCCATTTCGGCAGGCGAGTGATTGAGAGATTGAGACGCGCCATGGCCCATGGCCGAGTGGTCCATGCCGGCATGATTCATTGCACTGTGGTCCATGGTGCCGTGGTCCATCTCGCCATGATTCATGGAACCGTGATCCATGCCGGCCATGTCATGGCCCATGCCCATGTCACTCATCGTCAGCAGCGGCCTTGGATCCAGCGGCGGAATCTCCGCCGTCATCCCGGCGCTCGGCGTCAATGTTCCTCGCGCATAACCCGAACGATCCATCGCCTGAGCAAATATCGTGTAGGCGCGATCGTCCTTCGGCTCGACGATCACATCGTAGGTTTCAGCCGAAGCGATGCGGAACTCATCCACCGACACCGGCTCCACATCCTGTCCATCCGCCGCGACCACCGTGAGCTTCAGCCCCGGAATGCGCACATCGAAAATGCTCATCGCCGAGCCATTGATGAAGCGCAGCCGCACGCGCTCGCCGCGATTGAACAAGCCCGTCCAGTTGCCCATCGGCGTGATGCCGTTCATCAAATAGGTGTACGCATAGCCGGATACATCGAGCAGATCGGTGGGATTCATGCGCATCTGTCCCCACATGCGCCGTTCGGCCAGCGCCTGGCTCCAGCCTTGCTCGCGTGCGTCCGCCAACAGATCGCCGGCCGTGCGCTTGCCGAAGTTGAAATACGCGCTTTGTTTCTTCAGCGTCGAGTAGATGCGTTCGGGATCGAGGTCGGTCCAGTCGGACAGCAGAATCACATACTCACGATCGGCGTGCTGACGCTCGCCGCCGCGGCGCTCGATGACGATCGGGCCGTAGAGTCCGGTCTGTTCCTGAAAGCGCGAGTGCGCGTGATACCAATACGTGCCGTATTGATTGACCTTGAATCGATACGTGTACGAACCGCCGCTGGGAATGCCGTCGAAGCTCAAGCCCGGCACACCGTCCATGTCCGCCGGCACGATCATGCCGTGCCAGTGAATCGAGCTGCGCACCGGCAAGCGATTGGAAACACGCAATGTGACCGTATCACCCTCGCGCCAGCGCAACAGCGGCGCGGGAATCTGGCCGTTCACGACCGTGCCGCGACGGCGATTGCCGGTGATATTCACATCCATGGCACCGATCTCCAAGTTGAATTCGGTGCCCGATAAAACCGTTTGATTCGCGCTCTGCGCCCACGACAAATTGCGGGCAGCGCCGAGCACGAACAGCCCGCTGCCCGCGCCCACCAGAAAACGGCGGCGGCTCAGCGCAGGCAAAGGATCGAAGTCCTGCATGGGAATCCTCATCCATCTCGCGCCCGTGACGGCGCGATTGCAATTAACGAAGTCGCAAGTCGGCAGTCACCGACCAGCGTCGATCAACATCGCAACGGGAGAGGAATCAGGCGGGTGGGCGGAACAGCCCCGACAAGCGCTGCCACGTGGCGCCCTCGACGAGGACGGCAGCCTGGTCGTCATGCGTGGGTTGCACGACGAAAGGAACGGCCGCGACCGCGGCGGGACTATGCAAACAAGGACAGGCGCATTGGCCGGCTTTACAACAATCCTTGCCGGCATGATCGGTGTTCGAGGCGTGCGGCTGCCCCCCTTTGGCGCTGGCCTGAACGTGGTCGCCGCAAGCCGGGCTGTCGTCACTGACCGGCGCCGATGTGACGACTTCATTCATCGTCATGCCATGCTCCGCCATGTGCGGCATGGCATGGGCGAACTCCCCGAGGATGAGATTGCTCACCAGCAGGAAAATCACGGCCCAGCGATGGAAATGGAGTCGGGACACTCGCGCAGCGTAGCTGCGACTGGCCGACCATGCAACCGCAGCGAAACCGGACATCAGGCACGCTCCAGCTCCCGCCGACGCATCAATAAATAAACCGCCGGCACCACGAACAACGACAGCAACGGCGCTGTAATCATTCCCCCAACCATGGGTGCAGCGATTCGCTGCATGAGTTCCGAGCCTGTGCCGCCGCCGATCATGATGGGAATCAGGCCGGCGATGATGACGGCGACAGTCATCGCTTTCGGACGAACGCGCAGCACCGCGCCTTCGCGAATGGCGTCGACGAGATCGGCTTCAGTGCCGTGACCCTGCGCGACGCGCGCGTCCCAGGCGTGTTTTAAATACAAAAGCATGATGATGCCGAACTCCGCCGCCACACCCGCCAACGCAATGAAACCCACCGCGCTCGCGACCGAGATGTTGTGACCGAGCCCCCACAGCAGCCAGACGCCGCCTACGAGCGCGAGCGGCAACGTACCCATGATGAGCCACGCCTCGTCGAAGCGCTGAAACACCACATACAGCAGCACGAAGATGATGAGCAGCGTCACCGGCACGACGATTCTCAAACGGGCCGTCGCGCGCTCCAGATACTCGAACTGCCCCGACCATGAAATCGAATAGCCGGGCGGCAGCGACAATTGCTCCGTCACGACGCGTTGCATGTCCTGCACAGTTGAGCGTAAGTCACGCCCGCGAATATCGACATAGATCCAGCCAGCAAGCCGCGCGTTCTCACTTCGGAGCATCGGCGGACCGTCGACGATGCTGAGATCCGCGACATCGTCGAGGCGAATCTGCATTCCGGTTGGTGTCACCACCGGCAGATTGCGAAGGTCGCCGAGCGAATCGCGAATCTCGCGTGGATAGCGCACGCTGATCGGAAAGCGCTGCAGGCCTTCCACCGTCTCGCCAACGGTCATGCCGCCGATTGCGGTGGAGACGATGCTCTGCACGTCTGCGATATTGAGACCATAGCGAGCGGCGGCGTCTCGATCGGTGGTCACATCGATATATCGACCGCCGCGCAGTCGCTCCGCAAGGGCGGACGTTACTCCGGGCACGTTGCGAACGATCTGCTCGACGCGAGAGGTCAGCTTGTCGATCTCAGCCAGGCTGCTGCCGGAGATCTTGATGCCGACCGGGCTCTTGATGCCGGTCGCGAGCATATCGATGCGATTGCGGATCGGCGGCACCCAGATGTTTGCAAGGCCCGGCACGCGCACGACTCGATCCAGCTCCTGCACCAGCTTGTCGGGCGTCATGCCGGCGCGCCATTGTTCGCGAGGCTTGAATTGAATCGTGGTCTCGAACATTTCCAACGGAGCCGGATCGGTCGCAGTCTCGGCGCGCCCTGCCTTGCCAAACACCGTTGCCACTTCCGGCACGGTCTTGATCATGCGATCGGTTTGCTGGAGCAGCTGCGACGCCTTGCCGGCTGACAACCCAGGCAGCGCCGACGGCATATATAACAAGTCGCCTTCATCGAGCGGCGGCATGAACTCCCCGCCGAGCCGGGTGAGCGGCCAGATGCTTACGACCACGATGATGGCCGCGACCGCCACGGTTGTTATTGGATACTCCAGCACGCGGTCGAGCAGCGGCCGATAGCCCGCGATCAGCCAGCGATTCAGCGGATTGCGATGTTCCTCCGGAATGCGGCCGCGAATGAAATAGCCCATCAGCACGGGCACCAGCGTAACCGCCAGCCCCGCTGCAGCAGCCATCGCGTACGTCTTGGTGTACGCGAGCGGCGAGAACAATCGTCCTTCCTGCGCCTCCAATGTGAAGATCGGCAGGAACGACAGCGTGATGATCAACAGCGAAAAGAACAGCGCCGGGCCAACCTCACCAGCCGCAACGCCGATGACTCGCCACTGCTCGGCGCCCGCGAGCATTTGGTCCGGATGCTCATGTCGCCATTTCTCGATGTGTTTGTGCGCGTTCTCGATCATGACCACCGCCGCATCGACCATGGCACCGATCGCCACGGCGATGCCGCCCAACGACATGATGTTCGCGTTGATGCCCTGGCCTCGCATCACGATGAACGCCATCAGGATGCCGAGCGGCAGCGAGATGAT